>CACDIC010000001.1 GCA_902552805.1 uncultured Pelagibacteraceae bacterium
CTCGATTCATTATGTTAAATAGAAGTAATGATGTCGAACTCGATTTTGATTAAGATTCTTGATGGTATTACTTATTAAATCTTTGATCATTAAGTCAATTGAGTCTCTTATAATTTGGTAAGTTGCAATTTTGTAATTTTTTTTGTTAATCTTTTTTTTATATTTTCTATAAATATTTTTAAAAAAATCTATTTCTACTAATTCTTCTAGTCTAAATAAGTTTGCTTTAATGCCATCTTGTATATCATGGTTATTATAAGCAATATCATCAGATATAGATGAAATTTGGGCCTCTAGTGAAGGAAAGGTATTAAAATTAATCATGTTTTTAAATTTTTTAACACCTATCAATTCATCAACTAAATGAAAATCTTCAACTGGACCATTGTGTTTTAAAAGTCCTTCTAATGTTTCAACAGAGAGATTTAAGCCACTAAATTTTAAATACTTATTTTCTAAAAACATAACAATTCTTAATGTTTGTAAATTGTGATCAAATCCTCCATGAATGCTCATACATTCATTTAAAGCATCTTCACCTGCATGGCCAAAAGGAGTGTGGCCCAAATCGTGCGCTAAACTGAGTGTTTCTGCTAAGTCCTCGTTCAAACTGAAATATCTAGCGATGGATCTTGCTATTTGAGCAACCTCCATAGAATGAGTAATTCGAGTTCTATAATGATCCCCTTCAGTATTAACAAATACCTGCGTTTTATGTTTCAATCTTCTAAATGAAGCACTATGAATAATACGATCTCTATCTCTTTGATAAGGTGATCTATATTTTGACAAAGATTCCTTAAATATCCTACCTTTACTTTTGAATTGACCTATCTTTGAGTATTTTTTCATGCTTTAAATTAAAATATTAAGTATTATATTACTAATACCAGTGATCAATTATGATTAAAGAAATTAAATTTACTGATAAAGCACTAAAACAGATCAATGTTTTGCTGTCTAAAAAAGATAAAGGGTCTTTTTTTAGAATCGCTATCAAAGGTGGTGGTTGCTCAGGATTTCAATACGAATTCACTTTTGATAAAGAAAAATCAAAAGATGATTTAAACTTTGAAAATATTTTAATTGATAAAACTTCAGCAGATTTATTAAAAGGCTCTGAAGTTGATTATGTTTCAGAATTAATTGGTGAACAATTTAAGATAACAAATCCACAAACTAAGTCATCTTGTGGTTGTGGTGTTTCTTTTTCTCTTTAATGATTATTTCTTCATGGAATGTAAATTCTGTGAGAGCTCGTATAGATAATATCAAAAGTTATATCTTAAAATATAAACCAGATATTCTAATGATGCAGGAAATCAAAACAGAGGATGTAAACTTTCCCTATGATGATTTTTCAGCAATGGATTACGAAAGTCACGTATTCGGTCAAAAAAGTTATAATGGGGTTGCAATTGTATCTAAAGGCAAATTAAAAAATATTAAAACTGACTTAATTAAAGATAAACTAAAGCAATCGAGAATAATTTCAGCTGAAGTGGAGTATAAAAAGAAAAATATTCAAATAATAAACATTTATACACCTAATGGAAATCCTGTAGATACGGATAAATATAAATACAAAAAACAATGGTTGGATGATTTAATTAAACAATTAAAGAGTTTAAGTAAAAAAAATTCAAATATTATTCTTGCTGGAGATTTTAATATTATTCCAGCAGCTGAAGATGTTTATAATCCAAAAAGTTTTGAGGATGATGCTTTGTTTAGATTGGAAATCAGAAAAAAATTAAGAGAAATGATCAACCTTGGTTTTAGTGATGTCTATAGACATTTTAATGAAACTAAGGAAGGTTATACCTTTTGGGACTACATGAGAGGTGCTTGGCAAAAAAATAATGGAATGCGAATTGATCACTTCCTAGTTTCAAATTCTTTAATTGATCAAATTAAAGGTATAAATATTAATAAAGATCCAAGAGGTCGTGAAAAACCTTCAGATCATACACCAATTGAAATTACTTTAGCTTAGAGATTTTATTTTATTAACCAAGTCTTCATTAATATTTCGAGGGCCTTTATCTAATCTATTTTTGTGTCTTCTTTCACCTGGAAGTCTAACTCCATCAAAAGATTTCATTTTATCAAAAAATTCATCTGCATGTTTTTGCCAATTTGTTCCTGAAGTTTTGTCAGGTGAAATTGCAATGATAAATTCTCCCCCACTAGGTGGTCCACCATCATTATTATCTTTAGCCGCTGTTTCAAAACTAAAATTATCACCAACCAAAGCACCAGCCATTAACTCAACCATCATTGCTATTGCTGAACCTTTGTAACCTCCAAAAGGAAGTAATACGCCACCATCTGCAATTGCGCCTGGATCAGTAGTTTCTTTACCATCTTTAGTTAAACCAGTTCCAAGTGGAACCTTGTGTCCTTCTCTTTTAGCAACTTGGACTTCCCCCATCGCCATTGATGCTGTGGCCATATCATAAACAACTGGAGTTTTACCAGGTCGTGGCCAAGCAAATGAAATTGGATTGGTTCCAAACAATGGTTTGATTGCACCAGCAGGTGCTACAGCAGGTTTGTAAGATGTGCAAGCAAAGGCAACCAAACCTTCCTCTGCTAACTTTTCTGTTTCAGGCCACATCGCTGCCATGTGATGAGAATTATTTATTGCTAGCACTGCTACGCCATTTTCTTTTGCGGCCTTAGCTAATTCAGGCAATCCTTTATTTAAAACTACTGGTGCTAAACAATTATTCCCTTGGACTTTTATAACTGATGAAGAAATTTTTTTAATTTCAGGCTTTCCTTTACCATTAATTTTTCCACTTTTTAAACCACTTACATATGCAGGTAATCTAAACAAACCATGAGATAAAGATCCATCCCTTTCGGCATTTCTAATTAGGTCAGACAAAATAGAAGCTGTTTCATCATCACAACCATTAGCTAGTAAAGTTTTTTTAGCTAAATCAAAAATTTCATCTAAAGTTAGGGAAACTGTACTCATCCCATTATTAGATATTATTTATAACTAAAGATCAATTTCTAATTAACAACCTTTGAAAGATTTTGACATATTACCAATTAAATCAAAATATAAATCCTTACCTGGATCAAGTGTAGCTCCTAATGGATCGATTACACCTGTTGCAACATTAGTATCTTTTGCTACAGCTTTAATAATTTCAGGATTAAATTGAGGCTCTGAAAATATACAACTAACTTTATCATGCTCAATTACCTCTCTGATTTCAGCTAATTGCTCAGCACCTGGCATAACGTCTGTATTTACTGTAAATGCTCCAAGAATATTTATACCAAATCTTTTTTCAAAGTATTGATAGGCATCATGGAAGACTACTGATTTAAAATCCTTATTTAATTCAGATTTAACTTTCTTAGTTAATTTATCTAAATCTTTATGAGCTTTTTTTAAATTTGCTTTATACTTTGCCTCATTTTTTTGATCATTTTCAATTAAATGCTCTACCATTTCACTTAAAATTACTTTTGCATTCATTGGATCCAACCAAATATGTGGATCAAATTCACCATGCGCGTGTCCTTCATGACCGTGATCATCGTGACCTTCCTTTTTATGATCATCGTCATGTCCGTGTTCATCATGACCATGTTCTTTTTCCTTTTTATCATGGTCGTGATCATCGTGGTCATCCTCTTTTTTTGCATGATCATCATGATCGTCTTCTTTATGACCATGGTCATGTTCTTCAAAAATATTTCTTTCTCTAAATTTTAGTTTGGTTAAACCTTTAATTTCCATTAATTCAATTTTTTCAGCTTTTTTTGCAATAGTTTTTAATGGTTTCTCTAAAAAACTTTCTATGTCTTCACCTACCCAAAATATAATATCAGCATTTTGTATCATTTTTGCATGTGATGGCTTAAGTGCAAACCCATGTGGTGAAGCATAACCATCAACGATTAAATCTGGTTTACCAACGCCGTCCATAAGATAACTTGCAAGAGAATGAATTGGTTTAATTGTTGCTACTACTTTTATTTCGGCATTAGCAGGCGTAAAAATTGTTAGGAATGATAATAATGATAATATCAAGGGTAGTTTTTTTATTGTTTTCATAGTTTTATTAATTAAAATTGTTATAATATAACATTATGTAATAATATAACAATTATTAGTCAAGAAAAAAAATGAGGTCTAATCAAAATATATTGGTAAAATTAAATGATGCTGGTCTACAGATTAATGATAAATGGTTAGTCAAAGGGGTCTCACTACAAGTTGAAAAAGGTAAAATAGTTACACTCATTGGACCTAATGGATCAGGTAAAAGTACTACAGCAAAAATTGCCTTAGGAATTTATAAAAAAATTGAGGGAGAGGTTGAAAAATATACTAATAAAGTAGGATATGTTCCCCAAAAAATCTCCATTGATTGGACTTTACCGCTAAGGGTAAATGATTTTATGGTGTTAACTGAAAATCTAAATAATGAGACAATAGACGAAGCTTTGTCTTTAACTGGTGTAGTTCATTTAAAAGATAAAAATTTAGGAGATTTATCTGGTGGTGAGTTTCAAAGAGTGCTGCTTGCTAGAGCTATATCAAAAAAACCTGATCTATTAGTGCTTGATGAACCAGTGCAAGGAGTAGATTTTACTGGTGAAATTGCTTTATATGAACTAATTAAGAAAATTTCTGATGAATTAAATTGTGGCATTCTATTAATTTCTCATGATTTACATACTGTGATGAGTGCAACAGACCATGTCGTTTGTTTAAACGGCCATGTCTGTTGCTCAGGATCTCCATTAGATGTTGCAAAAAACAATGAGTATAAAGCTTTATTCGGTGAACAAGCTTCACAAATATTGTCAAGATATGAACATAAGCACGACCATATTCATACAGATGAGGGTGAAATTAAAAAAAATTAAATGTTTGATGATTTTTTTATAAGAGCTTTGATAGCTGGAATTGGAGTTGCTTTAGTAACGGGACCTCTTGGTTGTTTTGTGATTTGGAGAAGATTATCTTATTTTGGGGATACATTGGCTCACTCCGCATTATTAGGTGTCACATTAGCTTTTACAATGGAATTTAATATTGCATTATCAGTATTTATTATTTCATCACTGATAGCACTTATTTTAATTCAACTACAAAAAAAAACCAATCTACCAGGTGATGCTTTGTTGGGCCTTCTAGCTCATTCATCTCTAGCCGTTGGACTTGTTGTTATAGGTTTTTTGACATTTATCAGATTTGACATTATGGGATTATTATTTGGAGATATTTTAGCAGTTTCAGTAGACGACTTATTAATTATCTGGATAGGAGGTGCATTGATTCTATTAACTTTAAAATTCATTTGGAAACCTTTATTTGCCTCAACGGTAAATTATGAACTAGCAGAAGCCGAAGGTCTAAACCCTGATAGAGCTAAAGCAATATTTACAATTCTAATGGCAGCGATCATTGCGATTTCAATAAAAATGGTAGGATTGTTATTAATAACAGGGATGTTAATTATACCAGCTGCAATGGCTAGAAATATCTCAACTAGTCCGCAGAAAATGGTTATCTACTCAATTATAGGAGGATTATTATCTGTCATTATAGGTTTGTTCACATCTTTAGAATTTAATACATCCTCAGGTCCATCAATTATAACTGCAGCCTTATTATTATTTATACTTTCATTATTCAAAATTAAACAATCAATTAAATTGAAAAATTAGTGAGGAATTGGTAAAATGGGAAAAATGCAAACCCTTTCAAAAAATCAGCAAATTATTTTTGATTTGATTAACAAATCACCTGAGCCACTTAAAGCTTACACGATACTTTATAATGTTCAAAAAAAAGGTATTAAAGCTCCTCTACAAGTTTATCGAGCGTTAGATAAGTTGGTTGAAATAGGAAAAATCCACAAAATTGAAAGTCGCAATGCCTTTATCGCATGTCATAATTCAAGTTGTCAGGTAGCTAAAGCCACTGCATTTTCAATTTGTGAAATTTGTGAAAAAGTAACAGAAATAAGTAGTGATAGTCTCTCAAAATATTTAGCTAATTTTAAGGATAAAGATGGCATGAAATACATTAAATATAATCTTGAATTTTTTGGATTATGTAAAAAATGTAAAGTTAAATAAAATACTTCTATTCAACAATCAAAGTGTCTTTTGAACCACCACCCTGGGAACTATTGACAATAGTACTTCCTTTTCTGAGTGCAACTCTAGTCAGTCCACCAGTGGTAACATAATTAGTTTTACCACTTAAAACAAATGGTCTTAAGTCTAGATGCCTTGGTTCTATATCTTTATCAGTAATTGTTGGAGCAGTAGACAAAGTTTCTAGAGGTTGCGCAATATATTCTCGAGGACACTTTTTAATTTTTTCTGCGACTTCCTCTCTTTCTTTAGTTGAGGCTTTAGGACCTATCATAATTCCATAACCACCTGAAGCATTTGCAGGTTTAACTACTAGTTTAGATAAATTTTCTAAAACATACTTTTTTTGATTTTCGTCATGACACAAATATGTCTCAACTTGATTTAAAATAGGTTGTTCGCCTAAATAATAAACTATCATCTTATTTACATATGAATAAACTACCTTATCGTCAGCAACACCTGTACCAATAGCATTTATTATACCTACATTCTTTTTTAACCAGCATTTGAATAATCCAGGAACACCAATGAGAGAATCTTTATTAAAAGCTTTGGGATCTAAGAAATTATCGTCTAATCTTCTGTATATGCAATCAACTTTCAAAGGACCTTTTACAGTTTTCATATAAACATTATCATTTTCAACAAATAAATCTTTTCCCTCTACCAATGCAATTCCCATTTGCTCTGCTAAAAAAGAATGTTCAAAGTAAGCAGAATTATAAATACCTGGTGTCAAAACTACCATATGTGGATGAGCAGTTTTTTTAGGAATACATTCATTCATACAATTAAAAAGTTTGTTGGTGTATTGATGTATTGATGCAACTTTATATCTCGTAAAAAGTTCAGGAAAAACATCTCTCATTACCATTCTGTTCTCAAGCATATAAGAAACCCCAGATGGCACTCTTAAATTATCCTCTAAAACTAGATAATCTCCGTTTTTATTTCTGATTAAATCTACTCCAGATATGTTTGCCCAAGATTTATATTTAGGTGAAAACCCTTCACATTCTTTTACATAGTAAGGTGAATTAAAAATAATTTCTCGAGGAATAACGTTATCTTTAAAAATTTTCTTTTGATTATAGACATCATCAATAAATAAATTTAAAGCCTTTACTCTTTGCTTTAAACCTTTGGTCACCTTATTCCATTGTGATTTAGGAATTATTCTTGGAATAATATCTAACGGCCATTTCTTTTCCTCTGCTCTGTTATTAGCAGCATAAACTCTAAAATTTATTCCTCTAGCGCTGATAGTACTTTGACAATTTTTTTCAATTTCTTGAAGTTTTTCTTTTCCATATCTTTCTAATATACTTGAAATTATAACGGCATGTTTTCTTAATTTGTTCTCATTAGTAAAATAACCATCATATGCTTTAGTGGCATTATAATTATCCCAGAGTTTACCGCTCATTATAAGATTGTTTAATAATTAGATTAAACAATCAATTGCGATATAGTTATATCAGCTATGCTTGAATTTAATTATATGTTAATTAATTAATAAATATTAATAGTACTTATGACTTATTGTGTTGGCATTAAAGCTCAAGACGGAATAGTTTTTGCCTCAGACTCTAGAACAAATGCAGGGTTAGATAATGTCAATATATACTCAAAAATGTTTGTTCATGATGTTGGTGATAGAAGTGTCATTATAGTCACCTCTGGAAACTTAGGTACATCTCAAGCAGTATACAAGTCTATTGAAAAAGACCTTAAAGGCGAAAGTGGAATAATGAATTTAAATACCTGTAAAGATTTTGATCAAATTGCATCCTACATTGGATCATTAAATATTGAACATTCAGCACCTAGGGGAATAAACACAGATACTGTTTTATTAGGTTCGTCATTTTTAGTTGGTGGTCAGATCAAAGGTCAACCTTTAGAATTGTATTTAGTGTACTCTCAAGGAAATTATATTAAACCAGCTGATAGCAAACCTTATCTAGTTATTGGAGAAGTAAAATACGGTAAACCTATTTTAGATAGAGTTATAAAACCTAGCGTATCTATTGGTGATGCATCACGTTGTGCTCTAATTTCAATGGACTCAACATTAAAAAGTGATTTAACAGTTGGCCCTCCTATTGATTTTGCTGTCTATAAAAAAGATGAATATAAAATTGCCTCACAAAAATGCTTAAATATCACTGATACTGAATATTCTAAGGTCTGTGATCAATGGTCGGATGGCATATTTAAAATTTTTGATTCTTTTCCAAGATTTGATTGGGAAGAAACAAAATAAAATTATTTTTCCTATAAACTGTAATAAATTCTTAACATAACTGAAATAATAACAACGGAAGGGGATTTTATGTTTATAAAAAAATATCTAAAGTGGATCAGTACGTTTCTAGTTTTAGTAGGAATACTTCTTACAAATTTAAATATATATCCATTAAATATATATTTTCATGGATTAGGAGTTGTTGGATGGACTATAGCTGGATTTATGAGCAAAGATAAAGCGATACTAACAAACTTTGGATTACAAATTCCATTATTTGTTATTGGAGTTTATAAGATTATTTTTTAAATGAAGAATATATTGTTTGTTTGCACAGGTAATTCAGCAAGAAGTATTATTGCTGAAAGTATTATAAATAATGAGTATGACGATTTGTACAAAGGTTTTAGTGCTGGGAGTAATCCAACAGGAAAAATAAATGATGATGTGAAGAATTATTTATTATCAAAACATTATGATCTTTCAAATTATAGATCTAAAAATTTTGATGAGTTTATTAATGGTCAAATTAAAATGGATTATGTGATTACAGTTTGTAATAATGCCAATAACGAAGTCTGTCCTATTTGGCCAAATAAAGATCAGATAATTCATTGGGACATAGAGGATCCTGTTAAATTACTTAATGAAACAAACGACTTAAATAAAAAAGATGAAATAATAGAAAAAGTTTACAATAATATTCATAAAAGAATAAAGGAACTGCTTTATGAAAAATAAAAGCCGCTATTTTCTTGCTGAATTATTAGGCAGTTGTTTTTTAGTGATGATTATTGTTGGCTCAGGTTTAATGGCTGAAAACTTAACTAATGATGTTGCTGTGATGTTAATAGCTAATACTATAGCAACAGGAGCAGGTTTATTTGTGCTCATTACAGTATTTGCTGATGTATCAGGAGCTCACTTTAATCCATTTGTAAGTATCGCAATGACAATAACAGGTAAATTAAAAAAGAAACTATTACCCTTTTATATTATTGCTCAATTAGTTGGTTGCTTAATTGGTGTTGGTTTAGCTAATTTCTTTTTTGAACATGAGATTTATGAATTATCTACTAAGTCAAGAGATGGGGTTTATATATTCACATCTGAGGTAATAGCAACATTAGGGCTTATAACAATAATTTTTGGTTCAATGAAGTCAGGCAAAATTGCTACTGCAGCTAGTGTTGGTCTTTATATTACTGCTGGTTATTGGTTTACTTCCTCAACTTCATTTGCAAATCCAGCTGTTGCAATTGCTAGAACATTTACAGAGTCTTTTACTGGTATTAGTTATTTAAATACTCCTTATTATATTTTAGCTGAGCTTATTGGAATGTTAATTGCTGTACTTATTGTTAAAAAGTTATTTTTAGAAAAAAATTGAAAAATATAAAACTTACCAATCGAATAAGTTTAATTAACAAAAAATTTAAAAAAAAAGAGTTTTATCATTATCTTAAAACTTCTAATCTTTCATTAGTAATACCTAAGATTAAAGACAAATATGTAGTAGTTTCCCAAAAAAGAGTTCCAATTAATAAAATTAATTACGAGTTTCCTTCTGGCATAGTGGAAAAAAAGGAAACAACTCTGCAATCAGCATATAAGGAATTAAGAGAAGAAACAGGATATAGATCAAGATCAAAATTGAGTAAAATAATAACTTTTTATACTGAACCTGGAAGACTAACTACTAAAATTACTGGTTATTACACAGAAGACTTAATTAAAATTTCGAAACCAGAACAAGGTATTAGAATTCATCTTTTTAATCAAAGAGAGATATTTAAATTAATATTAAATCAAAAATTCAATAATAGTTCTCATATAGCAATGTTTTTTTATTTAATAACAGGTCTTAAAAAACTATAAACTATAGGTTGTAACAAAATATCCTTTTTATTTTAGGATTATATGATTAAATTAAGTATCAAATAATTCGGAGGCAGTAATGAGAAAAAAACTAAAAAAGAATGAAAAGAAAAAAACAAAAATATTAAAATCAATTGATAAACTTAAAAATAAAATTACAGCTAAAGAAAAAAAATTATCAAGCCTTAATATTAAAATTGCTGGACTAGAAAAAAAGGTTGCTGAAAAAAAAGCAAAAAAACTTGCTAAGAAGAATGCAGAGCAGTCTCCTGCATCTATAAATAATTAATTCCAAATTGTCTTTCTTCCTTCTCTTAAATGAGAAGGAAGAAAGAAGCTAATTAACAAAATTTAACAGGGGAAAAAATAATGAATATTTAAATTTTATAAATTATCTTAAAAAGATTAAGTTACAGAAATATTTACTTATTATTAAAGTTTAATTAATTTAAGTTTATTTTGAATTATTTGAATAAATTACTCTTGGCTCTAAAAATAATTCTCTAGCAAGAGCTTTAAATCTTTTGGTAACTTGTTTTGAAATTATTTCTTGATGTTGTGATGAAATTTTTAAAAATACAGCATTACCTCTTTTATACAATTTAAACTCTTCAAGAAATATCGTAGATATCGAGGTCAATGATTGTGAAAATCTCAATGCTGCACCAACTTGTTTGCTTGAAAAAATTTCATTATTATTCAAAAAAGTTAAATACTCGATCTTTGGATTATACTTGATACTACAGTACCGCCAATAGCATGACAAAGCTAATTGTATTCTTTCTTTATGAGTCAATCTAAGTAAAGGAGTATTTATCGTTTCTTGAAATACCAATTCAGCTTTTTGAAATGCTCCCAATCCCCAATCCATATGACTTAATACACATGCCAGATATAATAATTTCTTATTAAAGTGCTCATTACCTTCAAAAACTGGATGAATAAAATCATAATATTTTTTATAATTTGACCCTAAATCACCTCTTTTTTGCGCAACCTTCTCAATTGCTTTGTAAAAAATTTCAGATTCTTTTACATCTTTAAAATGGTCAATTGATAAAGATCCTTCACGCAAACCACTGATAGAACAAATAATTTTTTTTGGATTTGAAACTTTCATAATTTCATCAAGTATAATACAGCTATAAGGTAAATATGGTGTTCTAGATTTTGAAATATACTCAACTGTTTTAAGTTTGGATTTATTAAAAGAAGAAATTTTTTCAACAAACTTAGATAAAACATTATTATCAATACTATATTGATGAATTATGTGTACTGGATGATTATTTTGAAAAAGATGTAATTTAAATAATGCACGCCAAGTACCTCCAACTAAATATAAATTATTAAATTTCTTTTTTGAGAGCCATTTTTCATCTCTTAATAATTTTTTAATATATTTTGCTAAATTTCTTTTTTTAACTATAGGATTATTCATTAATCTTAAAACACCAACAGGTAATGAGGTTTTATTGGTTACTATATTGTTTTCAACTCGGGCTAACTCCAAACTACCACCGCCAAGGTCAGCAACTAATCCATCAACATTTTCAAAACCTATTTTTACTCCCTCAGCTGTGCATTTAGCTTCTTCTTCGCCTGATAATATATTAATCTTAGTTTTAAAAAGTTTTTCAACTTCATCAATAAAAGGTTTTGTATCAGTTGCTTCTCTTATAACTGCTGTTGCAATAATCTTTAGATTTGTGATTTTTGAAACATTTAAAATTTCAGAAAATCTTTTTAAAACTTTTAAAGCATATTCAGTACCAGATCTGTGAAGTTTTTTCGATTTATCTAAATTTTTTCCAAGTTCACAAACTGCTTTTTCATTAAAAAAAGGCACACGAGAAGAACTGAAATCTTCATAAATTAGCATTCTTATAGAGTTTGATCCAATGTCTATTATAGCTAATTTAGCCTGATTTAATTTTAAACTATTTTTACTTTTAATTACTTCCACTTTTAATCAATCTTAAGTGCAGTTGTTTAGGCTGCATTCTTAGTTTAGCTTTACCTCTTCCAGATAAGCTCGGATTATTCATAAAATATTCATGAGCTGAAAAGGAATCGCTCTTACTATATTTAATTTTTTTATAATTACCATCAGCTTCAAGTTCCCAGCTCTGATTAGTATCAAGATAATTTGCCAACATTATTTGATCTAAGATCTGTTCATGAACAGTCTCATTTTCAATTGGGACTAAAAGTTCTACCCTTCGATTTAAATTTCTCGGCATTAAATCAGCTGACGAAATATATACTTTTGCATTTCTATTAGGCATTTTTTTTGTACCATTACTAAAACAATAAATTCTAGAATGCTCTAAAAATCTTCCTATGATACTTTTTACAAATATGTTTTCTGATCTATCTTTTACTCCTGGTCTTAAACAACAAACACCCCTTACAAATAAATGAATTTTTACACCAGCATTCGAAGCTTCATAAAATTTATCAATAATTTCTGGATCTACTAAAGAGTTCATTTTTGCCCAAATAGCTGCAAATTTTCCATTTTTAGAATTTTTAATTTCAGCATCAATATTTTCATTTAAGGTTTGCCTCATATTTACTGGCGAAATAGAAATTTTATTTAAATTTTTTGGTTTTGCGTATCCTGTCACATAATTGAAAAACTTTTCAACATCTGATGCCATTTTCTTATCACAACTAAATAAAGACAAATCAGTATAAATTTTAGCATTTACTGGATGATAATTGCCAGTTCCTAAATGAAAATAAGTTTGTATTTTACCCTGTTCTCTTCTTAAAACTAATGATGATTTTGCATGAGTTTTATATTTAGCAAAACCATAAACAATTTGAACACCTACTTTTTCTAAACTTCTTGATAGTTGAATATTAGCTTCCTCATCAAATCTAGCTTTAATTTCAATTAAAGCGGTAACTGTTTTTCCGTTTTCTGCAGCTGTTATTAAAGCTTTAACAATAGGTGAGTCTAGAGTTGTTCTATATAGAGTTTGTTTTATAGCTATAACTTTTTTATCATTTGCTGCTTGGTTTAAAAATTCAATTACTGAGTCAAATGTTTCAAAAGGATGATGAACAACTAAATCTTTCTTTTTAATAGTTTCAAAAAAATTATCATTATATTCTTTTAATCTTTCAACTTCTCTAGGTGTAAAATGTTTAAATCTTAATTTTGGATTTTTTACTTTACATATTTGATCTATATCTTGAATTCCAACAAGGCCAGCAACATCATAAATATAGTCAGGATTTATATCTAATTTATTAATTATAAATCTTATCAATTCGTTATCACTATTTTCAAGAACCTCTAAACGAACAATATCACCCGTTCTACGTCTTTTTAAAGCCAATTCAAAAGATCTAACCAAATCTTCTGCTTCCTCTTGAATCTCTACATCGCTGTCTCTTATTACTCTAAAAATCATTTTCTTTTCTAAATCATGATCTGGAAAAATTTCATTAGCAAAAAAACTTATTACATCATCTAAAATCACAAATTTCTTATGATTTTTTGAAGACTCAATTTCAATAAATCTAGATAATGCTTTTGGTATTACTATTATTGAGTTCAAAATCCTTTTTTTATTTTTTTTTCTTAACTTCATTACAATTGCTCTTCCTTGATTGATTATAAATGGAAATGGATGTGCAGGATCAATTGCTGATGGTGTTAATAAAGGGTAAATCTCTTCTTTAAATATTTCTAAAAGTTTTTTTTTATCCTTAGTATTTAAATTAACTGGTTTAACTAAATTGATATTATTTTTTTTTAATTCCATAATCAGTTGAATAAAAATTTTGTTCTGTTTTTTTAATAGATTCTTAGTTTCAAGCACTACCTCATCCATTTGCTCTTCAGGTGTCAAACCATCAGAGCTTAGTGAGTCAACTTCTTGTTTTATTTGACTATATAACCCAGCTACACGGACCATAAAAAATTCATCTAGATTAGACCCAGCAATTGATAAAAACTTTACTCTTTCATAAAGAGGATTTTCGATATTTTGCGCCTCTAAAAGTACTCTATCGTTGAATTTTAACCAAGAAAGCTCTCTATTTATATATTTAGATTTCAACTCTTCTTTATGTTGTTTTTTTAAAGCAGTCATATATTTAGATTTTATGTATCAATTATACGTCATGAGACACGCAAAATCTAGTTGGGATGATTTAAGTATTAATGATTTTGATAGACCACTTACTAAAAGAGGCAAGAAAAATGCAAAAATGATTTGTGAATTTTTTGTTAAAAAAAAATTTGAATTTGATTATGCATTAATTTCATCATCAAAAAGAACAAAAAAAACTTTTCAAATTTTATCCAAGAAAATTAATAAGCCAAAAAAAGTTAATTTTTCAAAAGATTTATATTTAGTTGATGAGAATGCAATTGTAAAAAAAATTAAAGAAATATCCAGTGAATATAAATCAATTTTGATTATAAACCATGAACCATCAGTGAAAAATTTAGTACGAAATCTTACAAAAAATCATAATACGAATAATTTTAAACTAATGAATTATAAATTCCCAACAGCAGCATTTGCAAAAATTGAGTTTGATATTAAATCCTGGAATGAAGTTGAGAAAAAGGGAGTATTAAAAAAATTTATAAGACCCAAAGATCTTCAAGATTCTAAAGAATAACCAGCTGATCTTACTGTTCTAATTAAAGGTTTTGTATTTTGTATGTTAATTGCTTGTCTTAATCTTCTAATATGAACATCAACTGTTCTAGACTCAACATATATATTTTCTCCCCAAACATTGTTTAAGAGTTGTTCTCTTGAATAAACTCTTTTTGGATTTTTGATAAAAAAATCTAAGAGTTTAAATTCAGTTGGACCCAAAGTAATTTCTTTATCTTTTCTATAAACTCTTTTTGTAATCCGATCTATTTTTAAATCAGTAAATTCTACAATGTCTGATGATGATTGAGGTTTAGATCTTCTCAATAAAGATTTAATTCTAGCATTCAATTCTTTTTGACTAAAAGGTTTAGTTACATAATCATCTGCACCTGTATCAAATGCTTTTAATTTGTCTTCTTCCTCCCCTTTTGCAGTTAACATAATGACAGGAATATCATTAAACTTATTATCTTTTTTTAAGTTTTTACAAATTTCAACACCAGATAATTCTGGTAACATCCAATCCATTAATATTAAATCTGGCTGTTTTAATTTTATTTGTTTAAGAGCATCTTCTCCATTTTCTGAATGACTGACTTTATAACCTTCTTTTTCAAGATTGTACTTTAACAAACTAACAATTGATGCTTCATCTTCAGCTATGAAAACATGAGCTGACATAAATCATTTTTCTCCGGTTACAATTGGCTCTGTTCCCTTGGGTCTATCACCTTCTAAATATTCGCCTTTAACTAAATAATAAACTTGTTCTGCAACATTTGTAGTATGATCACCAATACGCTCTATGTTTTTAGTTACAAACAATAAATGGGTTCCATCTTCTAAATTTTTTTCATTTTCTTTAAGATATTTTATAACTTCTTGCATACAAAGATTTGTTAGATCATCTATTTGCTCATCACCTTCCCAAACATTTACTGCCATTGGCGCAGATCTTTCTAGATAAGCATCTAATATTGATTTTAATTGTTTTTGAACATTGGTAGATACTCTATTCAATGAGTCTACCAAGTTCTTTGGAAGATTTTCGTTAAGCAAAAGTGTTCTCTTGGATATATTTTTTGCTAAATCACCTATTCTTTCTAAATCTGAAGACATTTTCAAAGCCGTTACTGTCTCTCTTAAATCAATTGCCATAGGTTGTCTTAAAGCAATTAAATTCACAACTTGCTGTTCAATTAAAGTCTCATATTTATCTATTTTTTCATCTTCTTGAATAACAGCTTCTGCAATATTGTTATCTCTTGTTGTAATGGCTTGAATTGCTTTTCCTAAAGAATCTTCACATGCACTTCCCATTTTAATTATATTAGCATTAAGATTTTTTAGTTCTTCTTCGTAAGATTTGACTGTATGTGGTGCTTCAGACATTATCCAAACCTCCCTGTTATATAATCTTGCGTTTTTTTATTATCAGGATTCTTAAATATTTTATCAGTAGATCCATGTTCAATCAATTGTCCTAAATGAAAAAAACCTGTATTTTGAGAAACACGTGCTGCTTGAGCCATAGAATGAGTTACAATTATTATTGTGTGCTCTTTTTTTAACTCATCAATCAATTCTTCAATTTGTGCTGTTGCTATTGGATCTAATGCTGAACAAGGTTCATCCATTAATATAACTTCAGGTCTTACAGAAATCGCTCTAGCAATACAAAGTCTTTGCTGTTGTCCTCCAGATAATCCAGTTCCAGGTTCATGCAACCTATCTTTTACCTCTTCCCATAATGCAGCCTTTTTCAAACTAGTTTCAACAATTTCATCCATTTCTTGTTTTGATTGAGCCATACCATGAATTGTTGGACCGTAAGATACATTTTCATATAAAGTTTTTGGGAAAGGATTGGGTTTTTGAAAAACCATACCAATTTTTTCTCTTAGTCTTACGACATCACAACTTTTATCATTGATATTAAAATCATTAATTAAAATTTCTCCTTTAACACTACAGATATCAATTACATCATTCATTCTATTAAGACATCTTAGGAAAGTTGATTTACCACAACCAGATGGACCAATTAATGCCGTTACTTGATTTTCCTCAATATCTAAACTTATATTAAAGAGCGCTTGTTTTTTTCCATAAAAAACATCAACATCTTTTGCTTTAATCTTAATCATTTTAACTCCATTTTTTCTCAAACTTATGTCTTATTATTTGGGCAAATAAATTCATTATTATTAAAAAGCCAAGTAAGACCATTATACATGCCGAAACTTTTTCTACAAATCCCCTTTCGGCACTTTCAGCCCAAATATAAATTTGAACTGGTAAGCTTGCAGCAGGATCCATGGGTGATCCAGGTATCGTGTTAACAAAAGCAACCATTCCAATTAAAATTAAGGGTGCAGTTTCTCCTAAAGCTTGAGCTAAACCAATTATTGTTCCTGATAACGTGCCAGGCATAGAGAGAGGAACTGTATGATGCATTGTGGTTTGCATTCGACTTGCTCCCATAGCAAGTGCTGCCTCTCTTATACTTGGTGGAACTGCTTTTAAAGATGCTCTAGCAGCTATAATTATTGTTGGTAGGGTCATTAAGGACAAAGTGATACCTCCAACTAATGGGGTAGACCTTGGTAATTGAAATATAGCCAATAAAACTCCTAACCCTAATAGACCAAAAACTATAGATGGAACCGCTGCTAAGTTGTTTATATTAACTTCAATAAAATCAGTAAATCTATTTTTAGGGGCAAATTCTTCAAGATAGATTGCAGCTAGAACCGCAACAGGAAAAGCTATCATTAAACAAACAAGTATAGAAAAAATTGAGCCCATAAATGAACTTGCTATTCCAGCTAGCTCAGCTTCTCTTGAGTCAGCATTTGTAAAAAAACTTATATTAAATTTACTTTCAACCTTACCATTTGCAACAAGTTGATCAAAAATTTTTAATTGATAATCGCTTACTCTTCTTTGGTCTTCAGGTAAATCTCTTGGATAATTTCCTTTAAAGACTTGGTCTAAATCATCTGAAGCAGTTAGATAAACTTCCTTTGTTTTTCCTATTAAATTAGGGTCATTTAAAAGTTCATTTTTAATTTCTTTTTCAAAAAAATAAGACACCATTCTCTTCAATTCATTTTCTTGATCTTCATTGGCGTTTGGATCTAAATCAGCCATTGATTTTAATGCTATATCGTAATAATCA
Organism: uncultured Pelagibacteraceae bacterium; assembly: GCA_902552805.1. Lineage (GTDB taxonomy): Bacteria > Pseudomonadota > Alphaproteobacteria > Pelagibacterales > Pelagibacteraceae > Pelagibacter. The sequence continues at coordinate 18,080 of CACDIC010000001.1, forward strand.
GCGTCCTGTAAATCTTCTTTAGAAGGATTTTGGTCTAACATCATTAATTCAGCATCGAAAGTTACTGGAACAATAAGCCATGTTTTTTGAAAAGCTGAATAGCCAGTTGAAAAAATTTTAAAAATAAAGATTGTTAAAAATAAAAGTGCCATAAAAATTGCACTCAGACCGTATAAGCGAAATCGCTGTTCAGCTTTATATCTTTTATTTAATAATTGTTCTTTATTTTTATTCATATTTTTCTCTATATTTTTTAACTACTCTCAAGGCCACAATATTTAAACAAAGTGTTACTAAAAATAATGACATACCTAAAGCAAAAGCAGCTTGCGTTTTTGGGTCGCCAAAAGCTTGGTCACCAATTAGAATAACTACAATTTGAGCTGTAATCGTTGAAGTAGACTCTAAAGGATTTAAAGTTAAATTAGCAGCTAAACCAGAGGCCATAACAACTATCATTGTTTCTCCAATAGCTCTTGAAACACCAAGTAAAATAGATCCAACTATCCCCGGCAATGCCGCGGGAAAAATAACTCTCTTAATTGTTTCTGATTTAGTTGCTCCCATAGCGTAACTTCCATCTCTTAAACTTTGAGGCACACTTGTAATTACATCGTCACTTAAACTTGAAATAAATGGTATAATCATAATACCCATTACCCCTCCTGCTGCTAAAGCACTTTCAGCTGAAACTTCAAGACCCATTGAAGTTCCTAATTCTTTCAAAAATGGTCCAACAGTTAGGGCAGCAAAAAAACCATAAACAACTGTTGGTATACCAGCTAAAATTTCAATTAATGGTTTTGCATATTGTCTAACTTTAGTTGATGCATATTCAGCTAAATAAATTCCACTCATTAATCCAATTGGGATAGCAACGCACATAGCAATAAATGCAATAAAAAAAGTACCTGCAAAAATAGGGACTGCTCCAAAAGTATCTGAATACATTGTCGGATCTAAAGCCTCAGAAGAATCTCTAACAAAAGCTTTTGCTGGATACCAGTGAGTTCCAAAGACAAAATCAAATAATGGAATTACTTTAAAAAAATCTATAGTTTGAAATATAAGTGAGAAAACTATTCCAACAGTAGTTAATATTGCAGCTAAAGAAGCTGTAAATAAAACTGCGTTCAAAAATTTTTCAACTGGTTCTCTTGTTCTAGAATTAGATGAAATTCTTTTATACGCATAAGCAACAGAGGCAATAATTGCAGATAATACTATAACAACTTTTGAACTTTGAGCTATTGATCGAAGACTTAAATATTTTTCAGCTGAAGCTTCAATAAAAGGTGTAATTTCTCCAGTGAATTGCCCTCGAGACAATGCTTTTGATTTTTCGTATAATAAATTTAATTCATCATCAAGATAACCTTGATTTGAATAATCACTTAAGATTAATAGTTTTACAATTGTGGGCTCAAAAATTGCCCATAATGAAAAAATTATAAAGGCTGGTATTGCACACCAGATTGCAAGATAATAACCATAAAATTGTGGTAATGCGGTTAATCTTTTTTTTGTAGATTGAATTGTATATGCTTTTTTGCGTCCAAAATAATAGCTTGTGAAACCTAGAAGAACAATAAATGTAAATAATATTAAGTTCACAGAATCTCCTTAAGTGAGGACTTTACTCTTTTTTTAAAAAAAAGGGGTCTAAAAAGACCCCCTTTTTAATCATTTGTTAACTGAGGAATAATTAATTACCCATAGCAACAAGCTTCGTAGCATTAGTTCTAGTTGTTTTATACAACTTAGAGTCTAATGGTACTAAACCAATGTCTGCTAAGTAACCACCTTTTCCAATAGCTTTCTTAGTTGTGAATTCTTTCACAAACTCATGTAAGCCTGGAATTACTCCAACGTGTGCTTTTTTCACGTAGAAGAATAAAGGTCTAGCAACAGCATAACTGTAGTCTTGAATAGACTTTAATGACGGTTGTCCACCATCAATACTTGCTGCTTGCAATTTATCTTTTGCAGCTAAGAAATAACTGAAACCAAAGAAACCAAACATTTCTTTATCTTGAGTTAACTTTTGGATGATTAAACTATCGTTTTCTCCAACTTCAATAGCAGCACCATCTTCTCTGTAAAGTTTTTGAGGTTTTTTGTATTTTTTATTTCCAGCTTCAAAACCAGCTTTATAAAGAGCTTTAGCTTCTTTAGTCATACCTTTTTTCATTACTAAAGAATTCCAAGCATCTCTAGTTCCTGATGTTCCTGGTGGGATCATCACTGAAATTTTTTGTTTTGGTAAGCTAGGGTCAATTTGGTCCCAAGTTTTATAAATATTTGGAACTAATTTACCATCAACAACTGTATGAGCAGCAAGTGCTAAATATAATTGTTCTTTAGTAAAGTTTACTGGTTTTGCATCTTTGCTGTAAGCTAATGTAATACCATCGTTACCAATTACGATCTCAACGATATCATTAACACCATTTTTCTTACATAGAGCTTTTTCTTTATCTTTCATAGCTCTTGATGCATTTGTAATATCTGGATGTTGTTCACCTACACCAGCACAGAATAGTTTAGCTCCACCACCAGTACCAGTAGACTCGATTACAGGAGTTTTAAATCCTGAACCACCAAATCTTTCAGCAACAACTGTTGCATAAGGGAATACTGTAGAAGAACCAACTATCTTAATTTGATCTCTTGCTTGAGCAACAGTTGCAATTGAAAGTGCAACTAAAGAAGCAATTACTATAGTTAGTTTTTTCATTATCTTAATCCTTTCGTTATTTATTAATTAAAAGATGATTGACTCGTATAAATTTATTGAATCTTTAATATTACAGAATTGTTACACTTTTATTAAAAAGGTAACTTTTTAGTTGTATTTTTTTGATATAATTATTTGATCAATATCAGTTTCTAAGCCACCAATACATGAAACAGGGTATACCTGTTCATTAAGAGCTAGTTCTTTGGTTGGACGTAAAGTTATTTCTAGTTTTACTAAGTTTACTAATTCCTCTCTAATTTCTTCATCATATCTCCAGCTTGGCCATGAACTTGGGGTTGAAAATATAGAGGTTAAATAGCTTGTAGCCATAGTATATCTATAATTACTCAAATTTTCATTCCTCAATAAAAAATCTCTTACAGAATTAAAAATATTCCTACATCTAAAAGAATCTGAAAAATAATTTTCCTTCTTGAGATTTCTATTCATAGGAACAGAAACAATTAAATCAATTGAATTTTTAGAATACGAGGTAACTACGTCTGTATAAAATTCAGCTTCAGTAACTTCTAAATGATCTTTAATAGAAGGATATGAAGTTTTCAAATCTGCCTCTAATCTAAAAATTCCAATATCAAAAACTGTAAGTTGCTGATTTCTTAATAATGTTGTGATATCTTTAGAAAAAACACTTGTTGTTATAGAGCTTAATAAAAAAGCAAAAATCAAAATATTTTTGAATATTTTAACCATATAAAAAAATTAATTAAAAGATTAACATTAATCAAGTAAAGAATTGTTAAAAAAACCTTCTAAAACTATTACAATATAATATTTTTTAATTTAAATTTTCGCTGGTAAATAAATTTGAATTTCAGTTCCTTGGTTTTCCTCACTTAGAATCTCATAGTGTCCACGATGTTGAGTAACTATATGTTTAACAATAGCTAATCCTAAACCGGTTCCACCAACCTTGTTACTTTGTTCAAGATCTACCCTAAAAAATCTTTCTGTAATTCTAGAAATATATCTTTGAGGAATGCCAACACCTTCGTCTTTAATACTGATCATAAAATTTTTTTCTAACAATTTACCATCGCTAATTTTGCTTGATATAAAAATAGACTTATTTTCCTTTGAATACTTAATTGCATTATCTAAAAGATTAGAAAAAACAGTTTGTAATTTTTTTTCATCTCCAATAACAACTGTTGGATTGGCGAGAGATAAATTAATATTTAATTTCTTTCTTTTTAAAACAATCTCAAAATTACTGATGATTGTTTTGAAAAGATCATTTATATCAACTAAAGAGTTTGGCCTTATGTGTTCTTCTAATTCAATTCTTGTTAGTATTAAAAGATCATTAATTAAATTTTCCATTCTATTTGATTGATCAGTCATTATTTTCATAAATTTTTTTTTAGCCTTTTCATCATCAGACGCTGGGCCCTCAATTGTTTCTAGTGATCCTTTGATTGCCATTAAAGGTGTTCTTAATTCATGGCTTACATTTGCTACGAAATCAGTTTTAAATTTTTGTGCTTTTGTAATTTCAGTAAAATCTTTTAAAAATAACACAACAGAATCTGGTTCAGTAAATAAATGAGTTGGACCAGGAATAATATAAATTTTATAAAACTGATATGATGGCAGGTCTATTTCAACATCAATATTTTTGGTTTTATTTTCTAAGATAGTTTTTTCAATATTATCTATTAATTCTGGTTTTCGAATTACAGAGGATATGTTTTTATCAATTAAATTACTTCCAAATCTTTTTAATGCACTTGGATTAGCATATTTAATTATGTTAAATTTATTTAATGCAAAAAACTGATCCTCAAGTTCATCAATAATTACTCTTTTGGTTTTTTCCTCTCTTTTATTAATTATTGTAGCAGTATTTATTGATTTGTTTTTTTTTTGATTAAGTAAATAGAGGAGATAAATTATAACAACTATAAGTAGAATGATGAAATATTCCATAAATTTAGACGGCTTAATTTTGCATCATTACACTTTTTAATGCAAATAAATTAAGGAAAAATTAACTAATGATTTGGTGAAATATTGTTAAAAAATATTTTTGCTGTTTCTTCCCAAGTGAATTTTTTTGCAAATTCAAGACAATCATTTCTATTAACTTTCAAAGCTTTATGAGCTGAAACTTTAAGATCATTATCTAAACAATTTATTTTGGAACCCTCAAATATATCTTTAGGACCTGGAACAGGATAAGCAGCTACAGGTGTTCCGCAATTTAAAGACTCACAAACTACAATTCCAAATGTATCTGTTTTACTTGGAAATACAAAAACATCGGAAGATGCAAAATGAGACGCTAATTCACCGTTTGTTTTTTCTCCTAAAAAAATATCTTTAGGAAATTCTTTTTTTAATTTTTTTAAATCAGGTCCCTTTCCTATTATCATTTTTGTACCCTCTAAATCACATTCTAAAAAAGCTCTTATGTTTTTTTCAACTGCAACTCTTCCAACATAAATCCAAATTGGTCTTTTATGTGGTAAATCAATTTTTTTCGGACTCTTAAAAGCTCCATGATTGCCTCCTCTTGTCCAAGTAATCATTTTATTATTATCTATACCTATATCGATTAATTCTTTTCTCATAGATTCTGTTGTTACTAAGATTCTCTCAGCCTTGTTATGAAAGTTTGCTAAGAATTTTTCAGCCCATTTTGCAGGTATAATAGGAAAGTAAAGCTTAAGATATTTATCAAATCTTGTATGAAAACTTGTGGTAAACTTTAGTTTATTCTTCAAACAATATCTTCTTGCCATAGTCCCTATAGGACCTTCAGTAGCTATATGAATTGCATCAGGTTTTATTTTCTTTATTAAGCTACCAACTCTTGGCCAAACATTAATAGATATTCTAATTTCATTATATTTTGGCATCGGAAAAGTTAAAAATAATTCTGGTGTGATATATTCTATTCTATGACCTTGTTCTTTTAAAATTTTACCTGTTTCATGCAAGGTTCTTACAACACCATTTACTTGTGGAAAATATGCATCTGTTGCGATTAAAATTTTCATTAATTACGAAGCTTTTTTTAAGTCTTCATTTTTAATAGGTTTAATTATTTCTTGAGTGTCTAAATATTGTTCTCTTATTTTATCCCAATATAATATTTCAAAGCTACCATCGTAATTTTCGGCTAATGCAGTGCAAGATTCTACCCAGTCTCCACAATTTAAATAATTGACCCCATTAAAATCTCTATCCTCAGCATGATGGATATGGCCACAAATTATTCCATCAAATTTTTTTCTTTTTGCATAATCTGAGAGTGTTTTTTCATATTCACCAATATATTTGACGGCGTTCTTAACCTTATATTTTAAATATTTTGCAAGAGACCAATATTCTTTTCCTCTCAAACTTCTAAAGAAATTAATTATTACATTTATTTGTAACAATAAATTGTAAGCTATTGATCCAAGTTTAGATAGCCATTTAGCATGTTTCATAACACCATCCCAAGCATCACCATGAACAACAACATATTTTTTTCCAGCATTTGTCTCATGAATAACTCTATTAACCATATGGATGTCACCAAAATTCATTGGAATAAATTTTCTTAACATTTCATCATGGTTGCCCATAATATAGAAAACTTTAGTGCCATGTCTTGCTTTTCTTAAAATTTTTTGGATTACATCATTATGTTCTTGAGGCCAAAAAAAACTTTTTTGCATTTCCCAGACATCTATAATGTCTCCTACAAGATAAAGATTTTCAGATCTTGAGTTTTTAAAAAACTCTAAAAGTTTTTTCGCCTGACAACCCTTGGTACCCAAATGCACATCAGAAATAAAAATGCTTTTGTATTTAAGTATGTTAGGCATTTAAAGACCTATATTTTAATACAACTGTAACACGAATCATGTATTTCTTATTTCATTTAAATGTTACAAATTTGTTAAAAATTTTTTAAGGATTAATTATGTTGTATTGTTTAATTTACAATCAAAACTCTTCCTCTGGAAGAAAATCAAAATTCATAAATAGGGTTTTATCTAAGTTAAAAGAAAATAATTCAGTAGAATACTTTGAGACCAAAACAATAAATCAAGCTAAGAAAATTTTTAAAAACTTTAATCAAAAAAATTATGATCGATTAATAGTTGCTGGTGGAGATGGATCTGTTTCTTTTGCAATTAATGAATTAATAAAGAATGATTTTAATTTTAAAGACGATTTTGCTATAGGCTATATACCTGCTGGGACTGCAAATTTACTGCAAGCTGAATTATCAATGAATAAAAAGATTGATGATATAGTCAATGTATTGATTTCTAATAATTATAAATCCTCTAATCTTGTAAAAATTAACGAGAATTATTTCTTTTTAATGGCTGGTATAGGGTGGGATGCAAAAATTGTTCATTCAATTAATTCAAAAATTAAAAAAATTCTTGGAAAAGTGATATTTGGTATCAAGGGTTTTCAATATTTCTTATTTATGAATAATAAAAAATTAAATGTTACTTTTGATGGACAATTTTATCAAGCAGACTGGATATTATCCTCAAATACCAAATATTACGCTGGACATCATAAAATAAATAAAACAAATATTTTTGAAAATAAAATAGTCACATATATATTTAAGGATTTAACTAGGATCAATTTATTATATTCTATATTTTTAATAATTCTTAATGGTGATTTAAGTAAAAATAAAAATGTTATTACTACTTATTCACAAAACATTACTATTGATGGAAATGATTTGATACCAGTTCAAATTGATGGAGATAATTTTGGTTCATATAAAAAAATCCAATTAAATCTAACAAATAAAAAAGTCAATTTTCTTGTGAAATAATTACTGCGAAATAATATTATAAATATCTTTTTCTCCAATTTTTACAGGATTATTACCAAGTCTTAATAAATTTATACCTTTTATAATATCATCTGAGCTTTGTTTAATATTGATATTTAGTGTTTGAAGATTATCCTCTAATTTAGCTTGTTTTTTTATTAATGATATTTTGGAACTAAAATCATTAATTCCTTGAACATCAAACAGATTAAATATTAAATCAAATCTTTTTTTTAAGTCAAAAGAAGTTTCTGATTTATCTTTGTTTTCGTAACTAAATTTAAAAAAACTCTCAAAAAATAAGCCTACAGCGTGACCATGGCTTACATTAAATAAAGAGGTAAAAGGATATGAAACAGCATGAGGTGCAGTAGTTTTTGATATGTTGATTGCCTTACCAGCTAAATTTGATGCAATAGCCATTTCAGTTGCATTCTTTAAGTTAGGATCATTTAAAAAAGATATATAACTATTTATTGATACTCTTAAAGATTTAGAAGCATAGTCAACACTTTGATCATTTGATTTTTTAGAAACTAAAGACTCTAAAGCTTGCGCGATAGCATCAAAACCTGCTGATGCTTTAATCTTTTCAGGTGCAGAAATCAAAAATTCAGGAATTAAAAAAAAATTATCTGGTATTAATAATTGGCTTTCAAAAGAATGTTTAATTCCATCGACATAAATAACTGCATTTGAGGTTACTTCAGCTCCAGAACCAGCGGTAGTGGGTATGACAGCTAATTTAGTATATTTATTTTTAAACGGATAAGAATAATTAACAATTAAATCTGCTAAATCAGATCTTATTTCAACAACATTAGCTATCTTGGCATAGTCAATTACTGCACCACCGCCTATCGCAAGAATTAAATTTGGTTTAAAATTTCTTATTTCTTTAATTATTTCGATAAGTTCTTCTAAGATTGGAAGATCAGAATTTTTATAAAAAAATCTTATTTCTTTGTTATTTGTATCTTTTTTAAAAAATTTTTCAGCACCAGATGTTATAAAAGATTTTTTTCCACATATAATAAATATTCTTTTAAAGCTAGTATCACTAATAAATTTTTTAATATCTTCAATAGAATTAACCATTATTTCATAAATTCGTTTTTAATATAAATCAGATTTTCGGGTCTTGGTAAATTTTTAATTTTACTATTTGTGACCTTAACTTCTAAAAAATTTAAACTATTCCCAGATAGAAACTTTTTAAGACTTTTTCTTAAATTTTTATTATCTTTAATGCTATAAAATTTTTTAAACCCCAGACTTTTAGATAACTTTTCGAGATCTATGTTTTTAACATAGGTGCTTTGACCACCTACTGAGTCATGAGTATTGTTATTTAATAATATATATTTAAAGTTTTTATTTGCAAAATTACCAGCTGTTTTAATAGAGCCTAAATGCATCAAAAATGAACCATCCCCATCAATACAAATCGTTTTTTTATTGGTTGATAAAGAGTATCCTAGAGCTACAGAAGAGGTGTGACCCATACCACCAACCATATAAAAATCTTTGGATTTCTTAAGTTGATATTTGTTCCTTATGTACATTATTTCTCTAGAATTATATCCAGTACTAGAAACAATTTTTGATTTATTATCTAAAATTTCAAGTAGAGTTTTAAAAAAGTTTTCTTTATCGATTTTAAAAAAATCTTTTTTGTTAATTTTTTTGTTATTTTTTTCTAAAGTACCTTGTTCGATTAAACACGCTACAATAACTTTATTTTTTTTTGCATTTTTTATTTGTTTATCAAATTTTTTAAGATCTTTATTATTTCTAATAATTGTGTATTTGATATTCAAAAGCTTAAGAAGCTTTTCTGTAATTTTACCCTTCACATTGTGTTGTGGTTCATCTTTAATTTTTGGTGATCCCCTCCATCCGATTATCAAAATTAATGGGATTGCGTAAACTTTTGGATGAGCTATAGAAATCAAAGGATTTAATGCATTTGATAAGCCAGAATTCTGCATATAAATACATGGAATTTTTTTAGTAGATAAATAATGACCAATACCAATTGATACAGCAGATCCTTCATTCGATGCTATGATATGACTTTTTTTACTTTTACTTTGTAATTCAAATGAAAGTTCTTTGAGCACACTATCAGGAACACCAGTAAAAAAATTACTATTATTTTTCTTTAATACACTAATTAAAGAACTAATTTTAATCATTTTTAATCAAATTGATGATTTCTTTAATTGGAATTATCTTTTTATCAACTTCAAGAGCTCTTCCTTTTTGTAAAATAGTTTTTGCAACATTTTGCATAGCAGGATAAGCAGCCCTTAAAAGTTGATTTGCATAAATCACCAATTTAAAACCATTTTTAATTAAATCTTTTTCATAAACTTTTGAATAAGTTGATGGAACTGAAACTAAAGGAATATAGTTTCTGCTTTTTTTAAATGCTTTTGCAAAAGTAAAAATTTCAGATGGAGTTTTCTCTTTACTGTGAATTAATATAGCATCAGCTCCTGCTTTTGAATAGATTTCAGCTCTATTTAATGCATCTTTTAATCCTTTGCCAACAATAAAACTTTCTATTCTTGCTATTACAAGAAAATCTTTTGATCGTCTTGATGAACAAATTCTTTTAATCTTGTTTGCAAAAGTTTTTGGTTTATCTTGTTGAGTACCAGATTGATCTTTGAATAGTGAATTTTTCTTTAATCCAATTTTATCTTCCATTATAATTGCAGAAACGCCAGATCTTTCCAATGATCTAATCAAAAAAGATAAATGCTCGATTTGACCTCCGTTATCAGCATCAAAAACTAAAGGTTTAGTTGTTACATCCATCATGTCATTTAAAGACGAAATTCGAGATGAAAAATCTAATGAAGAATTATCAGGCTTACCCTTAGTAGCAGAGTCCGTCAAACTTGACGACCACATACCATCAAATTCCAGAAATTTATTTTTATCATAAACTTTAAGATTTTCAATGATAAGACCTGTCAATGAATTGTGGGACTCTAAAATTCTAACTATCTTTTTAGAAGATAATAATCTTTTTAATCTTGAAACCCGATTTTCAGGTAAAGAAGCTAATTCTAAAATCTTTTTTTTAATTTTAAAAGAAGAGATATCTTTTGTGTATTTTGGTTCAATTAACTTCCCAGACCATTTTTTTAACGTTTTAATAACTTTAGCTCTAGTTTTTTTTCTGTTATCATATTTCCAATCATCACCATGTACGAAAAAATTTGGTTTAATCTTGTTTAAATTATTACTGTAGTCCTCTGTTTTTTGAGGAACAACTTTTGACACATATTTTAAATTTTTAACCAATAACTCTCTATTTTTATAATCAAGTAAAGGAATAGATTTATAATTGGATATAGCTTCATCAGTTAAAAGCCCGACTATGACATCACCGTACTTTTTTGCTATTCTAAGTATATTAATGTGACCTTCGTGTAAAAAATCTACAGCCAGAGGAACGTAAACTATTATTTTTTTCATATTTTGTTAAGTAATGATTTTATTTTTGACGAAGAAATATTTTTTGTATATTCAAATTCCAATACTTTACCATTCCATTTTTTCATAGTTTTAATCAAATCACTTCTAACTTTAGATTGAATATTTTTTTTCCAATCATCACCATGAACAAAGTATTCAAATTTATACTTTTTTGCAAATTCAACATATTTTAAACCATTTAATGGAATAATCTTTTTAATACATTTTATTTGATCTAAAACCCTTTTTCTATTTTTATAATTAACAATCGGTTTTTTTCTTTTATAACTTTTTATGCCAGAGTCAGTCATTAAGCCAACTATTACATTACCGTGTCTATTTGCTTTTAGTAAAATATTTATATGACCATAATGTAATATATCAGCAGCCATTGGTACAAATACTAATGGTCTATATTTGTTCAATGATAAATACATTTGTTGAAGTTATAATTTTTATATATATATGTTAATTTATAACTGTTCATAATACGTAAATTATATGATTTCAAATATTAAATTTAGGAAATTACTAAATGATCTAAAGAGAAGACCTGAGGATGCAGCAAAAGATCTTAATATTACTAAAAAAGAAATTCTAAAATTTTTAAATAATAAAAAAGAAATATCTCATAAGATACTAAATCAAGCTACAAAAGTTTGGCCAGTTAATCATGGAGATTTTTTTTCATTTTCTGATGATACTCAAAATGGTTTCAAAATAATGAGATCAGATAAATCTAACAAATCTAAAAGAATAATGATTAGAGGAAAAAAACCATATTATCTTTACAAAGATACAGTAATGAGCAAAGTCTCACCTTTTAAACCTGAGCTAATTACAGAATTAGTTGTTGTTGAAAATGATAATCCAAATAATCCTAAAGTAAAATTTAATAATGGACATTTTCTACACCAATTTACATACTTTATTGGACCCGTTAATTTTTACTATCTAAAAAATAATAAAAAAAAAATAGCTAGGATGAATACTGGTGACTCCATGTATATATCACCTTATGTTCCTCATTCATTTACAACAAGAAAAAATAAAAAAAATGAATTAGGTAAGATTTTAGCTCTTACATATTCTGACCAAATCGATAATGAAACATTAAATGAATTAAATGTATTAGGTTTTGATATCGCAAATAAGTATAGAATTGATCTTACGAATGAAAATAGAGCTTTCTGGGGAAATTTAGATATTTTTTTTAATAATTCATCTATTTCTTTAGATGAATTTAAAAAAAAAACTAACATAGATTTAAACAAACTAAGAAAAAAAAAAAATGTTCCAAATTTAAATACTCTAAAAAAAATATCTAATTTTTTAAATATTGGTTTAAGAGATTTGCTACCTCCAAAAGAAAAAATTGAAGTAAAAATTCAAAAATATTCTCAAAATAGAAACTGGTATTTTCCTTCTAATAAAAAAAAGGATTATCTATTTGTTGAATTAACAAATATTCCCCAATTACCTTATTCTAGAGGTTATGAATTCCATATTTTAAGTAATCATAAAATAAATCGAACTTTAGAGGTTCCATCACATCAATATATTTACAATATTGGACATACGAATGTTCAAGCAATTATAAACAAAAAAAAAATAAAAATTTACCCAGGTGACTCATTATATATAAAGCCAAATTTAAAACATTATTTCAATCAAAAAGGGAAATTACTTATATTAAGACTAGGGGGAAGAATATCGGGTGATAGACTTTATCAACTTTCAATGCTTTCAAAACAAAATTTGTTTAAAACTATAGATGATATTAAACCTTGGTTTAATAAATAAATTATTATCTATTAACAACTATACTTTGAATTTTTTTTATTACTTTTTTTGGTAATTCTTCAGTAGTTAAATTTAAATTATTTTGACTTAACCCTTCCATATATATCTTTATATCTAACAATGTCAGTTTCTTTTAATATAGAACCAACCTGAGCTTCAATAATTTTTACTGGTTTCTTGTATGGGTTTTCAATTCTATGAACAGATCCTAGAGGTATAAAAATAGTTTCGTCAGGTTTCATATTAAAATATTTTTTATTCAAGGTAATTTTTGGTTTGCCTTGAGTAACTACCCAATGTTCAGCTCTATGATGATGTTTCTGTAGACTTAGTATACCTTTTGATTTTACATACAATTCTTTAATTAAGAATTCCTTACCATTAAATAAATTAACATAGCTGCCCCAAGGTCTATGAAATACATTCTTCTTTTTAAAATAATGTCTCTTATTTCGTCCATACATTTTACAAATCTCTTTCCATGATCCTAAATCAGACCAAGGAATATCTAACTTGATAGCATTTATATCTTTGGTTTTTTCTAAGATTGCATAATCAAATGACTTTGCAGTGGCTTTAACAAAAGAAGGTTTGTTTAGATAATACACATTACTTTTATATTTTGCTTTTGTTACAGCTTTGATGCAGTTTCGGTAAATATTTGGCTGGTATTTCTTAAAATTATTAATAATAGAATCTTTTCTAAGATAAAACATTCCTGAATTCCAGTAACCTTTTTTTTGAATAATTTTTTTTGCTTTAGTTTCGTTAGGTTTTTCTAGAAATCTTGATACTTTATTGATATTTCCTTTAATCTTTTTAGATAAAAAATATCCAAATTCACTAGATGGTACTGTAGGTTTAATACCAAATATAAAGATATTGTTTTCAGTTAAATTTTTTTGATTTTTTTTGATAGCTTTATTGAATAAACCAACCTTTTCTATCAAATGATCAGCAGCCAAGAACATTAAAGGTTGTTCATTTGGAATATCTTTGATCAATGCAGTGCTTAATATTGCTGGAGCTGTATTTCTTTTTGCAGGCTCTAAAACTACCTTGAATTTTTTTATTCTATGTTTCTTTAAATGCTGTTTAACTTGTTTAAGATATTTTGTGTTAGTACTTATAACTGGAGTATCAAATATAGATGTTTTAACTCTTTCAAGTGTTTTACCTAATAAAGTCCAATTACCAAAGTCAATGAATTGTTTAGCCTGATGATTTTTTGAGTTAGGCCAAAGCCTTGTACCTGCACCACCACATAAAATAACTGGGCGAATTTTCATTAAATTTTTGAATAATCCTTAACTTCTTTTTTCTTACCAGGGTGTGTTGGGGCCCCTAAATATGCTGGTCCAACTGTTTGTGCGTATTTCCAAAGTGTCCCTGATCCAAAATCAGATTTTCGAGCTTTCCATTTCTTTTTTCTTGTGGCTAGTTGTGCTCTAGTTAATCGAACATTAATTGTTCCTTTTTTTGCATCAATATCAATTACATCTCCATTACGCAAAAGAGCAATAGGACCACCTAATGCAGCTTCTGGTCCAACGTGACCTACACAAAATCCTCTTGTCGCTCCTGAAAATCTTCCATCAGTTATTAAAGCAACCTTCTCTCCTTTACCTTGGCCATAAATTGCGCCAGTTGTTGAAAGCATTTCTCTCATACCTGGCCCTCCTACTGGTCCTTCGTATCTAATAATAATTACATCACCATCTTTGTATTTTCTGCTTTGAACTGCTTTCATTGCACTTTCTTCATTATCAAAACATCTTGCTCTTCCAGTAAATTGTAATTTTTTAAGCCCAGCAATTTTTACTATTCCTCCTTCTGGAGCTAAATTTCCTTTTAATCCTACAACACCACCATCAGGTGATAAGGGTCTATTATAAGCTCTTAAAACTTTTTGTTTTGGATTAAATTTAATTCTTTTTAAATTTTCTTTCATCGTTTTACCTGTAACTGTCATACAGTCACCATGAATATAACCACCATCATAAAGAGTTTTTAAAAGCATCGGTACACCACCTGCTAACCACATATCTTTAGCAACATATCTTCCACCTGGTTTTAAATCAGCAAGATATGGAGTTCTTTTAAATATTTTTGCAACATCCATTAGATCAAATTTTATTCCAGCTTCATTTGCAATTGCTGGTAAATGTAATGCTGCATTAGTTGAACCTCCAGTTGCAGCAACAATTGTTGCGGCATTTTCTAATGCTTTTCTTGTAACGATATCTCTTGGTTTAATTTTTTTTGCTAATAATTCCATAACCATTCGGCCACTTGCTTTTGCATATTTATCTCTCTCTTCATAAGGAGCTGGTGTTCCTGCAGAATAAGGTAATGCTAAACCTATTGCTTCTGAAACACATGCCATAGTATTAGCTGTAAACTGACCACCACACGCACCCGCTGTAGGACACGCTACTAATTCTAATTTTCTTAATTCTTTTGCAGACATTTGACCTGATGAATGTTTTCCAACCGCTTCAAAAACATCAACTACAGTTACATCTTTACCTTTATATTTTCCCGGAAGGATTGAGCCGCCATATATAAATACACTTGGTACATTTAATCTAACCATGGACATCATTAATCCTGGTAAAGATTTATCACAACCTGCGATACCTACTAATGCATCATAACAATGACCCCTTACTGTTAATTCAGCACTATCAGCTATAACTTCTCTAGAAATTAAAGACGATTTCATTCCTTCATGACCCATGGCAATACCATCAGTAACAGTAATTGTGCAAAATTCTCTTGGTGTCCCTCCTGATGCTCTAACCCCCTTTTTCACTGATTGCGCTTGTCGCATAAGGGCAATGTTGCAAGGAGCAGCTTCATTCCAAGTTGATACAACTCCTATAAATGGTTTTGATACATCTTTTTCAGTTTCACCCATTGCATAATAAAAAGATCTATGAGGTGCTCTATCTGGACCTAAGGATGTATGTCTACTAGGTAATTTTTTTTTATTAAATTTCCGCATTATAAACTCTCAATAGTTAAAGATATTTTTTTGATATTATCTTTAAGACTACTATAGTTAGTTTTTTCTTGTTCAACAATATTTTTTGGTGCTCTATCTGTAAAGCCTTTATTAGATAATCGTTGAGAAATCTTATCTAGTTCGTCTTGATATTTGTTCTGACGTTTTTGTAAGTTTTCTTTAATCAAATTAAGATCAACATTTTCATCAAAATAAATCTTAAAAATATCACCAGAAATGACAAGTGTTGCAGAGGGTTTATCCTGTTCTTTATCAAAAAAATTATTGATACGACCCAGTTTTTTCAAAATAACATCATTATTATTTACTAATAATTTGTTTTTTTTGGCAATTTTATTTATTGCAACATCAACAAATGAACCAGGGCTGACATTTAACTCATTTTTAAATGATCTTAATTCAGAGATAATTTTAATAATTTTTTCAACTTCTTTGAGAGATTGGTCTTTTTTGATTTTTCCAGTAGGCCAATTTTTATACATAAGGAAATTTTTATTAGACTCATCAAATTTGTTCTTTAACCATATTTCCTCAGTTACAAATGGTATGAAAGGATGAAGCATAACCAATATTTGCTTAAAAACATAAGCAGAAACTTCTTTTACCTCTGTTTTTGCCTTTTTATCCTCAGAGTAAAGAATTGTTTTAGACAGCTCAATATACCAGTCACAATATGAGTGCCATGCAAATTGATAGGCATTTTTTGCTGCTTCATCAAATCGATAATCTTCAATATTTTTTTGAATTTTATTTTTAGTTTCTATTAACTCCGAATAGATCCATTTATTGATATTTAATGAGATTTTTGGAACTTTATTGGTTTTTTTAAAATCACATTTATTAGTAATTAAAAAATTATTAGCATTCCATAATTTATTTAAGAAGTTTCTATATCCTTTAACTCTATCTTCTGAAAGTTTAACATCAGTTCCTGGGGACGCCATAGAAAGCAAAGTAAAACGTAATGCATCAGCGCTATATTTTTCAATGAGATCTAATGGATCAATAACATTCCCTTTTGACTTAGACATTTTTTGTCCTTTTTCATCTCTTACTAGCGCGTGTACATAAATATCTTTGAATGGTTCTTTATTCAAAAATTCCATACCAAACATAATCATTCTAGCTACCCAGAAAAAAATAATATCAAAACCTGTTACTAAAACTGTTGTTGGATAAAATTTCTTTATATAATCTTTTTTATCAGGCCAACCTAAAGTTGCGAATGGCCATAATCCTGAAGAAAACCATGTATCTAAAACATCAGGATCTCTAGTAAGTTTTACATCTTTTTTATAATGTTTTTTCGCTTGTTTAATTGCATGATTTTCATTGATCGCAACAAAAATTTTTTGATCAGGTCCATACCAAGCTGGTATTTGATGGCCCCACCATAATTGTCGTGAAATACACCATGGCTCAATATTATTCATCCACTGGAAATAAGTTTTAGACCAGTTAGTTGGAAAGAAATTTGTTTTTTTTGTCTTCACAATTTTTTTAGCTTTGATCGCTAATTTCTTTGCATCAACGAACCATTGTTCTGTTAAAAAAGGTTCAATTACTGAATTTGATCTATCGCCATATGGAACTTTATTTTTGATATTTTCCTCTTTTACAAAAAAATCTTTTTCTTTTAGTTCATTTAATATTTTTTTACGGGCATCAAACCTATCTAAGCCAATATAATCTTTTGGAGCATTATCATTTATTTTTCCCTCTTCCGTAAAAACATTAATTATTTCTAATTTATTTCTTTGACCAACATCATAGTCATTAAAATCATGCGCTGGCGTGATCTTAAGTGCTCCAGTTCCTTGATCAGGATCAGCATAATCATCTTTAATAATTTTTATTTTTCTACCTACGATTGGTATTGCGACAGTTTTGCCAACATGATTTTTATATCTTTTATCCTTTGGATTTACCGCAATCGCGGTATCCCCTAGCATTGTCTCAGGCCTCGTTGTGGCAATAGTGATAAATTCTGACGAATTGTCTATTGGGTATCTTATATAGTAAATCTTAGAATTCATCTCTCTTTGATCTACTTCCAAATCTGAAATCGCAGTTTTTAAAACAGTGTCCCAATTAACAAGTTTTTCAGCTTTATAAATCAATTTTTTTTTATGTAATTCTACAAAAACTTTAATGACTGATTTTGATAAATTTTCATCCATAGTGAATGCATTTCTTGACCAATCACATGAACATCCTAATTTTTTTAGTTGGTTGATAATAATGTCCCCATATTCATTTTTCCATTCCCATACTTTTTCTATAAATTTTTCTCTACCAAGGTCAATTTTACTTAAATTTTCTTTTTCTAATTTTTTCTCTACGAGTGCTTGGGTGGCTATACCTGCATGATCAGTTCCAGGTTGCCATAATGTTTCGTAATTATTCATACGATAATAACGAACTAATAAATCTTGAATTGAATTATTTAAAGCATGACCCATATGTAAGCTTCCAGTTACATTGGGTGGTGGAATTACAATTGAAAATTTTTTTGAATTTTTTTGCGGTTTAAATAATTTATTTTTCTCCCAATAACCATAAATTTTATCTTCAACTTTTGAATGTATATATTTATCGCTTATCATGGGTGTTATTAGTTTATAATTTAATAATCTAAATTAACAATAATCAAATTGGAACGTTATTTAATAGACTAATTGCAAATATTTTATATAAAACTCAGTGTAGCTATCTTCTAAAACATATGGCAACGTGGCGGAATGGTTACGCAGAGGATTGCAAATCCTTGTATCCCGGTTCGATTCCGGGCGTTGCCTCCAAAAAAAATCTTGTTTTAGTGAAAAAAAAAAGTAAGTTGAGATTTTAATATTCCTCGGTAGCTCAGTTGGTAGAGCAGTTGACTGTTAATCAATTGGTCGCAGGTTCGAGTCCTGCCCGAGGAGCCAGAAATTAAACGACTTTTGAAATATTACCTGCTACCTGTAATGATTTATTAAACTTTAACTTTTGATCAGCATTTAACTCAGAATATAATTTCACTAAAAAATTATAATTTACATTCATATGCCCTTCTTGTGATTTTTCTAAATTTATAAGATATTCTGAAAAATCCTCAAAAAAATAATTTATTGGCACTTTAAGATAATTTGATAATTGTAATAATCTTATTGAACTTACTCCATTAGTGCCTTTTTCATATTTTTGGATTTGTTGAAATGTTACGTTAATTGCTTTTGCTACTTTAGTTTGAGTTAAACCTAGTGCTAGTCTTCTAAGCTTAAGCTTGTTGCCTAAATGCTTATTAAAATTATCTTCCATTAAGACCCCTCTTAATTTTTATAAAAACTAATTCAACTAGTTTTTAATACCTACTGCAACAATAAATTTTTATTTTTTTTGCCTAAAAACCCGTATTAAGGGAAATGTGTCAAGCATTACTTCAACTATAATTTGAGAAATATTTCTTGAAATTAGCTTAAACTATAGTATCTGGCTGAGGAAAAGTTTTGTTCTATCGCTCTTTGGATTATCAAAAAATTCTTTGGTATCAGCTTTCTCTACTATCATTCCTTCATCCATAAATATCATTTGATCTGCAACTTCTTTTGCAAAACCCATTTCATGAGTAACTACAATCATAGTCATTCCTTGTTTTGCTAAATTTACCATAACATCTAATACTTCTTTAATCATTTCAGGATCTAAAGCTGATGTAGGTTCATCAAAAAGCATTATCTTTGGCTCCATACATAAAGCTCTTGCTATTGCAGCTCTTTGTTGTTGTCCCCCAGATAATTGTCCTGGATATTTTTGTGCTTGATCAAGAATTTGCACTCTTTCTAGATGTTTTAATGCTAATTCTTCTGCCTCTTTTTTGGGCATTTTTTTAACCCAAATTGGAGCTAATGAGCAATTATCTAAAATAGATAAATGAGGAAATAAATTAAATTGTTGAAATACCATTCCAACTTCAGCTCTAATTTGTTCAATATTTTTTGTATCCTCTGTTAATTCAGTTCCATCCACGACAATATTACCTTCTTGATGCTCTTCTAATCTATTAATACATCTAATTAATGTAGACTTTCCTGATCCAGATGGACCACAAACAACAATTTTTTCTTTTGGTTTAACTTCTAAATTTATTCCTTTTAAAACTTGGAAATCACCAAACCACTTATTCATATTACTTATTTGGATAATACTATCTGACATAAATCTTTATCTATCGGTTTTATATTTTTGTTCTAGATTATAACTATATTTACTCATTGCATAACAAATAATCCAGAAAATTATAGCAGCAAATACATACCCTTCCATAGCAAATCCTAACCATTTCGGATTTGTTTTAGCTAAATTTAACATTCCAACTATTTCTAATAATCCGACAACAAATATTAATGGAGTGTCTTTTACTAATGCTAAGAAAGTATTTGCTATTCCTGGTATTACTAATTTAAGAGCTTGAGGTAAAATTACAAAAATATGCATTTTCCAATAACCCATACCTAATGATTTTGCAGCTTCATATTGGCCTCTTGGTAAAGCTTGTAAGCCACCTCTGATAACTTCTGCAACGTATGCAGCCTCAAATAAAGAAATTGCAATTATGGCTCTTACTAGTTTATCAATGAAAAAGTCCTCTGGTAAAAACATCGGAAACATTACAGCAGACATGAATAAAACTGTTATTAATGGAACCCCTCTCCAAAATTCAATGAAGCCAACTGATATATATCTAATTAATGGAAATTCTGATCTTCTTCCAAGAGCAAAAGCCATTCCAATTGGAAAACAGAATATAAGACAGAAAAAAGAAATTATAAATGTTAGCGACAGACCTCCCCATGCACCTGTTTCAACCCAATTTAAACCATCTAATTTTCCAAGCTCAATGTATTCTTCAAAAAAAAGAAAATATTTCAAAATAATATAAAGCGCTAAAGGAACTATTAAAAAGTAATAAAACTTAAATTTACTTGGAATAAAAAAACCAATAATGATAGATAAAATTGCAGCAATAATCCCATAAGAAAAGTCAAAAAATACCGGGCCACCAGAAATAAAAAAGAAGATAAACAAAAATGCAATTAAAGGATAAATAACTACATAATAAAGTGTTAAATATTTCTTAAATTTATCAGTCGCAAAATATCCAACAGAGCCGAGTAATACTAAAGCTACAAATGATAGATTAATTCTCCATTGTTCTGCATTTGGATACATTCCATACATAAATCTTCTTATCCAAACCTTAATATATGTCCAGCATGCACCAGAACCCGTACAAACATCTTTTGTATCTCCTGCAAAACTAGCATCAATAACAAACCAGCTTAATATAGGTGGTATTGATTTAATGATTATGAATATTATCAATAATGATAAAACAGCATTAAAATTATTTGTATTAATATGTTTGTTTAAGAGGTCTAAATTTTTAATTCCACTATACTCTATTCGAATGAAATAAAGACCCACAAAACCAAGTATTAGAGGTAGTAAGAAACTTAAAAAATTTGGTAAAAAACCAGTTAAATTTAATCTAAAAAAAGAGTTTAGAAAAACATCTAAAATACTGATAAAAAACAAAAAAGAACCAAGATACAAAAAGGTATTAAGATTAGTTCTATCAGGTTTTAAAAAATTAATACTCGACATTATTTCTCCTGAATAGCTATTTTCTTATTATACCAGTTCATTAAAATGGAGATTGAAATACTCAAAGTTAAATAAGTAAACATGGTGATTGATACTATTTCAATTGCCTTACCTGTTTGCATTAATGCTGTTCCAGCAAAGACTAATACTAAATCTGGATATGCTATCGCTGCCGCTAAAGATGAATTTTTAGTTAAATTTAAGTATTGGTTTGTTGTTGGTGGAATTATTATTCTCAATGCTTGAGGCATAATTACTAATTTAAGTACTTGATTTGGAGTAAGTCCAATTGATGCTGCTGCCTCTTTTTGACCTTTACCGACACCTTGAATTCCAGCTCTAACACATTCTGCGATAAATGTTGCTGTATATAAAGATAAAGATAATGTTAATGCTATTAATTCTGGGGGTAAACTAACTCCTCCCTCATAAATAAATGATGTTGTTGCCAATTGTTTTAAAACAGGAACTTCAAAAGAAAGTCTTACGCCACCGATTAAAAAACTTAAAAGTGGAAGAATAAATATCAGTCCTATAGAAATTAAAAAAACTGGAATTTGTTTACCTTGATTTTCCTGAACTTTTTTAGCATGCGCTCGTATAACAATGATAGCTATGATTGCAGCTATAATTGAATAAAAGAAAATATTAAAATTTTGCCAAATAAATGCTGGGACGTATAACCCTTTTATAGTTAGAAAAAAAACTCCAAACATTGCTTCAGCATCTTGTGGAAGTGGTAATGCACGTAATGCAGCAAAATACCAAAAGAAAATTTGAAGTAATAATGGAATATTTCTAAAAAACTCAACATAGAAAGCAGCAAATTTATTAATTAGATAATTAGGTGATAATCTTGCTATACCAACTATTACTCCTAAGATTGTTGCAATAATTATTCCAATGACTGAAACAAGAATTGTATTCAAAAGGCCAACTAAATAGGCTCTGAAATATGAGTGTGATCCATCATATTCAATTAGTGAAAACTGAACATCAAAAGATGATTCTTGAGATAGAAAACCATAACCAAAATCAATACCTCTATTTTCCATATTGATTTGGGCGTTATAAGTAAAAAAACCGAAAACTAAAACTACAGCTAAAACTGTAATTAATTGTGGGACTATATCTTTAAGTTTAAAATTCACTTTGCCGATAATATATGAGTTTATAAAAAAAGGGCTAGAAAAATCTAGCCCTTTTTAATTAATTTAAACTACAATTATCTTGCAGGTGGAACGTAAAGTATTCCGCCTTTTGTCCATAATTGGTTTGGACCTCTGTCTGGTAAAATTCCAGTGTCAGCTATATTTCTCTTATAACTTTCACCATAATTACCAACTTGCTTGATAATTCTTAAGCTCCAGTCGTTGTCTAGACCAAAAGCAGCACCTAATTCACCTTCAGCTCCAACTAATCTTTTGATTGCTGGGTTGTCTGAAGTTTTCATCATGTCTGCATTTGCTGAAGTAATACCATATTCTTCAGCTTCGATCATAGTGTTCAAAGACCATCTAACGATATCTTCCCAAACTGCATCACCTTGTCTAACAACTGGTCCTAAAGGTTCTTTAGAAATAGTTTCTGGTAGAACAATGTGTTCATCAGGGTTTTTCATTTTTGTTCTTTGAGCAGCTAAACCAGATTTATCAGTAGTGTATGTATCACATCTACCTGCATCGTAAGCAGCAACAACTTCGTCAGCTTTTTCAAATGCAACTGGCTCATAAGAAATTCCTTTTGAATTAAAGAAGTCTCTCATGTTTAACTCAGTTGTTGTACCAATATTTGTACAAGCTGAGATACCATCTTTGAATTGGCTAGTTGAAGTGATACCTGAGCTTTTTCTTACCATGAAGCCTTGACCATCGTAGAAGTTTACTCCAACGAAAGTAAGTCCGATATCAGCATCTCTAGAAAGAGTCCAAGTTGTGTTTCTTGATAAGATATCAATCTCACCAGAAGTTAAAGCAGTAAATCTTTCTTTAGCACTTAGTGGTGTAAACTTAACTTTGTTTGCATCACCTAATACTGCAGCAGCTACAGCTCTACATACGTCAACGTCAACACCAGTCCAATTTCCTGCAGCATCAGCATTAGAAAATCCTGGAAGACCTTGAGATACTCCACATCTTACAAACCCTTTTTTCTGAGTGTTTTTAAGTGTTTTAGATTTTTTAGCAGCCATAGACTCTGTTGTAAAAGTGAACAACACAGCAACCATAGCAACTAAAGAAGTTAATTGTTTTAAGTATTTAAACATATTTCTTCCTATTGTTTATTTATTTGTTAACAAATAATTCAAAATTACATTTTGAATATTTTTAATTTAAGCATGATAAAAATAGGTGTTCAAGGGAAATTTAATCTCATTTCAAATTAATTGAAAATCTAGTCAAGATAAATTTTAACCAAAAATGTGCTAGTAATGGCGCGCCCTGAAGGATTCGAACCTACGACCCTCGGTTTAGAAAACCGATGCTCTATCCAGCTGAGCTAAGGGCGCAAAATCATACTACATATACAATAATTAATTAATTTTTAAAAAGAAATTTTTTCACAAGAAGCAAAATTGTTAATAACTCAATTCGTCCAACAATCATGAAAAAAATAAGACAATATTTGGTAAAATATGAAAGGTTATAAAAAGTTAGATCACTTAAACCATATGAACTTGAATTGACAGTATTCATTAATGTTAAAATAGATAACTTAAATGAATTTTCAAAGCTAAATTCGCTCACAGTCAATAATGTTGTTAAAATAAAAAGTGATAAAATAAATACGAGAACTGATAAAAAATATTTACTAATCTCATTAAAGTCAAAATTAACCTCAGAGAAAAATAACTTATTTTTATAAATATTTTTTGGTCTACTGAATGATAAAATTTGATTAACTGAATATATAAATAAAGAATAAATCTTCATAAATCTCAAACCTGAACTTGTGGAAAAAAAAGATCCTCCAATAATTACTAAAATCAAATAAATGAAAGTCAAATTTGTATTTGAATTATCTAGTGTAAAACCAACATTAGACATACTACTTGATATTGATAAAAAATTATTCAAAAAATTTTGATTAAAACTAAAAAATAAAAAAAAGATAATTAAGACTATAACGAAGTAAATTATTAAATTGAGATCTTCATATAGAAAATTAATATTTTTTCTCTTGAAGAAAAATAAGTTGTAACTAAAAAAAATACTAAAAAAAGACGACAACATTAAAAATGATAAAATAATAATTTGAGTATCATCTTTAATTATAGTGGACAAATTATTTGTAGGCAAAAAACCGCCTGAAGAAATTAATGAAAATGCTAAATTTAAAGAATCAAAAGTTCTTATAGAAAATATATTTAGTATTACAAAAATTACTAAAGTTATACCAGAATATATGAAAAAAACTTTTATAGCTTGTTTAAATACTTCTGAAGTATTAAATGAAAAAAAATTTGTTAAAGTTTTTTTAAAATTTTCATCATAAATATCTATTAGATAAATTATAGAAAATAAGAAATATAATCCACCAATCCATTGAGTAGTTGACCTCCATAAAATCAAACTTTGATCTATATTTTTAATATTTTCAAAGATAGTAAAACCAGTAGATGTAAAACCTGAAACTGCTTCAAAAAAAGAATTTATAAAAGTTAAGTTATAAATACTTAGGTAAAAAGGAATAGATAAAATTAAAGGTAGTAAAATATAACCCAGAAAAACAGTTAAAATTTTTTGAAAAATCGATGTTTTTTTAGGCGATATTTTTAATTTATAGAGAAGAATTGCTAGAATTGAAGATAAAAATAAACTTAAGTAATAAGTATCTAAGTTTAAATAAAGATTGAAATAGTAAGAATAAATTATATTAAAAAAAGATAAAATAGAAATTAATCCAAAAAAGAAACTTAGATATTTAATTTGCAATCCAAACATCTAATTATACTGAACTTAATCTAAAGATATTTTCAACAAAAGATATGGAGTCTTTTTTAACAATAAATACAACTCTATCATCTTTTTTAAAAACAAAATTGGATCTAGGTATAATTATTTTTTTATCTCTTAATACAGCACCAATTCTTAGTTCATGTGGTAAATTAGAATTTTTAATTTCTTTATTAATTAATTCAGAAGTTTCAATTATTTCAGCTTCAATTACCTCGTATTCACCATCTGATAAAGTATATGCATTTTCAATTGTTCCTTTGTGGATATGTTTTAAAATACTTGAAACAGTGGTCATTCTTGGATCAATTAAATCATCAATTTTTAATGATGATTGAAGAAGTGAATAATTTGGTTTGTTAATTAATGCCATTGTTCTTTTATCATCTATATCTTTTTGATCTTTAGCAAATTTTTCAACTAAAACACTGACCATTAAGT
Source organism: uncultured Pelagibacteraceae bacterium (assembly GCA_902552805.1). Classification (GTDB taxonomy): domain Bacteria; phylum Pseudomonadota; class Alphaproteobacteria; order Pelagibacterales; family Pelagibacteraceae; genus Pelagibacter. Next base: position 44,008 of record CACDIC010000001.1, read on the forward strand.
TGTCTTCATCATCATTTGTTAGAGCTAATACAGTTTCAGCTTCACCTAAATTTGCCTCAGTTAAAACTTCTTCATCTAGACCATCTCCATTTATGACAATAGCATCGTTTAGTTGATTTGCTAAAAACTCTGCTCGCTCCTTATTTTTTTCAACAATTTTTACTCTCACTGTTTCTAAAGTCTCCTCAATGTTTTTAGCTAAATTGAAACCAATATTTCCTCCACCAATAATTAAAATCTTTTTTGAAATTTTTTCCTCATGTCCAAAAGCTTCGAGAGTTTCTGACATTTGTGAAGAGTTAATAATTACATAAATTTTGTCATCTTTTTTTACCGAGTCTGTCTTTTTTGGAATAAAAAATTTATTATCTCTATTTATTGCGATAATATTTGCCTCTAATTTTGGGTATTTATTTGTTAATTCATTAAACTTAATACCTATAGATTTACAATCCTCTTTAATGAATATCTCAAGTAATCTTATTTTATTATCTGCAAATGGTACACTATCTAATGCACCTGGCGCCTCCAATTTTCTTTGAATTGATTTAGAAATTTCTATCTCAGGAGAAATAATCACATCAATTGGTAAATTTTCTTTATTATAAACTCTTGTAAATCTTGGGTTTAGATAGTCTTGTGACCTAATTCTTGCTATTTTTTTTTGAATATTAAATATTGAAAATGCTATTTGACAAATAAGCATATTAATTTCGTCATTTCTTGTAACTGCTATAATCATATCTGTTTCAGCAGCGTTGGCCTTCTCAAGAATTGATGGATATGTAGCTTTCCCAACGATTGCCTTAACATCCAAACTATCATTGATTTTTTGGATATCCTCACTTGATTGATCAATAACTGTTATCGAATGACCCTGTTCACTCAATAACTTTGCAATAGTAAAACCTACTCTACCAGCACCACAGATGATTATGTTCATTTTAGTTAAATTCTTTTATTCCTAAGCCTTTAAGCTTTCTATGAAGAGCACTTCTTTCCATACCAACAAAGTTAGCTGTTTTAGATATATTCCCATTAAATTTTTTGAGTTGAATAGTTAAATACTCTTTTTCAAAGTTTTCTCTAGCCTCTTTTAATGGCACAGATAAGCTATTTTCACCAATTTTATCATCATAATTGTCGCTTTTTAACGACTCTTTTACAATGTTAGAAATTTTGTCTTTTGTATCAGGTTGTAAAATTGCAATTCTTTCAATCAAATTTCTTAGTTCCCTAACATTACCTTTCCAATCATGATTCAAAATATAGGAGTCATTTTCGTCAATATCTAATTCTTTAATATTGTAATTTGTAGAAATCATCTTTGAAAAATATCTTATTAGCAAAGGTATATCTGAAATTCGTTCGTTTAAAGATTTAATGTTAATTTCAAAAACGTTTAATCTATGATAAAGGTCTTCTCTAAAATTGCCTATTTTTATTTCATCTTTTAAATCCTTACTTGATGAACAAATTAATCTAACGTCAACATTGATATCATTATTCCCATTTAATCTTTTAAATTTTTGATCAATAAGAACTCTTAATATTTTTGATTGAATGACAAGGGGAATTTCAGAAACTTGATCGATTAGTAAAGTACCTTTATTAGCTTTTTCTAAAGCACCATATGAAATGGAACCATCACTCTTTTCCTCCCCAAATAATTCTAGTTCATATTTTTCTGAGTCAAGAAGTGCTCCATTAAGAATAATAAATGGATTTTTTTCTCTTTTAGAATTTTTATGAATTTTTCTTGCAATTAATTCCTTACCTGAACCTGATGGCCCATTTATAAGAATCCTACTCTCAGTTAAGGATATCTTTTTTATTTGTTCTCGGATTGTAGATATATTTTTACTTTCACCAATTAAATCATATGAAGAAAATAACTTATTTTCATAATCCTTATTTTGTTTTTTTAATTGAAGATTTTCAACAGCCCTGGTTATAAAGTTTAATAATCTAGCTTGGTCAAAAGGTTTTTCTACAAATTCAAATGCACCATGTTTCAATGAATTTACTGCCATCTCAATATTAGCATGACCTGTAATAATAATTACTGGGACATCCTTATTTTTAGACTTGATATGAGATAATAGTTCTATTCCATCATTATCACCTTTATCTAATTTTACATCTAGGATAGCCACATCAGGCATTTTTTTGTCAATTTCTTTTAACGCTTGATTATAATTAGCCGCTACTCTAGTTTTATAGCCAGCATCAACAATTAATTCATTTAGGATATTTCTTATATCCGCATTATCATCAACTATTAATATTTCTGTAGTCATTTAAATAAAATCTTATCTGTATTTTTGCACCATTAATAATTGGAATAAATTCAAGTTCACCTTTGTGATCATTTATAATTTTATTAACTATAGATAGTCCTAGTCCAGTTCCATTTTTTTTTGTTGTGTAGTATGGATTTAAAATTTCCTTTATATTATTTTTATCAAAACCAATACCATTGTCTTCTATTGATATTAAAATATGGTCATTATTTGATGAAATATCAATTGAAATTTTCTTTTTAAAATCAGGGTTTTTTTCAACCTTTTGTTCGATGCTCTCAATAGAGTTCTTTATAAGGTTAATGAAAACTCTTGAAATTTGCTCTTTGTCACATTCGAGTAAAATCTCCTCATCTTTTTTATTTAAATTAATTTCGATGGTTTTATTAACTTCTGATAATAATTTGATATTTTCATTTAATAATTTTATTAAATTATTTCTCTTTAAAGTAGGTTTTGGCATTCTCGCAAAATCAGAAAATTCATTTACTAAATTTTCTATTTGTTTTATTTGAGAGTTTATAATTTTTAAATTTTCTTTAAATGATTGCTGGTCTTCATTAGTTATTTGTCTAGAATATTTATTTCTAATTCGATCTATTGTTAATTGTATTGGAGTAAGAGGATTTTTAATTTCATGGGCTAACTTTCTTGATAGATTTCCCCAAGCTTTATATCTCTCATTAATAATTAATTTTTCTTGCTGGTTTTTAAGTCTACTAATCATAGAATTAAAGTTTTTATTCAATACTTCCATATCTTTGTCGGTTTTGATTTCTGGTACCTTTGTATTTAAGTTTCCATGACCAATTTCTGTTGATGCTAGTATAAGATTATTAATAGATCTAAAAAATCTTGATGAAAATCTTATCGCTATTGTAATAGAGATAAATAATAGCAATGAAACAATTATAATATAAATGATAAAAAAGGAAATTTTTATGCCTGTGCTTCTATCTTCAACAGTATAATAAAAATTTATAGCTTCTTGAGATTCAGCTAAATAATTGGAAATATCTTTATCTAAAAATTTTACCACATAAATAAATCTATCTTTTGATGATTGTAATCTCATTATCGCAGCTGAAATATTTGCTTTAGTGTCAATTATCTTTAATGGTCTATCATCTTCAAGAACTAAATTAAGCGCTTTATCAACAGGAGGAATGTATTTTTCTTTTTTTTCAGTTGAGTATAATAGCTTTTTATTTTCATCAATAATATGAATTTCGTCAACATCTCTTATTAGCTTTTGTGTCCTTAAAAACCTTAAATACTCCTTTGCATTTTCATTTAAAAAATTCGCACTTTTATTAGTATCAAAAGCAATCAAAATTATATCTGATTGAATTTTATTTCTTACTTCTTCAACATAATTTTTAGCAAGTTCATAAGAATTATTAACAACAGTTGTAACTTTCTTATCGAAGTACTTTTCTAAAGCAAAAGAAAAAAGAAATAAGGAAAAAATTGAAATTAAAATTGATGGTATTAAAGTAAATAATGAAAAATACGTTATGTATTTTTTATTTGATGTTAAGCCATCCTTATCAATATCAATTTTAATTGAGTTTTTAACTTCTGCAAAAATAAAAATGAATAATAAAATAAGTAAAAAAATATTTGAAATTAGTAAATATTGTAAATTTTTTTCATTTAAATCAACAAAACTTCTATCAATAAATGTCAAAAAGGTTAAAAAACCTAGGAATAGTGTGATACTAGATAGAATAATGATGATTATATTTTTTTTCAAAAATTCTAACATAAATTAGAATTATAGCATTTAAACGAATGAACAACTATTTTGTAATATTAGCTGCTGGAAAAAGTAAGAGATTTAATAAAAAAATACCAAAGCAATTATTTAATTACCAAAATAAAGAAATAATTGATCATTCCATAGAAAAATCCCTCAATTCAAAGCTATTTAAGAAAATTATAATTGTTTCAAATAATCTTAAACATTTAAAAAAAAAGAAGTATCCTAAATCAATAAGTATTATTAAAGGAGGAAGGGAAAGATCAGACTCCTCTTTTAAAGCTTTAAAATATCTTAAAAGGTATAAGCCAAAAAATGTATTTATACATGATGCTGCTAGGCCTAATTTCTCAATTAGATTACTAAAAAATATTGCTAAAAATTTGAAAAATAACAAGGCCGTAGTTCCAATTATCAATTCAAAAGACACAATAAAATATAAAACTCAAAATCAAATTTTTAATCTTAACAGAAATAATTTATTATTAACACAGACCCCTCAAGCATTTAGATTTGAAGAGCTATATAAAATTGCAAAAGATCAAAAAAATAAAGTCACTGATGAAGCAACATTATTTATAAATAAAGATCTCAAAATCAAATTTATACCAGGTGAAAAAGCGAATAATAAAATTACATATATTGATGATATAAAAACTCCCAAAACTTTTTATGGTTTAGGTTTCGATATCCACAAGTTATTAAAAAATAAGAAACTTTATCTTGGAGGATTAAAAATTCCTTTTCATTCAGGTCTTGAGGGTCATTCTGACGGAGATGTAATTTTACATGCAATTATTGATTCTATTTTAGGAGCTGTTAGAAAAAAAGATATTGGAACATATTTTCCTAATACAAAAAAATTTAAAAATATTAGATCTCCAAAAATGCTAAAACCGATTATATTTGATCTTAACAAATCTAATTTAATTATAAATAACTTGGATATAAACTTAATTTGTCAGAAACCAAGAGTTTCAAAATATAGAAACAAAATAATTAAATCAGTCTCAAAATTAACTGGTCTTAATGAAAACCAAATAAATTTAAAGGGAAAAACTGTGGAAAAATTAGGTTTAATAGGAAAAGAAAAGGCTATCGCTTGTGAAACCATAATTTCAATTACAAAATATGATTAAAACTTTTAATTCATTATTAGCTACAATGTTTGGACTAGGAAAAATAAAGATTATTCCTGGAACTTTTGGATCCTTAGCTACAACTATTTTTCTTTATTTTTTTTTTCATATATTAAAGTTATCACCAAATATAGTCTTAATAGGTTTGCTTATTATTTTTATTTATTCATTCATAGCAGTGGCATCCCATATTAAGGAGAAAGAAAATAAAGATCCAAAAGAAGTTATTATTGACGAGTTTATAGGTCAATCTATACCAATTTATCTCTATGAGATATCTCATGGAACACAAAAAACATCTGATGAAGCCATAATTTTTTATGGTATTTGTTTTGTGCTTTTTAGAATTTTTGACATACTGAAACCATTTCCAGTAAATTATTTTGACAAAAATTATAAAAATAGTTTCGGTGTAATAATGGACGATGTTTGTGCAGGATTATATGTTGTTCTATCATTAATTTGTTTTATGTTATTAAGCAGTTATTTAATTTAATGAAAACTTTAGTCAAACTTTTAACCAAAAAAAAATTAAAGCTTTCTGTTGCTGAATCTTGTACGGGTGGGATGTTAGCTAGTTCAATTACCTCAATAAGTGGTGCTTCAAAAATATTTAATTTAGGACTAGTCACCTACTCTAACCAAGCTAAAATTAGAATTCTTAGAGTAAATAAAAATATCATTAAAAAATATGGTGCGGTTAGCCACCAATGTTGTTTAGCAATGGTAGATAACTTATCTAAAATATCAAAAGCCAATATTAACGTTTCTATAACTGGAATCGCAGGACCTAAAGGTGGTACTAAACAAAAGCCTGTTGGTTTAGTTTATATCGGAGTCAAAAAAGGTAAAAAAATTCAAATAATTAAGTGCTTATTTAAAAGTAAAAAAAGATCTTCCATTCAAAAAGCCACTGTTAAAAAAGCTTTAGATTTAGTTCTTAGAATTTCCAAATAATTCTTCAGCTCTTTTTTGAAAAGCATCAGCTATTTTTTCTAAACCAAATTGAAAAGAGACTACCATTAAAGAATTTAAAAATTTATTCTTTATTTCAAAATCAATATCAAAGGTCACCTCGGTAATACCATTATTTTTATCACTAAATGTCCAATTATTTGTTAGATGATTTAATGGACCTTCTATGTTTTTAACATAGATTGAGTCAGTTTTTTTATTAAAAGCAACATCACTTTTGTATGTATCTTTAAATGGGCCTTTACCAATCGTTAAATCAGCAATAATTTTTTGCAAATCACCCTCTTGTTTGTTTTCATATATTTTCGCATCAAAACAAAATGGAACAAATTCAGGATATTTTTCTATATCTAAAACAAGTTCAATTAAGTCTTTTTTTTCACATTCAATTAATCGCTTAACTGAAGCTTTTGGCATTAATGATTGTTTATCCGATTTTGTTGTAGCTTAGCAAAATCTTCATCTGCATGATAAGAAGATCTTGTTAATGGCGATGAAGAAACTAATAAAAAACCTTTTGCTTTCGCAATACTTCCTAATTCATCAAATTCCTCTGGTGTATAGTATCTATCAAGAGGATGATGTCTAACAGATGGTTGTAAGTATTGACCAATAGTTAAAAAATCTACATCAGCAGCTTTTAAATCATCCATTACCTGTAAAATTTCATCTTTTTTTTCACCTAAGCCAACCATTATCCCTGATTTAGTAAAAATTTTCTTATTTATCATTTTAGCATTTTTCAAAAGTTCTAAAGATGCAAAGTATCTAGAACCGGGTCTTACTTTAAGATAAAGACTAGGAACAGTTTCAATATTGTGATTAAAAACATCAGGATTTGCCTCTAAAACTTTTTTATAAGCATTACCCTTTCTTAAAAAATCAGGAGTTAAAACTTCAATTGTAGTATTTGGATTTGTTTTTCTTGTTTGGTTAATAACCTCAAAAAAATGATTTGAACCGCCATCATCTAAATCATCTCGATCAACTGATGTTATTACAACATGTTTTAAATTCAATTTTTTTACAGCCTGAGAAATTTTTATTGGTTCAAGATTATCTAGTTTTCCTGGTTTACCAGTTTTTACATCGCAAAAAGCACATGCTCTTGTACATGTATCACCCATAATCATAAACGTAGCATGTCTTTTACTCCAACATTCAGTGATATTTGGGCAATTAGCTTCCTGACAAACTGTTACAAGATTATTTTTATTTACAATTGTTTTTGTTAAAAAAAATTCTTTGCTATTTACTAATTTTGATCTTATCCAATCTGGTTTTTTTTTAATTGGATTTATCGGTTTATTCTGCTTTTCTGGATGTCTAATTTTCATTTTTTTTAATTATATAAATTTTTTCATTTTTTTTACCAAATATGAACCTTTCTCTAATCAAAGATTCTATATAATCAAGATCTAGATTGTCACTTAACAATGAATTCTTAAATTCCAAGTCTCTTATTTGGTTAATTATTAAAGATTCTTGTTGTTTTAAGTTTTTTAAATTCTCTTTTTTTTCAAAATATGAAATTAACCCTCTTTGACCAGATAAAAGATTAAAAAAGAAATAAAGAATCAAAAAAGTAGAAACTAATAAAAGGTAATTTTTTTTTAATCTTTGAAGCATTAATGAATCTTATTCATTCTAGCTTTTTTTCCAAGTTCTTCTTCTATACGAATTAATTGATTATATTTGGCCACTCTTTCAGATCTAGCTAAAGATCCTGTTTTTAATTGGTTGGAGTTAGTGCCCACTGCTAAATCCGCAATAAATGTATCTTCACTATCTCCTGATCGATGTGAAATGATAGTATTAAACCCAATAGTTTGAGCAAATCTTATGACATCAAGTGTTTCGGTAACTGTACCAATTTGATTTAGTTTTATCAGAATTGAATTTGATGAAACATTTAAAAATCCCTTTTTCAACCTTTCTAAATTTGTAACATAGAGATCATCTCCAACTATCTGTACTTTTTTTGTAGATCTCATTAATTTACTCCAAGACGTCCAATCATTTTCAGAAAATGGATCTTCAATGGATTTAATTTTATATTTATCAATCATTTTTTTGTATTCTGAAATTGTTTTATCAACAGAAACATATTTTTTTGAGTGAATAGAATATTTACCTTTTTTAAATAATTCATTAGCTGCAACATCCAAACAAATTGAAACATCTTTACCATTTCTAAATCCTGATTTTTTAATTGATAAAACAATCAAATCTAAGGCCTGATTGTTGCTATTAATCATCGGTGCAAATCCACCTTCATCACCAACCGATGTGGCTAAACCTTTTGCTTTAATTAATTTACTTAAGTTTTTTATTACTAAATAACATATTCTCATTGCTTCAGAAAAAGATTTTGCTTTGTCTGGTCTAATCATAAATTCTTGAATTCTAAGACCATTATTCGCGTGTGCTCCACCATTGATAATGTTCATTAATGGATAAGGTAATTGAAAATTTTTTGTTGCATAAAAAGATTTATAAAGAGGAATTCTTTTTACTTTTGCTGATAACTTTTTTGCAGCCATCGATACCGCTAATATTGCATTAGCTCCTAGTTTTGTTTTTTGTTTAGTGCCATCTAAATTAATAAGTATTTCATCTATTCTTTCTTGATTATGTACGTTTTTATTTCTCAGAGCTCTTGATATTTTGGAATTAATTAAATTAATTGCAGAGAAAACACTTTTGCCTAAATATCTTTTATTATTGGTATCTCTTTTTTCGTAGGCTTCATAAGTGCCTGTAGAAGCTCCTGAGGGACAAATTGCTTTTGCACTTTTGTTTTTTACATGAACCTCTGCTTCAATAGTTGGATTTCCTCTACTATCAAAAACTTGTCTTGCTTTAACTTTTAGAATTTTACTCACTTAATTTTTAATAAGATTATCTATATCGCTTAATTGTTTTAGAAGATCTTCTAATTTATCTAATGGTACCATGTTAGGCCCATCAGATGGGGCATTATCTGGATCTTGATGGGTTTCAATAAAAACTCCTGCAACTCCAACTGCAACTGCAGCTCTTGCTAAATATTCAACAAACTCTCTTTGACCACCACTTTTTTCTCCAAGACCACCTGGTTGTTGCACTGAGTGTGTTGCATCAAAAATTACTGGATAACCATTCTTAGCCATTATTGGTAACGACCTCATGTCGGAAACTAAAGTGTTGTATCCAAAACTTGCACCTCTTTCAGTTACTAATATTTTGTCATTTCCAGATTCTGAAATTTTCTTTGTTACATTAACCATATCCCATGGTGCAAGAAATTGACCTTTTTTTACATTAATAATTTTATTTGTTTTAGCTGCAGCAATTAACAAGTCTGTTTGTCTACATAAAAAAGCCGGGATTTGTAAAACATCAACATGTTTTGAAACGATTGCACATTGCTCAGCATTATGAATGTCTGTTAGGATAGGGACATTTAATTCTTTTTTAATTTTATCAAACACAGGCAATGAAGCTGCTAATCCAGCTCCCCTTTTGCCTTTTAAGCTTGTTCTGTTCGCTTTATCAAATGAAGTTTTGTAAATAAATCCAAGACCAAATTTTGAGGTAATTTCCTTAATTTTTCCTGCCATATCCATTGCATGTTGTTCACTTTCAAGCTGACAAGGTCCAGAAATTATACAAATCTTATCATTGTTCGAAATATCTATTTTTCCACAATTTACTTTAATGTTACTCATTTATGATTTTTTGATGCTTTGATAAAAGATGAGAATAATGGATGTGGAGCAAAAGGTCTAGATTTAAATTCTGGATGAAATTGTACTCCAATAAACCAAGGATGATTTTTTAACTCAATGATCTCAGGTAAAAAACCATCAGGCGATAAACCAGAAAAACTCATTCCTTTTTTTTCAAATTTGTCTTTTAGATTGATATTAACTTCATATCTGTGTCGGTGTCTTTCTTTGATAATCTTTTTTCCATAAATTTTTTTAATTTTAGAATTATTTTGTAATTTCGCATCATAAGAACCTAATCTCATTGTTCCACCTAGATTTTTATCTGTTCCTTTGATAGTTTTTCCATCTTTAATCCACTCATTTATTAATCCAATTACAGGTATGCCATTTCTATCAAATTCACTCGAAGTTGCTTTTTTTAAATTTAATTGATTTCTAGCAAATTCTATAATTGCCATTTGCATTCCATAACATATCCCAAGAAAAGGAACTTTATTTTTTCTAGCATATTTTATTGACTCTATTTTTCCAGTTGTTCCTCGTTTACCAAAACCACCAGGTATTAATATTCCTGAAATGTGTTTAAGTTTTGATTTAATCTCAGAAACTTTTAATTTTTCAGAGTCAATTCTTACTAAATTTACCTTTACATTATTTTGAATACCTCCATGAGTAAGAGCTTCATCTAAAGATTTATAAGCATCTTTTAACTCAACATATTTGCCAATTATTGCAATATTCACCTGTTTTTTAGTTTTTAAAATAATTTTAGTTATTTTTTTCCATGGTTTAAGGTTTGCGGGTTTTTTTGATTTAAGCTTAAAATAATTTAATACTTGAACATCGAGTTTTTCTCTAAAAAAACTTATTGGTGCTTCATAAATTGTTCTTACATCAACAGTTTCTATTACATTTTTAATATCTACGTTGCAGAAAAGTGAGATTTTTTTTACGATGTTCTAAAGGGATAGGTCTTTCTGATCTACATATTATAATGTCAGGTTGAACACCTATACTTCTCAACTCTTTAACAGAATGTTGAGTAGGTTTAGTTTTAATTTCATCTGAGGACTTTAAATAAGGTACTAAGGTAAGATGGATAAATAATGCATTTTTTTTTCCTATATCATTTGCAAATTGTCTTATGGCCTCAATAAATGGTAGACTCTCAATATCACCAACAATTCCACCAATTTCACAAATAACAAAATCTTCTTTCGATGAATCATTCTTTATAAACTCTTTTATTCTATCAGTTATATGTGGAATAACTTGAACAGTTTTTCCAAGATATTTTCCCTCACGTTCTTTTTTTAATACATCGTTATAAATTTTACCTGTTGTAATATTATCAGACTTCTTTGCAGATACTCCAGTAAATCTCTCATAATGCCCAAGATCCAAATCTGTTTCAGCACCATCATCAGTTACAAAAACCTCTCCGTGTTGAAATGGGCTCATTGTTCCAGGATCTACATTTAAATAAGGATCTAATTTCCTTAATCTAACTTTATACCCTCTCGATTGAAGTAAATAAGCTAGTGATGCAGAAGAAAGACCTTTTCCTAACGATGAAACCACGCCGCCCGTGACAAAAATAAATCGCGCCATGGAAGTATCTTATAGCGAATAAAAAAGAAAATTAAAAGTATTAATTATTATTTTCTGGAATAGCAGGAGTATCCTCTGCTTTTTCTTCAATAGTATCCAAAACAGATGATGTAGGTGTTAATTCTCCTCTAGACACAATTGTAAGTGCTAGACTACAAATTATAAATAAAGTGGCAACAACGGCTGTTGCTTTGGTCATAAAATTACCTGCTGATCTGGAAAACATGAAACTTTCCTGAGAAACTCCAATTCCTAAAGCACCACCCTCAGACTTTTGCATCAAAACTAGTAATACCAAAATTAAACCAAATATGATGTTCAAAATTAACAATATATTTTCCATGAAGGGTTAATTATATGTTTTTTTAATTATATCAATAAATTTTTTAGGATCTTGTGATGCCCCACCTATTAAGTAACCATCAATATTATTTATAGATTTCAATTGATGAATATTTTTTGGATTTACTGAGCCACCATAAAGAACTTTATAATTCTTTTTTTCTTTTTTAATAAAACTGATTGTCTTAAATAAGTCATCAGATTTTGGTATAATTCCTGTACCAATTGACCAAACTGGTTCATATGCGATAATAATTTTTTTATTATTTTTAATATTTTTCAAACCTACTTTAATCTGTTTATTTAAAACACTTTTGGTAATTTTTTTTCTTTTTGCTTTAAGCGTCTCACCAATACAAAAAATTACCCTCAGCCCAGACTTCAATGCACTTTTAATCTTTAGATTTATTAATTTATCAGTTTCACCAGCTTGTCTATTTTCAGAGTGGCCAATAATAATATATTTAGCACCAACACTTTTTAACATTGACGAATTTACTGAACCTGTAAAAGCACCATAAACATCCTGCTCATGACAATTTTGCGCACCAACTTCAATATTTGAACCTCTCAATTTTTTTGACATTGGCTCTATTAAAGTGCTAGGTGGGCAGTAAATTATTTTCAAAGACTTTCTTTTTTTGAAGTTTTTAAAAAATTTAACAACTCTATTCAGCGTATTTAACGAATTTAAAACACCAAACATTTTCCAATTGGCAATAAAATACATATATTTATTTGTCATGAGGCTTATTTTAATTTATAGGTTTGCTTTTTATAGATCAATAAATTTATAATAATGATTAGTAGTTTAAGAAATTTCGCAAAAACAAAACTTGCTGCTGTTTTTGTAGGTATAATTATATTACCATTTGTATTTTGGGGGATGGGTGGAATGTTTAGTAGTGGTAATACTAACAATATTGCTAAAATTAATAACAATAGTATTTCCACTGAAGATTTTATTAATTACGTAAATAAATCGGGAATACCTGAGAAAACAATTAGAGAAAACTTAGACCAAAACATAGTTGAGGAGCTTCTTTCCAGTTTAGTTTCTACAACATTACTTGACTTAGAAATAAAAGATTTCGAACTAAGTATCTCTGAAATAACGTTGTTAAAGAAGATAAAAGAAAATAAAAATTTTCTTGATGAAAATGGAGTTTTTCAAAGAATAAAGTACGAAAAATTTTTATTGGAAAATAACTTATCTGCTCCGGGTTTTGAACAAAGACTTAAATTAAGAGAATTACAAAAAAATCTTTTTGATTATATTGGTGCTGGTACAACCTCTCCTCAATTTCTTACAACAAAACTATTTAAAGAAGAAAATCAAAAACTTGAAATAGAATTCATTGATTTAAATGATTTCTATGTAAATAAAGATGATATCACAGATAAAGAATTAGAAAATTTTATTAAGGATAATAAAGATAAATTAAAAATAGAATACCTAGATTTCAGCTACACAATCATAAATCCTAAAAATTTAATTGGAGTAGATGATTTCAATCAATCTTTTTTTGAAAAAATTGATGAAATTGAAGTTGCAATATCCAATGAAATTGATTTTAAAACGATTACATCAAATTTTGATTTAAAATCAGTTGATATTAGTAATTTTAGATTTTCTACAGATAAAAACGAAATTGAAAAAAAAATTTACGAATTAAGAAATAATAAATTTGATATTTTTGAAAATAAAAATGATTATATCCTATATAACATAAAAAATATTACCCAAAAATCACCAGATTTAAGTGATAAACAAATTAAAGAAGAAGTGCTCGAATTAGTTTTTCAAAAAAATAAATTTGATTATAACCAAAAATTATTAAATGAAATAACCAACAAAAAATTTAATGACAATAATTTTTTAGAGATGGGAAAAGATAAGATCCAGGCAATAAATTTGAATTCTGTGCGAGATAATAAAAAATTTGATATTAATGCTGTTGAAGTTTTATATAGCTTACCTGAGAAATCATTTACTTTAATAAACGATGAAAATAACAATATTTACTTAGCGAAAGTCAAAAAATTTGAAAAACAAATCATAGATACAAATAAAGAGGAATTTAAACAATATATTGCAAAACAAAATTCTAACAACAAAAATTCATTATTAAAATCTTATGATACATTTTTAAATGACAAATATGATGTTTCTTTAAATCAACAGACTATTGAACGAGTTAAAAACTATTTTAAATGAAAATTAATCGAAGCTTCAAAGAATTCAAGTTTCGACACAGAAACAACGAAAATCAAATAATCTATACATCAAAAAAAGTAAAAACTGATGAAGAAATAATTAATTTAATTGATAACTTTTTAATTGAAAAAAATAGCTTTATTTTTGAGTCAGTAGAAAAAGGTAAGATTAGAGGCAGATACACTATATTTGGTAAAAATCCTGATAAAATTTGGGAATTTAATAATAATAATTCTTATTTAATAAAGAAAAATAAAAAAATTAAGTTAAGGGATAAACCTAAATATTTAATTGAAAAAATAATTGAAGATTTTAAGTTTAAAACTCCTAATAAATTACCGAAAATTTGTTCTTTGATTTCAGGATATTTTTCATACGATGCAATTAGGTACATCGAAAAAATCCCTAACAATTGTATAGATGACTTAAAATTACCTGATGTTAGATTATTACGTCCAAGAACACTTATTATTCACGACAATTTAAAAAAGGAAATATTCTTTATCAATAATATTTTTAAAGATGAAAAAATTACGAATTACAAAAGTAAATATAAAGATATCCAATCTGAACTTTTCACGCTCTCTTTACAATCATCAGTTAAAAAAATAGATAATTTAATAAATAATAAGTCAAAAAAAATTATAATTAATTCAAATACCTCTAAAAATAAATTTTTATCTATAGTTAATAAGGCAAAAAAATACATTAAATTAGGAGATATATTTCAAGTCGTTTTAAGCCAACGTTTTGAGACTAAATTGACAAAAAAACCAATCGATATTTATAAAAAATTGAGAATAACTAATCCATCTCCATTTATGTTTTTTTTTAATTTTACTGATTTTCAAATAATAGGTGCAAGTCCCGAAATATTAGTAAGGTTAAGAGATGGCGAAATAACTGTAAGACCTATTGCCGGAACAAGACCTCGAGGAAAAACGATTAAAGAGGATCGTTTTTATGAGAAAGATTTACTTAAAGATAAAAAAGAGCTTTCTGAACATCTAATGTTATTAGATCTTGGAAGAAATGATGCCGGAAAGGTATCTAAGACTAATTCAATTAAAGTTACTGAAAGTTTTATAATTGAAAGGTATTCACATGTAATGCATATAGTTTCGAACGTAATAGGTAAACATGATAAAAGATTTTCTAAATTTAAGTCTCTTTTAGCGGGTTTTCCAGCTGGAACTGTCTCTGGAGCTCCCAAAATAAGAGCTATGGAAATTATTGATGAACTAGAGTCTACAAAAAGGAAGGTTTATGCTGGTGGCATTGGGTATTTCGCGGCTAATGGAGAATTCGATACATGTATTGCTTTAAGAACAGCTGTTGCAAAAAATAACAGATTTTATGTCCAAGCTGGAGCTGGGATTGTTGCAGATAGCAAACCATTAAAGGAATACGAAGAAACAGTAAATAAAGCAAAAGCTTTAATTAATGCGTTGAAATGAAAAAGATAATTTTAATTGATAATTACGATAGTTTTACTTTTAATCTCTACCATTATCTGTCTTCATTAAAAGTGAATGTTGAAGTAATTAGAAATGATCAAATAACATCTCATGAAATTTTAAAAAAAAGATATCATAAGATCGTAATTTCACCTGGACCTGGTAACCCCAATCAATCAGGTAATTGTCTTAAAATTGTTAAATCTTTATATGAAAAAATACCGATTCTAGGAGTTTGTTTAGGCCATCAAATTATAGGTCAAGTATTTGGCTCAAAAATTATTCAAGCTAGAAAGCTGATGCATGGAAAAACTAGTAAGATTTTTTCAAAAAAAATTGGTATTTTAAAAAATCTCCCTAAAACGTTTGAAGCCACTCGATATCACAGCTTAATCATTGATAAAAAATCATTATCTAAAGATCTTGAAATTACTGCTCAGACTCAAGATGGACTAATAATGGGAGTACAACATAAGAAATATCATATACATGGAGTGCAATTTCACCCTGAAAGTATTAAAACTAAATTAGGAATTAAAATTTTAAAAAATTTTATAAGAATTTAGGATTAATGAAACAATTCATTGAAAAAATTAAAAAAAAGGAAAATTTAACTTTTGATGAAAGTAAATCTGCTTTTGAATTACTGATGGAAGGTAAAGCAGAAGAGCAAGAAATATTTGATTTTTTGACACTTTTATCAGCAAAAGGTGAATCTTCTGATGAGGTAGCTGGTGGAGTTTTTGTTCTTAGAAACAAGTCTAAAAGAGTAAATGTAGAAAATTGTGTTGATACTTGTGGAACTGGTGGAGATGGTATGAATACACTTAATATATCAACAGCTTCAGCATTATTACTTTCGAGTATGGGTGTTAAAATAGCTAAACATGGAAATAAAGCTGTATCCTCAAAATGTGGATCTGGTGATGTTCTAGAGGCTTTAAATATTAAAATAAATTTAGAGCCAAAAGATATTGAAAATCAAATTAATGATAATAATTTCGGATTCATGTTTGCACCCAACTATCACAGCGCAATGAGATTTGTGGGACCTACAAGAAAAAAAATTGGAAAAAGAACTATATTCAATATGATCGGACCTTTGAGTAGCCCTGCTCTTGTAAAAAGACAAGTTATTGGTGTTTTTGATAAAAAACTATTAAAAATATTTGCTAATGCTTTAAAAAATTTAGATATTAAATTTGCTTGGATAGTCAATAGCGAAGATGGATTAGATGAAATTTCACCTTATGCTAAAACCAATGTAATTCAATTAAAACATGGCGTCATCTCTGAGATTATTATTGATCCGAATAAGTTAAATATAAATGCAGATAATTTTGAAAATCTCATTGGTAATGATGCAGCTTTTAATGCAGATAGAATGATTGATATATTTAAAGGTGAGGATAATGATTTTTCTAAAGCAGTTTGTTTAAATGCTGCAGCAGGATTAGTTGTTAATGAAACCCACCAGAATTTCGATAAAGCTTATGATGATGCCAGAAAACACATTTTATCAGGTCAAGTATTTAAACAATTAGAGAAAATTCAAAATGACTGAAAATGTTCTTCAAAAAATAATAAATACTAAAAGTGAAAAAATTTTAGAACTTAAAAAAAGTATAAGTCTTGAGACACTCGAAGAATTAATTAAAAAAAATATTTCATACGTTAATTTTAAAGATACAATTAAAAAGAATGTTGAAAATAAAAAATTCTCAATTATTGCTGAAATAAAAAAAGCGAGTCCCTCTGCAGGGATAATTATTAAAGACTACGATCCTGTAAAAATAGCTAATATGTATAAATCAAATAAAGCAACCTGTTTATCTGTTTTAACTGAAGAGGATTTTTTTTTAGGAAACTTGCTACATATTAGTAAAATAAAACGAGATGTTAATTTACCGATTCTTTGTAAAGATTTTTTTATAGATAAATTTCAAATTCCTTTAGCTAAAAGTTATGGTGCTGATGCTATCTTAATTATTTTAGCTGGAGTTTCAGATAAATTGGCAGATGAATTATATGAAGAAGCTTTAAAATTGAATATGTCAGTTATTGTAGAGGTACATACTGTTGATGAAGCTAAACAAGCACTTAGATTTAAAGATGCTTTATTGGGTATTAACAACAGAAATTTAAAAACTCTAAAAACTGATATTAATACAACTTATGATATCCACGATGTTTTGGTTAATCACCCTGGCCCATTGATTTCTGAAAGTGGAATTAAAACTAAAGAAGAATTGTTGGAACTATCAAATAAAACATCCATCAAAACCTTTTTAATTGGTGAATCACTTTTAAGAAATTTAAACGATAATTCGATTTTTTCCGTTTTATAGTCAAAAAAGTCAGTATTTTCATAACTTTTTAACTATTGTTAATTTTGAAGAACTTTTATAGAACATTATTTGTACGATATTTGTTCTTATGCTTACAAAAAAACAAAAAAACCTGCTTTTATTTATCAACAAGAAGTTGAGAAGTTCTGGTGTTTCCCCTTCTTATGAAGAAATGAAGGAATCCCTAAATCTTAAATCAAAATCTGGAATTCATAGATTAATTAGCGCCTTAGAGGAAAGAGGTTTCATTAAAAGGCTTGCTCATAAAGCTAGAGCTTTGGAGGTTATAAAATTACCAGAGACTGCTTCTGCTAATGATATTTACAATAATTTCTCCCCAAGTGTCATTAAAGGAGGCTTGGATGATGAAAAACCTTTATCCGATGATGCAGAGGTGCCAGTTTTGGGTAAAATAGCAGCTGGAACACCTGTTGAAGCAATTCAAAATGAAGTTTCTAGAATTCCATTACCAAATAACTTAGAAAAAAATGGAGATTATTTTGGTCTTAAAGTTCAAGGAGATTCAATGATTGAAGCTGGAATTTATGAAGGTGATACAGTCATCATTAAAAGAACTGATACAGCTGATAATGGAAAAATAGTGGTGGCTTTAATTGACGAACACGAAGCTATGCTTAAAAGGATTAGAAAAAAAGGTAAAGTAGTAGCATTGGAAAGTGCTAATAAAAACTATGAGACCAAAATTTTTGGCCCTGATAGAGTAAAAGTTCAAGGTGTTTTAGTATCTTTATATAGAAACTTCTAAAAAAATAGTCTAAACCATTTTTAATGAAAAAAGTAGCAACTAGATTTGCTCCGTCACCTACTGGACCTTTACATATTGGTGGGGTGAGAACAGCCTTATTTAATTGGTTATATTCAAAAAACCAAGATGGTAATTTTTATCTACGGATAGAAGATACGGATAAAGAAAGATCAAAAGAGGAATACAAAAATCAAATTATAAAATCTCTGCAATGGATAGGTATCAATCATGATGGAACAGAATATATACAATCTCAAAAAATTGATGATCATATAAATGTTGCAAATGAACTATTAAAAAAAGGTAGTGCTTATAGATGTTATTGCTCAACTGAAGAAATTGAAGCACAAAAAAAAAGAGCTAAGCAAAAAAAAATTCCATACGTTTATGACAGAAAATGGAGAGACAAAAACGAGAATGAGGCTCCCAAAGATGTAAAACCTGTCATAAGATTTAAAAGTAAAATTGGTGGTACATCAATATTAAAAGATAAAGTTCAGGGAAATGTAGAAATTGAAAATAATACCATCGAAGATTTTGTAATATTAAGAAATGATGGCACACCAACTTATAATTTATCAGCTGCTGTTGATGATCATCAGATGAATATGACACATATTATTAGAGGTGATGATCATAAAATCAATACATTTAAACAAATTCAAATTTATGAAGCAATGGAATGGGCTTTACCAACGTTTGCACATATACCATTAATTCATACAATGGAGGGGAAAAAATTATCCAAAAGAGATAAAGCATCGACTCTGGAGGACTATTCTAAAATAGGTATTATGCCAAATGCTTTGAGAAATTATCTTTTAAGATTGGGTTGGTCATATGAAGATAAAGAAATTTTTACTTTAGATGAGAGTATAAGGTATTTTAATCTTGAAGGTATTGGAAAATCACCATCAAAATTAGATTTAAATAGAATTCTTTCTATGAATGAACACTATATAAAAAGTATTGATGAAAACGAACTTTTTAATCAACTAATTGATTATTGTGAGATTTTTAAAGAAAAGATTATTGGGGAAAAAAAAGATAAAATTAAAAAATCTTTAACTTTTCTTAAGAATAAGGCTAAAACACTAGAGGATATATATAATAATAGTCAATATATTATTAACGATGAAGTTAATTTTAATAAAGAAGATCTAAAATTAATTGATGCTAATGCACGAAAAATTATCTCTGAATTTAAAGATAATATTAAAGAAATAAGCAACTTTACAAGGGAAAATTTAGAACCGATAGTTCAGGAACTAATAAAATCTAATAACACCAATTTTAAAGGTGTTGGTCAGCCCTTAAGAGTGGCTTTAACAGGGTCAAAATTTGGTCCTGGTATTTATGATATAATTGTATCTCTAGGTAAAGAAGAGGTTAAAAAAAGATTATCCAACAAGACTATTTCTTAAGATTGTGGCTACTTCATTAGATGACGTAGAGTTCGATCTAATTCCTTTTAAAGTTTCATTGCATTGTTCTAATTGTTTTTTTCTAATCTCTGGATTTTGAAGCATATATAAAACAGAATTATAAATTTCTTTTGCATTACACTCACTTTGCAACAATTCAGGAATGACTTCTTTATTATTAATTATATTGATGATATTTGCAAATTTAACATTTACCAATAATTTAAAGATCATAAAGTTTATAAAATTTAACTTATAAATAATTATTGAAGGAACATTAGCATTACAGACTTGAAGAGCTATTGTTCCTGACTTACATACAGCAAAAATTGAATTTGATAATATTTCCTTTTTCATATTTTCATCTGAAATTACATCAATATTATTCAAATTCTTATCTTTTATATACTCAACAATGTTATTTTTGTTTTCTTCAATAGCATGAAAAATAAAATAATAATTTGAATTTCTTTTGTTCATCATATTTATAAAATCAATCAATATTGGTAACAAAACATTTATTTCCGATTTTCGACTGCCTGGAAATATAGATATCATTTTTTTATTATTAGAAATAAAATTACTGATATCTGTTTTGTTTTTTTTATTATTTTCTATTAACGGATGACCTACAAAAGTATTATTTATATTCTCTTCGTCAAAAAATTTTTTTTCAAAATCAAATAATAAAAGAATATGATCAATAAATTTTTTAATCTTTTTTACTCTACCTTTTCTCCAAATCCAAACTTGCGGGGCTACATAGTGAATTGTCTTAATTTGAGGATTAATTTTTTTTACCTGTTCCGCAACTCTTAAAGTAAAATCCGGACTATCAACACTAAACAAAATATCTGGATTAAATTTCAAGATTTCTTTAACAGTTTGATTAATTCTTTTTTTTATCTTAAAAATATTTAACAAAACACTGGTAAAACCCAAGTAAGTTACTTCTTTCAAATCAAAGATAGACTTTATGCCAATTTTTCTTAAATTTGACCCACCTACAGATAAATATTCAATATCGGGATAATCTTTTTGAAGTTTTGAAATTGCTGTAGAAGCCAATTTATCTCCAGAGGGTTCTCCTGTAAGTACAAATAT
The DNA here is from genome assembly GCA_902552805.1 of uncultured Pelagibacteraceae bacterium. Lineage (GTDB taxonomy): Bacteria > Pseudomonadota > Alphaproteobacteria > Pelagibacterales > Pelagibacteraceae > Pelagibacter. Next base: position 65,170 of record CACDIC010000001.1, read on the forward strand.
TTTTTTCATCTTATCAAAATAAAAATTTTATTTTTGTTTGCAAATTCAATACTTTTAGTTTTATCTAAAAAGATATTTTTTTTTGATTTAAGAACTATTCCTTTTAATCCATATTTTTTACAATCTTTTATGGTTTGTATTCCTATTGTTGGTAAATCCATTCTCAAATCTTGTTTTTTTTTGGGAAATTTGATTAAAATACCACCTGAGTTATTCTTTAATTTAGACATCATTTTTTTGGTACCTCTATTGTCCTCTTTTGCTATTATCTTATTATCTCTTACTGCTATTGCTTGAATATGATCATAACTATTTGTTTTAGCTAAATATTTTATACCTCTATTGATTGATTTAATATCTGATCGAGAAGGTTTTATCTTTGTATGTAAACCTTTTTTACCAGTTAACTCAGGATTGAAATGAATTGAACTTATAACATCAATTTTTTCATTTTTAAGAATTTCAATTATGACTTTAATTATAGCTGCATCTCCTAATTTAGCAGCTTTTATAATACTTGGCATGTAATAAATACCTTTTAAATCTAATCTCAATGCAGAAAATTTTGGTTTAGCAATTTTCCCAGCAAAAAGGACTTTATTTGATTTTTGCTTTTTAATTAAATCAATAATTTTTCCAAATTTTCCTATACTTATTCTGTGTGAATTTTTTTCTTTAGCAAAATCATTATTTTTGGAAAAATCAATTATAAAGTATTTTTTTTTTAGTTTTTTTATTTTTTTAAGGACTATTTTCGAAAAATCTGTATCACCTAAAAACAAACCTATCATTTTATTTTGAAAAAGGTGTGCATATTGGTCTTTTTTTATCTTTTTCTAAAAATTCAACAACGTCTTTTACAAGACCATTTTTTTTGATCTCAGCACTTAAATTTTTCAAATTTTCTGTCAAATTTTCGTTTTTAAATATTTCTTTATATGCTTCACTTAAAACTAAGATTTCTTTATTGGGTATATTTTTTCTTCTTAATCCAATTAAATTTAAACCCTGAAGAATACTTCTATTTCCATGTACCATCGCATAAGGGATGATATCTCTTACAACACCACACATTCCACCTATCATTGCAAACTTACCCACTCTAGTAAATTGTTGCACAGCTGAATTACCTCCAATTACTACATTTTGCTCAATATGTGCATGTCCACCAAGAGGAACATTATTTGCCAATATTACATTGTCCTCGACTAAGCAATCATGTGCTATATGTGAAGAGACCATAAATAAACACCCATTACCAATTTTTGTAATTCCACCTCCACCTTTTGTACCTGGATTTATTGTTACATATTCTCTAATTTTATTGTTATCTCCAATTTCTAATTTAGTACTCTCACCATTAAATTTTAGATCTTGAGGATCGTTTCCAATAGAAGCAAATGGATATATCTTATTTTTTTTCCCAATCTTAGTGATTCCCACGATACTAACATGAGATTGGATAATTGTATTTTCTCCTACCTCAACATTTGGACCGATTACTGAATAAGGACCAATCTCTACATTAGATGATATTTTAGAATTTGGATCTACAATGGCAGTTTTATGTATCATCTATTATCTTTTAAAAATTCCCTAATACTTTTTGCTGGATAACCCATAACTTTTGCATTATCGGGTATATCTTTTATAACACCACTGCCACCACCAATTTCAACATTATTACCTATTCTGAGATGTCCAGATATACCAGCTTGACCACCAATTTTTACATTATTCCCTATAATTGTGCTTCCAGCAATTCCAACTTGTCCAGCTAAAATTGTATTTTCACCAATTTTAACATTATGTGCGATATGGATTTGGTTATCTAAAAAAGTATTTTTACCAATTTCTGTATTAGATAAAGAACCACGATCTATTGTAGATCCACATCCAATTTCAGAATTTTCATTAATTATAACGATACCTTTATGGGGATACCTCAAATTTTTACTCTGTGATGGAAAAAAACCAAATCCTTTTTTTCCAATTACACAATTATCTAAAATAGTTACATTATCTTTAATCACAGAATTTCTTAAAATTGTGTTAGATCCAATTTTACAATTATTTCCAATTTGAACATTGCGTTCTATAATTGAGTTATGTCCGATTAAACAATTTTTTCCAATTTTGACGTTGTTTCCAACTAATACATTTTTCCCAGCATTTACTATATCTTTAAAGCTGGTATCATTTATGTTGATAGCTGTTCTATCATATTCATCTTCTATTGAATTTGGATAAAACTTTTGTGTTACAATAGAAGTAGCAATTAATACATTTTCAACAATTATTGCAGTGCAATTTTTTGGAAGATAATCTTTTAAATTTTTTGTTGTTATACAATACGAAGCTTCGGTTTTCTTTACTATTTCATTATATTTTTTTAAATGAAAAAATGTAATACAATCTTTTTTTGCATTATATAGATCTTTAATATCTATTACTATTCGATTTTCATCAAATTCACTTTCTATTTTTAAGGTTTCTAAAATTTCTGAAATTTTAAATGGTCCACTATTAATAAAAAATGGATTAGACATAATTGCTTTTATCAAAGCATTTATCTAAATGTTATCAAAAATTATTGCTAATTATTTCTTATCTACAATTGTAGCCGACCATATAGCATCAGCCATTTTTTTTTCATCCACAAATGCTTCACCTTTATATTTCCAAACACGGCCATGTGATCTAATTGCTTCAATTTTTAAAATTAATTTACAATCAGGTATTACTGGATTTCTAAATCTTGCTTTTTCAACACCCATTAAAAATACTAATTTGTTTTCGTAAGTTGATTTGTCTAATCCATGAGCTGTAAGAGCAGCAGCAGCTTGTCCAAAAGACTCTACAATTAAAACTCCAGGCATTACTGGTTGTCCAGGAAAATGTCCGTTAACAAAAAAACTGTCTTTTTTAACATTTACAACTGCTGTCGCTGAAAATAATTCTTTAATATCATAAAGTTCGTCAATTAATAACATTGGTTCACGATGAGGTAATAACTCAATTATTTGTTTTTTATTTAAAGATGTGCTCATTTAATTTTCAAATTTATTAAATTAATTATATCTTGTGTAATATTTTTTTGTTTTGATGCTATAAAAATATTCTTTTTATCCAGAACTATATCGATTTTTTTTTCATTTACATAATTTTCGATGATAGGTGTTATCTTTTTAAAAAAATTCTCAAACTCCAATTTTTTTTTTTTATTAAATTCGTTTATTACTATTTGTCTTTCTTCTCGAAAATTTTTTACTTTTTGTCTGAATTCAACTAATTTTTTCTTCAATTCGTTTTCAGAAATTATATTTTTTTGTTTTTTAATTTCATCTTCAATTTTTTTTAAATCTTTTTCCTTTTTCTCAAATTTCAATAATGCCGATTTTTTTGATTTTTCCAGCTTATCTAGAATTGATCTACCAGCAGATGTATTATTTACAACAACATCTAAATCTAAATAAACAATTTGATCTTGCCCATATGATGAAGTTAAAAAAATAAAAAAAACTATAAAAAAAGTAAAAAATTTTTTTTTTATGAACATTAAAAACTAGTACCTATATTAAATCTAAATGTTTCCTCAATATCAGTAGGTTCTTTTGTAACAGGTTGTGCAAATGAGAAGGTTAGAGGACCAACTGGTGTCAGCCAATCTAAACCAATTCCAATTGAACTTCTTATTCCATTTTTATCAAGTGAGCTATCATAATCTACACCCCATATATTTGCAGCATCAGCAAAAATAACTATATCTACGTTTTGAGCATTTTCTAAAATCATTGGAACAGTTGTTGTTGCATTTATACTGGAAACATAATTTCCTCCAATAAAATCACTTCCATCTTTTGGTCCAATCTTACCAGACTCAAATCCTCTTAATTTTCTTCCAGGAATATACAATCTTTCTGAAAGTTTAATATCATCACCACTCAAAGAACTAGCGCCTTTGAACAAAAATGAGAAAGTTGAAATATTATTTTCATACAACTCTTTAAAAACTTTGTAGTTGTAAATGTTCGTAAACGTGTTGGTATCACTAAGAACCGGCATACTAACACTATAATTACTGAAAAAACCGCTAGTTGTTTCATATTTTTGATTTCTTTTGTCATAAAAAAAATCTAAACCAATAAAACTATCAAAATAATTTCCGTCTTGTTTTTTTTGTCTTTCAGATGCACTTGCATCAACAGACATTTTTTCAATAGTATTTCTTGTTGATAACCCTAATCTTAAATCATCTAAATACTCAAATTTAGTTCCAATTGAAAACCCTGTAACATTAGATTTATACCCAGATGTTCCAACTCTATCAATGGATGTGGCTTCAAGTGATAAATCAAGATTTTTATCAGAATTTTTATAATTTGGATTTGAAACTAAAAATCTACCTTTTATTCTTTCCTCTGAAACATTTAAATTACTATCGACCTTTACTCCTCTTCCTAAATAATTATTTTCTTTTATTCCAAAAGAGAAACTTGAACCATCAGTTCCAGTTCCTACTCCAGCAAAGATTTCACCTGTAGCTTTTTCTGTTATATTTATATTAATTATTTTAGTGTTAAATTCTTTTCCATCTAAAATTTCTCCATCTACGCTCTCAAAAAAATTTAAAGCTTTAATATTATTCAAAGATTTTGCGTAAAGAATTTGATTGAAAGGATCACCTTCATCAATTTCAATTTGATTTCTTATTACTGTCTCTCTTGTAACATTATTTCCAAAAATATTTATTTTTTCAATGAAAAATTTTTCTGTTTCCTCTATCTTGAAATTTATATTAATTTTATTAGAATCTATATTTTCATTTACACTAGCTTTGATAGCCTCAAATTGTTCATTAATCGTAATAATCTCAATTTTTTCCACAATATCTTCAATACGATTAATAGAATATGGTTTGTTTTCTAATTTTTTAAAAAATGTTTCAACTTCCTCATAATTAGATTTTGAAAAATCATCTGGAAGATCTATTTTAAGATCACCAAAAAATACTTTTGAATTAGAATCAATATTAAATATTAATTCAAACGATTTATCATCCATCAATTTCGCAAATGATGAATTAATAACAACATTATAATAACCTTTGTTTAAATAAAAATTTTTGAGTAATCTTTCATCATAATTTATCAAATCTTTGTTTAAATACTTTTTTCCTGACAAAAATTTCCATGGTTTATACTCCTCACTTAAAATTACTCCTTTTAACTTTCTATCTTTAAAAATTTTTTCACCAATAAAAGAAATCTTTTTAATCTTTGCTTTTTCTCCAAGAGATATATTGTAAGTAAGATTTATTTTATTATCCCCCAATTCTTCTATTAAAATTTCTACATCAGAAAAGTAATACCCTATATTTTTAAGAAAACTTTGTATATTTTTTTTATCCTTATCTAATAAAACTTGATTGAAAGAGGATCTAGATTTTAATGAAGTATTTTTTTTTAGGTCTTCTAAAATTTTAGATGATTTAATCCCGATGTAATCTATATTTTGTATTATTGGATTCTCTTTTACTTTTATTACAAGAATTTTATTGGAAATTTTTACAGAAACTAAATCAAAAAAATTTGTATCATATAATCTTTTAAGTATTTGATTTATATCGTTCTCTGATAAATCATTATTGATAGACACATCAGCAAACATTTCAATTGTTTCTGAAGAAATTCTTTGATTTCCTTCAACATTAATTTCGTTAATTATTTCTGCTTTTAAAAAAGTTCCTGAAATAAGAAAAAAAAATATAAGTAATTGTTTTATTTTTAAAATTGAGTCAAGCATATTTATTTTCTATAAATTTTTTAAAATCATTTTTATTTTTTTATTCATTGTAAAAATATCTTCAACATTTTTTGGTTTTATCTTTTTATATTTTTTTAAACTATACAAACCAATCATTTTATTCATTTTTTTAGAAATATCAGTAAATTTAATTTTCCTGTCTAAAAACAATTCCACCAATTTATCATTTACTGAGACCAAAATAGTTTCAAATAATGAAGTTTTATCAGGTAACATTTTAAGTATCCTCACTAATGGAAATTTTTTAAAGTTAACATTTCTGAAATCTAAATTATTAAGAACTTTAAAATCTAAGTTTTTTGAATTTATGATCTTCCTTGATGAATACAAAGAGTTAAAAATTGGAATTTTCATGTTTGTATCATGAACAACAATTTTTGTTAATCCATTCTTAAATTTAATTATTGCGTGCACATATGATTTTGGGTGAATTATAATTGATAATTTACTATATGAAATCCTAAAAATTTTTTTTGCTTCAATAATTTCAAAAACTTTATTAATCATAGTTGCTGAATCTACAGATATTTTTTTTCCCATTTTCCAATTTGGATGATTAATAGCTTGCTTAATATTTACTTTGTCTAATTTTTTTATTGCTTTATTTAAAAATGGACCTCCAGACGCAGTTAAATAAATTTGATCAACGAGATTTTTATCAGTCCCTTTCAACGCATACCAAATTGAAAAATGTTCTGAGTCTACAGGTATAAATTCAGTTTTATATTTACTTAATTCTTTTTCTATTAGGTTCCAACCACATATTATTGCTTCTTTATTCGCTATAGCTATTTTATTTGTGTATTTAATGATTTCAATTGTAGGTTTAAGCCCTTGAATACCCGAAATAGAGCTCATGGTGTAATCAATTTTTTTCTTCAAAATCTTTCCTAGATTATCAAAATTATTAAAAATTTTTATTTTTCTTGAATACTTGTCTTTTTTAATTTTATTAAAACTTTCTACATTTGTAATAACTAAATTTTTGACTTTAAAGAATTTAGCTTGTTTTAATAATTCTCTATAATTTCCATCGGCAGATAATAAAATTACTTCAAAATTTTTTTTATCTTTTCTTATTATATCAATCAAACGTTTTCCAATTGAGCCTGTAGAACCAAGAATAGCAATTTTTCTTTTCATTATTTAATAAGATCTAATTTATTTATTAAAATAGGTAATACTAACAGGTAAGTTATCGGCATTACAAAAATCAAACCATCAATGCGATCTAAAAATCCTCCATGTCCTGGTAAAATTTTTCCTGTATCTTTTAATTTTGCTTTTCTTTTAAAATATGAAATTATTAGATCTCCAACTTGACTGATTAGTGAAATAAATAGAATTAGAAAAATAATAAATAAAGGATCAGTTTCTAAAAGAATTTTACTTTTAAGTCCAAAATATTTTATATAAACATATCCGATAATTAAAGAGAATAAAAAACTTCCAATTACCCCTGAATATGTTTTGTTGGGGCTTATATTGATTAATTTTGGTCCTTTAAAAATTTTGCCAAAAAAATATCCACCAACATCTGTGAATATACAAACTACAATCAGAAATAAAAAAAAATTTAAGCCTATGTATTGTCTTAAATAGATTACTGTAAAAAAAGAAAATGATAAAAAAAATAATCCAATAATTTTAATTATATCTCTATTTTTTGACAATTTTAACCATTCAAAACTTGTTACTAAAAAAATTAAAACCAAAAAAAATATAAATGCTACAGATCCTTGAAATATAAAAAAAAATGATATTGGTATCAAAAATATTGAGCTCAAAATTCTTTTTTGTAATTCTTTTTCAATCATATTTTACCAAAATTTCTTTTAATAGATCTAAATTCTTTAATTATTTTTTTATATTCTTTTTCGGTAAATGCAGGCCATAATTTTTTTTCGAAAAAAATTTCAGCATATGCAAGTTGCCATAACAAAAAATTACTTAATCTTTTTGTATTGCCAGTTCTTATTAACAAATCTGGATCAGGAATATTATATGTTTGAAGATTTTTTTCTAAATTTTTTTCATTAATTTTGCCTTTCTTTTTATAAATTTTTTTGAAAGCGTTTATTAATTCTGTTTTTGAACCATAATTTAATGCAAGATTAATTTGTAATTTTGAATTTTTAGAAGTTTTTTTCTCTGCTAAATTCAGGAGTTTATTTAGTTTTGAAGAAAATTTTTTATAACCTAAAATTTTTATTCTTATGTTTTGTTTATTGATATCTTCAAGTCTGTTATTAAGAAAATTTTCTAACAAATTAAATAAATAGTTTATTTCTTTTTTGGGTCTTTTCCAATTTTCTGTTGAAAATGCATAAAGTGTTAAAAATTTAATTCTATTTTTAATTGTTTCATTAATAATCTTTTCTACTGTTTTTAGTCCTTCTTTGTGTCCTGCGTTTCTTGAATTTTTATACTTTAAGCCCCATCTCCCATTACCATCCATGATAATGGCTACATGATTTAATGGGTTCATATAGTCATAATTTCTTTTTCTTTTGAAGAGACTTTTTCATCAACAATTTGAATATGTTTGTCTGTAATGTTTTGAACATTTTTTTCAAAAGATTTTTCTTCATCTTCACCAATTTCTTTAGCTTTTAAAAGTTTTTTAAGTTCTTCATTTGCATCTCTTCGAATGTTTCGTATGGATATTTTACATTTTTCACCCATAGATTTAATTAATTTTTTTAATTCATTCCTTCTTTCTTCATTGAGCTCAGGTATTGGCAATCGGATTAATTGGCCATCAATCTGCGGATTTAATCCTAATTCAGATTTTTTTATAGCTGCATCTACTAAAGGAACATTATTTTGATCCCAAACTTGTACATTTATCATCCTTGGTTCTGGGGTTGTAATACTACCTATTTGATTAATTGGCATTTGTTGTCCATAAACGTCCACTCTAATAATATCTAACATTGCAGCATTTGCTCGACCAGTTCTTAATGATGATAATTCTTTTGAAAAAGCTTCTATTGATTTATCCATTTTGAGGCTATGTGATTTTTCATCAAACATTTATTCCCCTATTTTAATTCTGCTAAACTCCTTGATCTTTAAATCATTAATAGCAAGTTCTTTTAAAACATCTTGAACTTTTTTCTTTGGTTCCATGACCCAAGCTTGTGTTAGAAGAGCATTTTCCTCTTTAAACTTATTCATCTTCCCTAAACTAATTTTTTTCGCAATCTCCTCTGGTTTTCCTGAATTTTTGAGTTCTTCAGTAACTAATTCTTGCTCTTTATCTATAATTGTTTTGTCAATCAAACTGGATTCTAGAGCTAAAGGATTTGATGCAGCTATATGCATAGATAATTGTTTACCAAATGTTTTCATTCTATCAGAATTATCTTTAGTTTCTAATGATACAATTACAGCTAATTTAGCCAAATTATCTTTCACTATAGTATGTAAATATTGATAATTTCTTGAAGAAGAATTCGAAATTGTTTTTGTTTTACCAATTGTAATTTTTTCTCCAATCTTAGCAATTAAAGCAACTAAATTTTCTTCAACAGTAATATCATTTTTCATTTTAGATTTTTTTAATTTTTCAATATCTGAATTATTTTGATTGTTTAATTCACTCAATTCTTTTACAAAATTTATAAAATCATCATTTTTAGCAACAAAATCAGTTTCACAATTTACCTCAATAATTGATGTTTTATTTTGATCTCCACTAATCGCAACAACTCCTTCTTTTGCATCTCTTGACATCTTTTTAGAAGCTTTTGAAATTCCTTTTACTCTTAAAATCTCAACAGCTTTATCTAAATCACCACCAGATTCTTTAATTGCTAAATTGCAATCTTTAAATCCTGCACCTGTTGCCTCTCTAAGTTTTTTTACTTTTTCTATATCACTCATTTAATTTAGTTTTTCAGGCTTTTTTTTGGAGAATTTTTTATCCAGTTTTTCTCGATCTGTTTCAGCAATAGTTTTAGATTTATCAACTTTTTCTTTTTTCTCGGTATCTTTCTTTGATTCAATTATTGGTGCAGTTTTTTTAGCACTTACGATTGTTTCTTTAATAAGATTACAATAGAGATCTATCGATCTTCTAGCGTCATCATTACCAGGTATTGGAAAATCAATTCCATCAGGATTTGAGTTGCTATCTAGTATTGCAATAATTGGAATTCCTAATTTTACTGACTCTTGAATTGCAAGTGACTCATAATTTGTATCAATAATAAATACTAAATCAGGAACTTTTTTCATTTCAGCGATTCCCCCAAGTGATCTTTGTAATTTATCTTTTTTCACACTCATTTTTAAAAGCTCTTTTTTTGTAAATCCTCTATTCTCAGAAACTAAATCTGTCTCTAATTTTTTCAATTTTTTAATAGAATTTGAAATAGTGCCCCAATTGGTGAGCATTCCACCTAACCATCTATAATTAACAAAATATTGATCTGTTTCCTTTGCTACTTCTGCGATTGCCTCGGAAGCTTGTTTTTTAGTTGAAACAAACAGAATTTTACCATTATTTGAAATTGTCTCGTAAACTTTTTCTAAAGCGATTTTAGTCAATTCTAAAGTTTGGGTTAGATCAATAATATGAATACTATCTCTTTTTCCAAATATATATTTCTTCATTTTTGGATTCCATCTTAAAGTCTTATGACCAAGATGTACTCCTGCTTCTAATAATTGTTGAATAGTAACGTTCGGTATTTTCATATTTTTTCCCGGTTAAGCCACCACAGTTATTTCCAATTAAGGACCGGAGGTTTTAAACCAGCAAACTGTGTGCGTGTTAATTTAAAATTGAAGATTGTTTACAAAGAAATTTTGAATTAGACAAGCCTTAATTATCCAATAATTGCTGAAATTTCCTTATTTCTTAATATATTTATTGTTTTTCTGTCAATATTTCTCTTATTTTTCAAGTGAAACTTTAAATCATTTTTATTGTCACTAATATTAATTTTTATCAATGTGTTTCCTTGTTCAGGCAAATATTTTGATATCTCATCTAGATCTTTTGTGGATTTTAAATTAAATGTAACTTCTTGAATTGGTCTGTTTAATAAGTCTTTTAAAGATACAATTTTTTGAACATTTAATCTTTTAAATCTATTTTCTGAGTCCGATGAAGATTTGAATAAAGTCAAAATAAAAGAATTTCCTTCTTTTAAAATTTCTCGATTTAATTCCAATGTATCTGAAAAAATAAACAACTCGAAAACACTTGATAAATCAGTAAGCTTAAGGACTGCGTAAGAGTTGCCTTTTGCAGTTTTTCTTTCTTGTATTTTAAGTAGTGTTGCAGCTACATTTGATTCCTTTAGATCGTCTTGGTTATTAAATTTTTGATAATTATAAATATTATAGTCATCAAAAATATCTTTAAATTGATTTAATGGATGATCCGAAATAAAAAAACCTACTGCTTCAAACTCTTTAGATAATCTTTCCTCAAACTTCCAGTCATCAATCTTGGCGACAATCTCATCTTCATCATTAGAATTTTCACCAAATAAATCTATTTGATTAGCAGATTTATTTTCAAAAATGTTTTTGGATTTTGTAATAAAATAAGGTATTGAATTAAATAAAGATTGTCGATTAATATTCAAATTATCAAATGCACCTGCTTTTACAAGTCCCTCTAGTTGCAATTTGTTAATATCTTTTGGACTTACGCGATTTAAAAAATCTTTTATTGATTTAAATGGCCCTTTGCTTATTCTCTCTTGAACTATATTGGAAACAGCTTCATATCCAACAGCTTTAATACCACCTAAAGCATAATAAAATTTACCATTCTCAGTTTTAAAATCTGCGAAACATTGGTTTATATCTGGTCTAATAATTTCAATATTTAATCTTTTAAGCTCTTCATAAAATTCACTAAGTTTATTTTGATTAGATATATCCATGGTCATTGAGGCAGCAATAAATTCTTTTGGATAATAAGTTTTCAAATATGCTGTTTGATAAGAAATTATGGCGTATGCAGCAGCATGACTTTTATTAAATCCATATTCAGCAAAAGGCTCTATTTTTAAAAAGATTCCAGCTGCCACATCTTTGCTAATTCCATTTTTAACAGCCCCAGCGATAAAATTTTGTTTTTGTTTTTCGAGCTCAGATCTCTTTTTCTTTCCCATGGCCCTTCTTAAAATATCCGCTTGACCAGCGGTAAAACCTGATAATTTTTGTGCAATTTGCATTACTTGTTCTTGATATATGATTACTCCATAAGTTGGTTTTAAAATATCTTCCAATAAGGGATGTAAATAATCTGGTTCTTGTTTACCATGCTTACAATCATTATAAGTTGGAATATTACTCATAGGTCCTGGTCTATATAAGGCAACTAATGCGATAATATCCTCAATATGATTGGGCTTCATGTGAGTTAATGCTTCTCTCATTCCGGAACTTTCAATTTGAAATAAGCCAACTGTATTACCCGAAGATAACATTTCAAAAACTTTTTTATCTTCGTAATTAATATTCTCAATATTAAAATCTTTTTCTTTTTTTTTTACTAATTTTTGAGTGTTATTAATTACTGTTAATGTTTTTAATCCTAAAAAATCAAATTTAATTAACCCAGCATCCTCAGCTGAATACATATCGAATTGAGTTGAAGGAAGTAATAGATCTGTTGATGCATCTTTATATAAAGGAACAACTTCCTGTAATTTTCTATCAGCTATAACAACACCTGCTGCATGAGTTGCAACATTTCTATTCAATCCCTCTAGTTTTAAAGAGAGCTCTGTAAGTTTTTTAACTCTTGGATCATCTTTGATTAATTTTTGAAGTCTTGGTTCCCCCGCAATACATTCTGTTAAATTTTGAGGTCTTGATGGATCAAAAGGTATCATTTTGGATATACTATCAACAAAACCATATGATAACCCTAATACTCTACCTACATCTCTAATAACCATTCTGGCTTTTAATTTTCCAAAAGTAATTATATGAGCAACACTATCCTTATACTTTTCAGTCAAATATTCAAAAACTAGGTCTCTTTTCTCCTCACAAAAATCTATATCAAAGTCTGGCATTGAAATACGATCGGGATTTAGAAATCTTTCAAAAATAAGATTAAATTTTATTGGGTCAACATCTGTAATTGACAGACACCATGCTACTAAAGAACCTGCACCAGATCCCCTTCCAGGCCCTACTGGAATATCATTTTTTTTTGCCCATATAATATAATCGGAAACAATCAAGAAATAACTGGAATATTTCATTTGTATAATAATATCTAGTTCATGATCTAATCTATCTTTGTAAAGTAAAAATTTTTCATTTTTAGAAAGATCCTCGCCCTGTATTTTAAAAATATTTTTAAATTTTTCTTTTAACCCATCAAAAGAGTTTTTTTTTAATATCTCATCGGCATTTCCACCTTTATCTGAACTAATGTCAGGTAATATGGGTTTTGAAAAATGTGGTCGAAAATTACAACGATAAGGGAAATTATAGTTATTTTCTAACGCTTCAGGTAAATCAGAAAATAACACGGACATCTCAGAATTATCTTTAAGATAGTGTTGATTTGAGTATTTAATTCTATTTTTCTCATTTACGTAAGTTTTATTTTTAATACAAATTAATGCATCATGAGCCTCATACATCTCTTTGTTTGAGTAAAAAACTTCATTGGTGGCTATTATTGATATCTCAAAATTTAAAGACTGCGACAGGTTAAACTTTTCAAATGAGATTTCATTTTGATCCCCATGACGTTGAATTTCTATATAAAATTTATCACCATATTTTTGTTTGAGTTTGGAGTATAATTTTTTAATATCCGAAAATTTTCCTTTATTGAATAATTGACCAACTAACCCATTTATTGTTCCTGAAAAAATGGCAACTCCCTCATTATTCTCTAACAATTCCTCAAAATTTAAATATGGATCGGAGGTTCCATCATTATTAAGATATGATAATGATGATAATTCAATTATTCTTTTATATCCAATTTCATTCAATGCGAATAATGGTAATAAACCAATAGTTTCATCAAATTTAAAATTGATCTGAGTACCAATAATTGGTTGGGTTCCAACTTTAGATATTTTTTCGGCAAATTCTAGGGCACCACATAAATTTGATGTGTCACATAAAGCTAGAGATCTAATTTTCTTTTCTTTAGATATTTCTTTTAAGTCATCAATTTTAATTGCTCCTTCACATATTGAAAATTGAGAGTGTATTTTTAGATGATTAAAGTTTTGAATTTGAGACTCAGTCATTAACGGTTTTTATATTACCATCAACTATTTCCAATAAGCAATCCGACTTATTAGCAAAAAATCTATTATGAGTTGCAAATATTATTATTCTATCAGGCTTTATCTGATTTTTTAAAAGCTCAAAAATTCCTTTTGCAGTCTCAATATCTAAACTTCCAGTTGGCTCATCTGCAAGAATAATTTGTGGATTGTTTATCAAAGCTCTTGCGATCGATACCCTTTGTTTCTCACCCCCAGATAATTGTGAGGGGAAGTGATTTAATCTTTTTGCTAGACCAACTTTTTTGAGCATTATTTTTGATATATTTAAGGCGTCCTCTTTATTTTTACCGCTTGCTAAACTAGCTAAGGTTAAGTTTTCTATTGCTGTAAAATCAGACAGAAGATTATCTTGTTGGTAGATTATACCGATTTTATTAGCTCTTAATATATCATTTTTTTGAGAATTGTTTGGATCAATCTTTTTCTTATCAATAATTATAGACCCTGAACTAGGTCGATCTATTAAGGACAACAAATTTAATAAAGTTGATTTACCTGAGCCTGAGGGCCCCATAAGAGAATAAATTTTTCCAGACTTAAATTTATATGAAATTTTTTTTAAAACATTTATCCTTTTTAAACTTAAAAAGCTTTTATTAATGTTTGATAGCTGAATTAAATTACTCATATTTTAATGCTTTTATTGGATCTAGTTTGGCCGCCTTCATAGCTGGAAATATGGATACAATTATCGTTATAAAAATTGAACACAATGAAATTATAAAAATAGAGGATGGGTTTATTTCAGACGGCATTGTACTTAGGAAATATATTTCCTCAGGAAATAAACTTATGTTAAAAATATCGCTTAGAAATTTTCTAACATTCTCAACATACATAGAAAATGTAATCCCTAATATTATTCCAAACAATGTAGCAGATGTACCTATTATTACCCCAACTAAAAAAAATATCTTTATAATAGATTTATTCAATACACCAATAGATTTTAAAATAGCAATATCTCTAGTTTTATTTTTTACCAAGATAGTCAAGCCTGAAATAATATTAAAAGCTGCAACAATAATTATAAGAGATAATATGATAAACATCACATTGCGTTCTACTTTTAAAGCTGAGAATAAAGAGCTATTAGTATCGGCCCAACTATATACAAAATCATTAGGAAATATTTTTTGAACGATCTTTTTTTGATTTTCAATATTTTGAGGATCCTTTAAATAAACTTCTAATTTTCTATCATTTTTTGTAAGATTCATAAATTCATCAAGAGTATCAATATTAATAAATGCTACATTATTATCAAAATCTGCTAAGCCACTTTCAAACAATGAAACAATAGTAAAAGATTTTTTCTTTGGGATACTGCCAATTATTGTATCTACACCTGATGATGACATTATTGATACATCATCACCGAGCTTGAGATTTAGTGTGAAACTTAATTCTTTTCCTAAAGAGATGTAGTTACCTGTTAAATTACTTTTATTCCCCACAAATGTTTTATCTTTTATTATCTTAAGCTTAGGAAAATCTTTTCTTGAATAACCTCTCAAAACAATACCTTTAGAGGTGTCTTTTTTAATGATTATTGCTTCTCCTGAGTTGCTTAATATCATTTCACTCGCGATAAGATTGAGATTAGTATTCTTTAATTTATCAATTTGAATTTGATTTTCATAAGTATCAACAGTTATATGAGCATTAAAACCAACTATCTTATTTATTAATTCTGATCTAAATCCATTCATTACTGACATAACAATAATTAGGACTGCAACACCTAGGCTTATTCCAATAAATGAAAAGATAGATATAACATTTAAAAAGCCATCTTTTTTTCTAGCTTTTAAAAATCTAAATGTAATTTCTTTTTCTAAAGTTGAAATCAATTGTGAGCTTTTTGTTTATTAATAATCTTAATAATTTCTTTTAAATTAATTTTTTGAGTTTCTTTGTTTATTTCTTTAAATTCAAATAAATCACCTTCAGTTTGTTTTCCAATAATTATTTGATATGGAGCCCCAATTAAATTCATTTTTTTTATTTTTGAGGATAAGTTCTCATCAGTATCATCAATAATCGCATCGATATTATTTTGATTTAACTCAAGACTTATTTTGTTTGCTTTATCGAGTGCAGATGTATCATTTTTATTAATCATAGGAATTATTGCAATATCATATGGTGCAACAGAAATTGGCCATTTCATGATTTCATTTTTTTCATCATATTTTGCCTCTATAATTGCTCCTACTAATCTTGAAACTCCTATTCCATAAGAACCCATTTTTACATAGTCTTTTTTACCTCCAGGTAAATCGACTGCTGCTTCCATTGGTTTGGAATATTTGTCTCCAAAATAAAAAATATGACCAACCTCTATACCTTTCGTTTTCAATCTATTTTTCTCTGAAACTTTTTCATTAAACTCATCTTCTTTAAATTTATCATCAGTAACTGAGTAAAATTTTTCATATTGATTTCTCAATTCAAGTAGGGATTTAACATCAAGTTTTGTTCCTTCAAAATTCAAGTCAAATATTCTTTTATCTGCATAAATTTTACTCTCTCCAGTTTCTGCTAGGATAATAAATTCATGAGAAAGATTTCCACCAATTGGTCCTGTATCGGCTGCCATTGGAATTGCTGTAAGATCTAATCTTTTAAAAGTTTTTAAATAAGATAAGAAAAATTTATTATAAGAAAACAATGCATCTTCATCTGTAACATCAAAAGAATATGCATCCTTCATGTAGAATTCCCGACATCGCATAATTCCAAATCTTGGTCTGATTTCATCTCTAAATTTCCATTGAATATGATAAAGAAGTTGAGGTAATGATTTATATGATTTTAGAGAAGATCTAAAAATATCAGTTACTAATTCCTCGTTTGTTGGTCCGTAAAGCATTTCTCGATCTTGACGATCTTTTATTCGTAACATTTCCTCACCATAATCCTCATAACGTCCACTCTCTTTCCAAATCTCGCTGGATTGTATTGTGGGCATTAGTATTTCTTGTGCACCTATTTTGTTTTGCTCTTCTCTGACAATTCTTTCAATTTTTTTCATTACTTTAAAACCAAGGGGCAACCAAGAGTATATGCCTGCTGAAGATTGTTTTATCATTCCAACTCTTAACATTAGCTGGTGAGACTTTATTTTTGCTTCTGAGGGGTTATTTTTTAAGATAGGAATAAAAGATTTAGAAATATGCATGTTAAATTATTATATTTCTTAAATTTAAATATTCAAATTTCATTAATAAATAAATGGCTATGAATATAATTGTTGTTATTCCAGTACAATAAATGAATTTTTTTAACATTTTGGGATTTTCTGGTGAACCCGGATCTTCACCATCTACTTTAACTATTTTTTTCCTTTCAACATCTATTGGTAAAATTGCAAAAAAAACAATCCACCATATAATAATGTAGATTATAGCTAAGCCAGTTGGACTCATTAAATCCTTACTAAATTAATATTAGTATATGGTCTTTTTCCTGTTTTTTCTTTTGTAAATTTTCTACAAGCAATTTTAAGAGCGTCAATTAAATTACTTTCTTGCTGTCTGCTTCCAAGTTTAAAGGATCTTGTTGTTTTTTCAATTTCGTCTTCTAACCCATAGAGAAATTCATCTTTTTCATAAATGGGCAAACCTCTAAATGTTGTAACAGGGTTATTGTGAATATTTCCTTTGGGTGTTATTAATATAGTGACTTCCAAATATCCATTGCTACTTAAATTTTTTCTATCTTTAATTGATTGAGAGTCCTCTTCTACACTCACATTTCCATCTAAGTACAATCTTCCGCTGGGTGCTTTATCATATACCTCTGGTGCTTCACCAGGGTATAGCTTGACTATATCACCATTTTCAACTTGAACCGGATGAGGTACTTGCATTTCTTTAGCAAAATTTATGTGTTCTATCATGTGTCTGTGCTCTCCATGAACAGGGATTACACATTTTGGTTTAACCCATTGATACATATCTTTAAGATCCTCACGATTTGGATGTCCAGAGACGTGTATAAATTCTGTTTCTTCTGAGATAACCTCAATTCCATCTTTGACTAACTGATTGTGTAATTTATATAGTTTTTTCTCATTTCCTGGAATTATCTTTGATGAGAAGATTACTGCATCACCTTTTTCAATAAAAACATCAGGATGTGTGTAATTTGATATCCTCATCATTGCACCCATTGGTTCACCTTGGCTTCCTGTGCACAAATAAACTATTTTTTCTCTAGCAAAATTATTAGCTTCTCTTGGATCAATTGGATCAATGGTATTTTGTAAATATCCACATTGTCTTGCTGCCTTATAAATTCTATGCATAGATCTTCCTACTAGTGAAATTTGTCTTCCAGTTTGTTCAGCACAATAAAAGGCTGTCTCCATTCTAGCAACGTTTGAAGCAAACGATGTCACAATAATTCTTTTTTTTAATCGACCCATTATATTTAATAAATTTTTTCTTACATCTAACTCTGAGCCTGATCTGCCAGCACTAAAAACATTTGTAGAGTCACAAATCATTGCTAATACACCTTCATCACCTATTTCTTTTAATCTTTTCGCGTTTATTTCGTCACCTATTAGGGGATTTGGGTCGACTTTCCAGTCACCAGTATGTAAAACCACACCTGCGGGAGTTTTAATTCTTAATCCATTGGGTTCTAAAATAGAATGGGTTAAAGTAATGTACTCAATTTCAAAATCTTCCAATAGCACATTTCCATTTAACTCGACTATCTGTAAATCTTTTGTTATATCGATGTGTTTTTCTTTAAATTTTTCCTTAATTAATACAGCGGTAAACGGAGTTGCGAAAATCTTACATTTTAATTTTGGCCATAAGTGAGCAATTGCTCCAATATGATCTTCGTGTGCGTGTGTTAATATTATTCCTAATAAATTATCTTTTCTTTCAACAATAAATCCAGGATCTGGATATATAAGATCAATGCCTGGTATTGTATCATCAGCAAAAGTTACTCCAATATCTACCATTATCCATTTATGATTTCCAGGCTCACCATAGCCAAAAAGATTCATGTTCATTCCAATTTCACCTGAACCTCCTAGTGGACAAAATAATAATTCTTTTTTCATTTATTTAATTAACTTAGCAATTTTAATTAATCCTTTAATTGTGATATCTTTATTTTGTATTACACGAGTCTTTAAAGATTTTCTAAACAAATCAGAGTAACCACCGGTAATTACAAGTTTGAAAGATTTTCTAGTTTCTTTCTTAATCAAATTAATAATATTGTCAATTAGTCCTATATAGCCCCAAAAAAAACCTGAACGGACTGCCGAAATTGTATTGTTGCCAACTATATTTCTTATCTTCTTTAAATCTATTTGGGGTATCAATGAGGCTTTGTCAGACAAAGTATCAAGCGATATCTTAACTCCAGGGGCTATTATGCCACCTCTATAATATTTTTTTTCAACTACATCAAATGTGGTGGCAGTACCAAAATCTAAAATTATAAAATTATTTTTACCATTTTGTAGACTTATTGCATTAGCTAAACGATCTGAACCAGCCTGTTTATAATTAACTTTGATTTTAATTAATGAACTTAAATTAAGATTTTTAATTTCATAACATCTAATTTTAGTTTTTTTATGAAAATATTTTTTAATCAAATTAAAAGATTTTGGTACAACACTACAAAAAAGGATTTTCTCTACTTTTTTAATATCTTTAATTAAAAATTTAATTTTTTTGTCCAAATTTTTATTATTGATATTTTTTGAAATTAAACTTATTCTTTTTAAAATTCTATCTTTTTTGTTGACTAAAAATATCTTTGTATCTGAATTTCCAATATCACCCAAAATATACATATAACTATTTATTTTTTTTATGTTTATAAATCTCTAAATTTTTTTCAAAAATTTTTTTCAATTGTATCTCAATATTTCTTTTTGAAATTTTTTTATTTATTAAATCATTTAAATTAGTAGTTGGATAGTTGCTAATTATAGGGTTTTTTATCAAATTAATTCCAATTCCAAGTATTAAAAATTTTTGATTTTGTTTATTTATTATCTCTTGGAGAATTCCACAAATTTTTTTTCCTTTAATTAACAAATCGTTTGGTTTTTTATATACAATTCTTTTTTTGTAATATTTTGAAATTAGTTTTTTTACTAATATATAATTTAATTTTGTAATTTTAGTTAAATTTAAATCCATATTTTCTAAATTATAGAAAAAACTTACAAACAAATTTCCTTTAAATGAAATCCATTTTCTTCCGTACTGCCCACGTCCATTACTTTGGCTATCAGCGATTATCATTCCATAATTTAAATTGGAACTTTTAACCATTCTTATGGCTGTATCATTCGTACTTCTTAATTTTTTAAATCTTAAAATTCTGAATTTCATTAAATTATGTCAATTCTGGAAACTACCTCTATTAATTGGCTCGGAAATATGAAGTATATCAGAATTAACAATGTGGATGCCGTTAAAGAAAATTTTAACCAAAAACCATGATCAGTATCATATTTTTCTTTTTGCTCATCAAAATACATAATTTTAATTAACCTTAAATAATAAAAAGCTGCAACGACTGTTGATAATAAACCAACGATTGCTAAAAAATACATTGATTGTTCAATGACTGCTTTAAAAACATAAAACTTAGCAAAAAAACCAGCCAAAGGAGGAATCCCAGCTAGTGAAAATAAAATTATTAGTAATGATAACGCTAGCATTGGATGATTTTTAGATAAACCTGACAAATCATCTATTTTTTCGTAATAGTTATTGTCTCGTTTTAACATTAACAAGCATGAAAATAATCCTAAGTTCATAAGTACATATATAGTTATATAAATTACTGAACTTTGAATGCCATCATTAGTACCTGCCGCTACACCAGCTAGAGCGTAACCAACATGACCTATGGAGCTATAAGCAACAAGCCTTTTCAAATTTGTTTGTCCTATGGCTGCGATAGCACCAAATAGCATTGATGCGATTGATAAAAAAATTAAAATCATTTGCCACTGATCAATCAGATTTAAAAATGGTACATATAAAAATCTTATAAATACTGTCAGTGCTGCTATTTTTGGAACTATTGTAAAAAATAATGTCACCGAAGTAGGTGAACCTTCATATACATCTGGAGCCCACATATGAAAAGGAACAGCAGAAATCTTAAAGGCTAGTCCCACTAAAATAAATACAATACCAAATGTCAAAGCATACTCATTTGAATTTAATTGATCAGCTATTACATTGAAATTGGTAGATCCAGTAAATCCATATATTAAAGAGCAACCATAGAGCAACAAACCGGAGGATAGAGCACTTAAAACAAAATATTTAAGTCCCGCTTCAGAAGATTTGATTTCATCTCTATTGAATGTAGCTAAAACATATAAGGCCAACGACTGAAGCTCAAGGCCCATATAAAATACAATTAAGTCATTAGAATTAATCATAACCATCATTCCTAATACAGAACTTAAAATTAATATTGGATACTCAATCTTAAAGATTTGAAAAGTTTTAATATAGTTCGAAGAAATGATTAGGACTAAGAAAGCAGCTAATAAAGTGATTATCTTCATTAAAGAAGATAAATAATCAATAATAATACTATTATTAAATAATTTTGTTTCGTTAATACCAATTGTTTCATTAAAAGTAATAACAGCGGTTACAATCAAAACAGCTAAAGAAAGACTCTGAACAAGTCTTGAGCTATTTTTTTTAAAAACACCTAATATTAATAAAAACATTATCGACAAAGATAAAAATATTTCAGGTAATACTAATTGTAAATTTTCCATTATGTTTTACTTGCTAATTTAAAATTATATTGATCAATTAAATCTGAGATAGAAACCTCAATTGTGTTAATTAGAGGATCTGGATAAAATCCAAAAAATAGTGTTGGTACAGCTAAACAAGATAAAATAAATAACTCAGATCTATTTAAATCAAACATCTGTTTCAAATCTGTATTTATTAATTTACCAAAAACTACTCTTTTATATAACCAAAGCATATATGCAGCACCAATAATTACCCCTAAGCTAGCAATCACAGCTACTAAAAAATTATCCTTAAATGCGCCCATCAAAATTAAAAACTCCCCAACAAAACCACTTGTTCCAGGTAGGCCTAGAGCTGCTAAAGTAAATAACATAAACAAAATAGAATATTTTGGAATAATACTCACGATTCCACCATAGGTATTTATAAGTCTTGAATGCATTCTGTCATAAACAACACCTACACATAAAAAAAGTGCTGCTGAAACTAGTCCATGACTGATCATCTGAATAATACTTCCCTCAATACCTTGTTGCTGAATAGTAAAAATTCCTAAAGTAACATAACCCATATGGGCAACTGATGAATAAGCAATTAGCTTTTTCATATCTTCCTGCATTAAAGCTATGAAAGAAGTAAAAATAATCGCAATTACACTGAGTGTGTAAATCAATGGGGTGAAGATTTCTGATGCTGCCGGAAATAATCCAAGAGAAAATCTTATAAAACCATAACCTGCCATTTTTAATAATATAGCTGCTAATAAAACAGATCCTGCTGTTGGTGCTTCAACATGAGCATCTGGTAACCATGTATGAACTGGCCACATAGGAGTTTTAACTGCAAAAGAGCTAAAAAAAGCTAACCATAAAAGATTTTGATACTTAATATCAATTCCGGAATTATAAAGTTCAACTACATCTGTAGTTCCATTCAGCCAATAAATTGTAATTATAGCTACTAACATTAAAACTGAACCAAGTAGCGTATACAAAAAAAATTTAAATGCTGAATAAACTCTTCTGGCACCACCCCAGATTCCAATAATTAAAAACATAGGAATTAAACCTGCCTCAAAAAATAAATAAAAAATAACAAGGTCTAAAGAGCAGAATACACCGATCATAAAAGACTCCATGATAAGTACAGCTATCAAAAATTCACTTAGTCTCTCTTTGATTGAATTATTTACCGATACAATACAAAGGGGTGTAATAAATGTTGTGAGTAAAATAAACAAAATTGAAATACCATCAACACCTACCTTGTAATTTATTAAATCTTTAATCCAAATTCTTTCCTCAACAAATTGAAACTCAGAAGTTGTAGGATCAAATAATATCCATAGATAAATTGATAAAAAAAAATTTACTGCTGAAGTAAATAAAGCAACATATTTTCCAGTAAAATTATTTTTTTTATCACTTTTGGTAAAAAATAAGAATAAAGCTCCAATTGATGGTAATAAAATCAAAGAGGAAAGAATAGGAAAGTTCATTATTTTACAATTAAGAATGTTAATAGAGCAGAAAAACCAAGTAACATTACAAAAGCATATTGATATATATACCCGCTCTGAAATTTATTAGCTTTTACTGAAAATTTTTTGATCATCGACGAAATACCGTCTGGACCAAACCCATCGATAATTTTCAAATCAAAGAACTTCCATAAAAATAAACCTAATTTTTTTGATGGTTTAACAAATAAAACATCATAAAGTTCATCAAAATACCATTTATTTAACAAAAACTGATAAAGCGGTTTATTTATACTGGCTAATCGTTCAGGTAAATTTCTATTTTTAAGGAATAAATAATATGCTAGTGGAATAGATAATATTACCAAAGTTGGAGTAAGTAATAAAAACCATAGTGGTGGGTGATCAGTACTTAATGGTTTTAGAAAAAATATTGAGTCACGCCAAAAATTATTTAGACCTTCATAACCGATAAATAATTCTTTAAATAAAAATCCTGCAAATATTGCACCAATTGATAATAAAACTAGAGGTATCAACATCACGATAGGAGACTCGTGCGTCTCATCTATCTTAATCTCTTTATTATTATAATCACCATGAAAAGTTTTAAAAATTAATCTCCAAGAATAAATTGATGTAAGAAATGCTGTAAAAATACCTATACCAGCAGCATAATAACCTGTTGTATTTCCTCTCAAATAAGCAAATTCAATTATTGCGTCTTTAGAATAAAAACCTGATAAAAATGGAAACCCCGTTAAAGCTAGCGTTCCTATAATCATTAGTGAATAGGTGTATGGAAGTTTTTTCCACACTCCGCCCATATTATTTATATTTTGTTCGTCTTTAAAAGCATGAATAACTGAACCGGATCCTAAAAATAATAGTGCTTTAAAAAACGCGTGAGTGAATAAATGAAACATTGCAACATTATACGCTCCCACGCCAGTGGCAAAAAACATGTAACCTAATTGGCTACAAGTAGAATACGCAATTATTTTTTTAATATCATTTTGTACCAGTGCTACTGTTGCAGCAAAGAATGCAGTACTCATACCAACAATTGTAATGATATTTAAAGCTAGATCAGAGTATTCATAAATTGGAGAACACCTTACAACTAGAAAAACTCCTGCTGTTACCATTGTGGCGGCATGAATTAAGGCAGAAACAGGTGTTGGTCCCTCCATAGCATCTGGTAACCAGGTATGAAGTAAAATTTGTGCTGATTTACCCATTGCACCAATGAATAAAAGTAAGCAAATCAAATCTACAGCATTTAATGTGATACCTAAAAATACCAAATTTTTATCTGTAATGTTTGGAATTTTAGCAAAAACCTCAGAATAATTTACTGTTCCAAATAAATAAAAAATTAAAAATATCCCGAGAGCAAACCCGAAATCACCCACTCTATTTACTACAAATGCTTTAATTGCAGCTTTGTTTGCTGACTCTTTTTTAAACCAAAATCCTATTAAAAAATACGAACATAAGCCTACACCTTCCCAACCAAAAAATAATTGAATGAAATTATCTGCAGTAACTAACATCAGCATTGCAAATGTAAATAAGGATAAGTAAGCCATAAATCTTGGTTTGTGCGGATCGTGAGACATGTAACCGATTGAATAAATATGAACTAAGGCAGAAACTGATGTAACAACAACTAACATCACAGCAGATAATGAGTCAATCTTCATTGACCAATTTACTTCAAGCGATCCAGAGCTAATCCATGTCGCTATTATGATGTTCTCTTGATATTGATTAACAACAACCTCATACAAAACGAGGACAGAAAAAATTGCTGAAATAGATACCAATAGGCTAGTAATAATTTCTGAACTTCTATCTCCTATTAATTTTCCAAAAAATCCTGAAATAATTGAAGCAATTAATGGTAATGCTATAATTGAAATTTCCATTTTAACCTTTTAGTTTATCTATCTCTTCTACTCGAATAGTTCCAGAATTTCTAAAATAAACAACTATGATCGCAAGACCAATTGCAGCCTCAGCTGCAGCAACAGTTAGTATAAAGAGGGTAAACACTTGACCAGAAAGATCTCCTAAATAAATTGAAAAAGATACTAAATTAATATTTACAGCTAATAAGATAAGTTCAATACTCATCAAGATTACAATAATATTTTTTCTATTAAGAAATATACCAATTATTCCAATACTAAAAATAACAGCACCTAAAGTTAAATAATGACCTAAACCTATATCAATCATCTATTTTTACTCCTTTATTAGACGCAACTTCAAGTACTTCCACACCTTCAGTCCTTTCTCTAGATATTTGTTTTAAATAACTTTGTTTTTTTACACCCTCTCTTTGTCTAAAAGTAAGAACTATTGCACCTATCATAGCAATCAAAAGTATCATCCCACTAATTTGAAACACATGTATATAATCAGTGTATAAAACCTGACCTAATGAATGAGTGTTACTAACCCCATTTTCTAGTGATGATTTTGCAGAATTAAATAAATCAGGCTTATATTTCCATCCACCTATTACAATTATCAATTCAAAAAAAATTATTACACTGATTAATAGTCCTATAGGAATATGTCTTGAGCTATCTTTTGAAACAAACCACTGATTTTTTTGTTGAGCAACATTAAGCATCATTACGACAAACAAAAATAGCACTGCAACTGCCCCAACATAAACTATCAACATAATCATCCCCAAAAATTCAGCACCAATCATTATAAAGAGGCAAGATATACTTATAAAATCAAGAATTAAAAAAAAAACTGAATGAACTGTGTTTTTAGAAACAGTTACCATTATGGCAGAAACAACTGCAATCACAGAAAAGACATAAAAAAATATTGCATGTGCAATCATAAATTATCTGTATGGATTGTCTGATTTAATATTTGCCGCTAAAACATTTTCCCATCTATCTCCGTTATCTAGGAGCTTTTCTTTTGTATAATAGAGTTCTTCACGAGTTTCAGTTGAAAATTCAAAATTTGGTCCTTGGACAATTGCATCTACAGGACAAGACTCTTCACATAATCCACAATAAATACATTTCATCATATCAATATCATAGCGAGTAGTTTTTCTGCTTCCATCAGCTCTTTCAGCAGATTCAATTGTAATTGCTTGAGCGGGACAGACAGCTTCACACAATTTACAAGCTATACATCTTTCTTCTCCATTAGGATATCTTCTCAATGCGTGTTCACCTCTATATCTTGGACTAATTTTGCCTTTTTCAAATGGATAATTTATTGTTTTTTTTGATTTGAAAAGTTCCTTAATAGCGATAAAAAGCCCACTGATAAAATCGGTCATTAATATTGTTTTAAAAAATCTTGATATTTTCATTTATATTGTAGGTAAAAGATTAAAGTAAAAAAGATAACTTGCTGTCAAAACAACATAAGTTAAAGATAATGGTAAAAATATTTTCCAACCTAGTCTCATTAGTTGATCATATCTATATCTTGGAACAATCGCTTTGACCAACGCAAAAAGAATAAATAAAAATAAAATTTTGAAAATTAACCAAAGAGCGCCAGGTATTAAATTAAAAGGATAAAGATCGATCGGAGATAACCAGCCTCCTAAAAATAAAATTGACCCTAGTGCACACATTAACAAAATATTTGCATACTCTCCCAACCAAAACATTGCATACATCATCCCAGAATATTCTGTTTGGTAACCCGCAACTAATTCAGCCTCTGCTTCTGGTAAATCAAAAGGTGGTCTATTTGTTTCAGCTAAAGCTGATATAAAAAAAATTACAAACATTGGAAATAATGGTATTACAAACCACATTTCTTTTTGAGCAACTACAATATCATTCAAGTTTAGAGATCCAACGCATAATAAGACATTAATTATAATAATACCAATCGATACTTCATAAGATACCATTTGTGCAGCAGATCTAATTGCTCCTAAGAAAGGATATTTTGAATTCGATGCCCATCCACCCATTATTATCCCATACACACCCAATGATGAGACAGCAAAAATATATAAAATTCCAACATTTATATCTGCTAATACTTGTTCAACTCCAAAAGGAATTACAGCCCATGCTATTAGAGCTAGAGTCATTGTTATTATTGGAGCAAGAATAAAAATTACTTTGTTTGAACTAGCAGGTATTATAATTTCCTTGAAAATATATTTTAGGGCATCTGCTATGGATTGTAATAAGCCAAATGGACCAACAACATTTGGACCTTGTCTTTTTTGAACAAAAGCCCAAACTCTTCGATCCAACCAAACGATCATAGCGACTGAAACTAAAACAGGCACTAATAAAAATAAAACTTTGTAACTTTCTTGAAAAATAATATTTAAGTATTCCATGAATTAACCTTCTGTCCCTGTTTTTTTTAAATCAATTTTTGCGTTATTACATTCAAGCATAGTTTTTGATGAGCGTGCAATTACATTAGAAAAATAGTAGTCTTTATAATCAACTTTTAAAAATTCATCAGTAAAATCGCTTTCATTTAATTCATTATCTAATTCTGAAGTTTGCTGATCTTTATTCACTTTTAAATAGTTAAACATACTACTTTCGAGTTCATCTTTATCATTAAAAAGTTTTCTATTATTCATAATCTCAGCGAGATCATTTATAATTTGCCAGTCCTCTTTTGCATCACCTGGGGGGTAAGATGCTTTATAAGCTTTTTGTAATTTACCTTCCAAGTTAGTGTAATGTCCAGATTGTTCAGTATAAGCAGCACCTGGTAAAATTATATCTGCAATTTCTGCACCTCTATCTCCATGACTTCCTTGATAGATAATAAATTCATCTTTCTTTTTAAAATCTAAATTATCTTGGCCAAGTAAAAAAATAATTTCAAATTTGTTTTCATGAAGTTCATCTAGAATTTTATCACTTTTATCAATGATATCTAAATCTAAATTTCCAACTGCACCTGCATCCACTGATAATATATTAATTGGATTCCAATCATCATTCAGTTTATTATTCTTGGATAAAAACTCTTTGGATAAATTAAATAAATAACTTGCTGATTTAATTTTAAAAAAAGACTCACCAAATACAATCATTGGTTTTTTTGACTCAATAATTTCTTTTGACAATTCATCATTATTTTCAAATATATCTTTGATAGTTTTTATCTTCCCATTTAAACTTTGATAGTTGTAAGTTAAGTCTCCAAGATCGTTTAAAGAGATAACTCTAGTATTATTACTTAAATATGCTTTTCGAATTCTCGCATTAATCATTGTTGCTTCAAATCTAGGATTTGTGCCTATCAATAAAATTAAATCTGCCTCTTCAATGCCGTTTATCGATGAATTGAATAAATAATTTTCTCTTTTAGAATTGTCGATAAATCTTTTTGAAGATCTAAAATCATATTTTTTCGTATCAATTGTTCTTTCTAAAAATTCTTTGAAAATGAAACTTGTCTCCATATTTGTTAGATCACCAACAAATCCGCAAATTTTATCTTTATTTGCATTTTCTATTTTTGATTTAATGATTTTGTAAACCTCATCCCAAGAGGCTTTTTCAAATTTATTATTATACTTTATATACGGAGTGTCTAATCTTTGATTTAATAATCCATCACAAGCATATCTTGTTTTATCTGAAATCCACTCTTCATTTATATCTTCATTTATAACAGGTAAAACTCTTTTCACTTCCCAATCATAGGTATCAACTCGAATATTAGAACCAACCGCATCCATTACATCAATTGTCTGCGTTTTCTTTAATTCCCATGGTCTTGCTTCAAAAACATAAGGCTTAGATGTTAGAGCTCCTACTGGACAAAGATCGATTACGTTTCCTGACAGTTCTGATTGAACTGATTGCTCTAAATATGTAGTAATTTGCATATCCTCACCCCTTCCAATTGCACCTAACTCAGGAACTCCTGCTATCTCGGTTGCAAATCTCACACACCTTGTACAATGAATACATCTTGTCATTTGAGTTTTGATCAGTGGACCCATATTTTTTTCAGGCACTGCTCTTTTGTTTTCTTTAAATCTTGACTTGTCTATTCCATAAAACATCGATTGATCTTGAAGATCACATTCCCCACCCTGATCACACACTGGACAATCCAACGGATGATTTGCTAATAAAAACTCCATTACACCTTTCCTTGATTTCTCTATTTTTGGAGTATTAGTTTTTATAACCATTCCATCTGTTGCGGGCATTGCACATGAGGCTATTGGTTTTGGAGATTTTTCCATTTCAACTAAACACATTCTGCAGTTACCAGCTATTGATAATTTTTCGTGATAACAAAATCTTGGTATTTCTGCGCCTGCTTTTTCACAAGCTTGGAGAACAGTTAACCCTTCCTCAACCTCTACTTCAATATCGTTAACTTTTAATTTAAGCATTTTTATCCAATAAGTGTTGATCTACTAAATATGGAATATTCTTATTTTCTTTTACAATTGGATCAAATTTATTTCTTTTTTTAATTTCATCTTTGAAATGTCTCAATAAACCTTGAACTGGCCAAGAAGAACCCTCACCAAATGCACAAATCGTATGACCTTCTATTTGTTTTGTAACATCACCTAGCATGTCTATCTCATCTTTAGATGCTTCTCCTTTTGCCATTCTTTCAAGCATTCTCCACATCCAGCCTGAACCTTCTCTACAAGGTGTACATTGGCCACAACTTTCATGTTTGTAAAATCTCGCTATTCGAGCCATACATTTTATAATGTCTTGATCTTTATTAATCACAACTACACCAGCTGTACCTAATCCACTTTTTTCAGCCATTAACGAGTCAAAGTCCATAGTCAAAGTCTCACATTTATCTTTTGGTATTAATGGCATTGATGATCCACCAGGTATAACAGCTTGCAAATTATCCCAGCCACCTATGACACCCCCAGCATGTACTTCAATTAGTTCTTTTAATGGAATGTTCATTTCTTCCTCAACATTACAAGGATTATTTACATTTCCAGATATACAAAAAATTTTGGTGCCTGTATTTTTTTCTCTTCCCAAAGACGCAAACCATTTACCACCTCTTCTCAGGATAGTTGGTACAACAGCTATGGTTTCCACATTATTAATTATTGTTGGGCAACCATAAAGTCCTATTAGTGCTGGAAAAGGAGGTTTTAATCTTGGTTGACCTTTTTTTCCTTCAATACTCTCAAGTAATGCAGTTTCCTCTCCACAAATATATGCTCCAGCTCCATAGTGAATATAAATATCTAGATCCCACCCAGTACCTGCAGCGTTTTTACCTAATAGTTTTTTTTCATAAGCTTCGTCAATTGCTGCTTGAAGCTTTTGTCCATCTACAAAATATTCTCCTCTAATATAAATATAACAAACATGTGCTTGAATTGCATAAGATGCAATCAAACAACCTTCGATTAATTTATGAGGTTCAAATCTTAAAATATCTCTATCTTTACAAGTTCCTGGCTCAGATTCATCTCCGTTAATCACTAAATAATGTGGTCTAGAGCCGACTTCCTTGGGTGCAAAGGACCATTTTAGACCTGTTGGAAAACCCGCACCACCTCTTCCTCTAAGTTGAGAATCTTTAATTTCATTTATAATCCAGTCTCTACCCTTATCTGTTATTTCTTTAGTATTTACCCAATCACCTCTTTTTTGAGATGAAGTTAGATCAGGTCCCAAATCATTGTATAAGTTTTGAAAAATTCTGTCTTGATCCTTAAGCATTTTTTAGATCCATTAATGTTTTTCTATTATTTTCTGGTTCATTATTTATTCTTCCTCTATAGGAGCCAGGTGTTGGTTTTTCTCCATTTAAAATTTTGTCCAAAATTTTTAAAGTTTTTTCTTTATCAAGATCCTCATAGTAGTCATCATTAATTTGCATCATCGGGGCATTGACACATGCGCCAAGACACTCAACTTCCATCCATGAACAATTTTTATCATTTGAAAGTGCTGATTCATGTTCTGAAATTTTTTCTTTACATGCCTCGACTAATTTATTTGCCCCTCTTATCATGCATGGAGTTGTGGTACACACTTGAACAAAATACTTACCAACAGGTGATAAATTATACATGCTATAGAAAGTAGCAACTTCATATACTTTTATGTATGGCATATCTAAAAATTTTGCGATGTGTTTCATTGCAGCTAATGGTATCCAGTTATCATTTTGTTTTTGAGCTAAATATAACAATGCCATCACAGCACTTTGTTGTTTACCTTCTGGATATTTGGCAACAATACTCTTTGCTGCCTCTAATGAAGAAGCGTTAAATTCAAAATTTTCAGGTTGGTTTTTTGCAGGTCTTCTTAAACTCATCTATCGACCTCCCCAAAAACTATATCAAGTGAACCAAGAACAGCAGGTACATCCGCTAACATATGGCCCTTAATTAAATAATCCATTGATTGTAAATGTGAAAATCCTGGCGCTCTAATCTTACACTTGTAAGGTTTACTTGATCCATCTGAGATTAAATAAACACCAAATTCACCCTTAGGTGCTTCGACAGCAGTATAAATTTCATCCTTTGGTACACGATATCCCTCAGTAAATAGTTTAAAGTGATGTATTAATGCTTCCATAGATTGTTTTATTTCTGATTTAGATGGTGGAGATATTTTACCATCAAAAGTTTTAATTGGACCTTTTTCCATCCTCGCTAAACATTGTTTTATAATGGATACACTTTCTTTCATTTCCTCAATTCTACATAAGTATCGATCGTAACAGTCACCATTTTTACCTACTGGAATTTTAAATTCTAATTGATCATAGCAATCATAGGGTTGAGATTTTCTTAAATCCCAAGGGATCCCTGAACCTCTAATCATTACACCACTAAACGAGTAATCTAACGCATCATCTTTGGTTACCACTCCAATATCTACATTTCTTTGCTTAAATATTCTATTATCAGTTAAAAGATTCTCGAGATCATTTATTATTTTTGGGAAAGTTTCACAAAATTTCGCTATATCATTTTCTAAACCAACTGGTAAATCTTGATGAACACCACCAGCTCTAAAATAATTAGCGTGTAATCTTGATCCAGATGCTCGTTCGTAAAAAGTCATTAATGTCTCTCTTTCCTCAAATCCCCATAATGATGGTGTTAATGCACCCACATCTAAAGCTTGAGTAGTAACATTTAATATATGACTTAATATTCTTCCGATTTCGCAAAACATAACTCTTATATATTGTGCTCTTATTGGAACATCGATATCTAGAATTTTTTCTATAGCTAAGGCAAAAGCATGTTCTTGGTTCATGGGAGCAACATAATCAAGTCGATCAAAATATGGGACAGCTTGCATATATGTTTTATTTTCAATTAATTTTTCTGTTCCTCGATGTAATAAACCAATATGCGGGTCTGCTTTTTCTACAACCTCACCATCCAGTTCAAGAATTAGTCTTAACACACCATGGGCAGCTGGATGTTGTGGGCCAAAATTCAAATTTAGATTTTTAATTTTTTTTGTCATTAGTTTCTGATATTTCTTTTATATATTTTGTTCCTTCCCAAGGACTTTGATAATCAAAATTTCTATAATTTTGTTCTAGTTTTACAGGTTCATTGATAACTTTTTTTTTCTCTTCGCTATATCTAACTTCAGAATGGCCAGTCAAAGGAAAATCTTTTCTTAATGGATGACCTTCAAAACCATAGTCAGTCAAAATTCTTCTTAAATCAGGATGATTTTTAAAGTTTACACCATACATATCAAAAACTTCTCTTTCCATCCAATTTGCTGATGGAAATACAGTTGTTAAAGAAGAGATTAGCTCATTTTCATTGATAAAATAACTTAGGATCATTCTATGGTTAAACTCGTGACTTAAGAATAAATACACAATTTTAAATCTTTGAATTTCTTCAGGATAATCTACAACTGTAATATCAATAAGCTGTCTAAACTTAGTATCTTTGTTTGTTTTTATAAATAAAACGACATCAATTAAATCTTCTTTATCAATTTCAACATAAATTTGATTATGTTTGATTGAAGTCTTATTAATTTTTGTCGTAAGCTCTGAATTTATCTTTTTCTCTAAATCAATTAAATTATTCATTTTACCTATTAAAAGATCCTTTATTTCTAATTTTTTTTTGTAATTGCATTATTCCATATAACAATGCTTCAGCGGAAGGTGGACAACCTGGTACATAAACATCAACGGGCACAATACGATCACAACCTCTTACAACAGAATATGAATAATGATAGTAACCTCCACCATTAGCACAACTTCCCATTGATATAACATATCTTGGTTCTGGCATTTGATCATAAACTTTTCTTAATGCTGGTGCCATCTTATTTGTTAAAGTACCTGCAACAATCATAACATCAGATTGTCTAGGTGATCCCCTTGGAGCAGCACCAAACCTCTCAAGATCATATCTTGGCATAGCTGTTTGCATCATTTCAACCGCACAGCAAGCTAGACCAAAAGTCATCCAATGCAAAGATCCAGATCTTGACCAATTTACTAAATTTTCTAATGAAGTAGTTATAAATCCATTCTTGCCAAAATCTTCAGCAAGTTGTTTAAATTCATCAGGTACTTGATCTAATTTATTATTCATTTAAAAAAATTTTATTCCCAGTCTAATGCACCTTTTTTCCATTCATAAATAAATCCAATTGTAAGTATGAATAAAAAAATCATCATTGACGTAAAACCCAAGATTCCAATATTTCCTAAAGAAATTGCCCACGGAAATAAAAATGCAATTTCAAGATCAAAAATAATAAATAAAATTGCAACTAAATAAAACCTCACATCAAATTCCATTCTTGAATCTTGGAATGGTTCAAATCCACATTCATAAGCTGATAACTTTTCTGGATCTGGATTTTTTGGAGATAAGATAAAATTAATTACTATAAAGGCACCACTAAGTCCTAAAGCTATAATTAGGAATAATATTATAGGTAAATAATCTTTTAAAAATTCCGCTGTCATGGTGGAATATATATCATTTTTTAAAGCCAGATGAAGTGGTGTTAGGTCACATTATTCAAAATATACAGCTAATTTGATAACGATTATCAGCTTTAAATTAAATAAGTGGCGGGAGTGAAGGGACTCGAACCCTCGACCTATCGCGTGACAGGCGATCGCTCTAACCAACTGAGCTACACCCCCACTTTTGATTCTTTTGGTGGGCAGTAAAGGACTCGAACCTTTGACCCCCTCGGTGTAAACGAGATGCTCTACCAACTGAGCTAACCGCCCAAAACCAAAATGTTGGTTATATCTTTTAGTAAAATAAGGTCAAGATTAATTAGTTGTTATAAATAAAAGATAATTTTTTTAAAAACCACCTCTCCAATTATTTTTAGAGTTAAAATTATCTTTCTCTCTTTTCGATGTTGGTCTTGTTAAATAATAAGTGACAAAAATTACGATTAATAAAATTATATACAATTCCATAAATAAATTTTTTATTGAATGCTTGCTTGAGACTTGTCGTCTTTTTTAGAAATATCAACTTCAACCCACTCTGTTTTTTTAAGTTCTTTAGTTAAAGCGATCTTTAAAACTTCATCAGCATACTCAACGGGAGTTATTTTAATTTCATCAATTATTTTTTTTGGCATATCAACTAAATCTTTTTCATTTTCTTTTGGAATTAAGACCTCTTTGATTCCTGCTCTATGCGCTGCAATAAGTTTTTCTTTTAAGCCACCAATTGGCAATACTTGACCTGTTAAAGTAACCTCACCTGTCATTGCAACGTCTCTTTTAACTGGGATATTTGTTATAGAAGATACTATGGAAGTAACCATTCCAATACCTGCAGATGGACCATCTTTTGGTGTAGCACCTTCTGGAACGTGAATATGAAAATCTTTTTTCTCAAACAATGGAGGTATTATTCCATATTCTAAGCATTTAGATCTAACAAAAGATTTTGCAGCTTTTACTGACTCTTGCATTACATCTCCAAGCTTACCTGTTATCTGCATTCTTCCTTTTCCAGGCATTGTAGCAGTTTCAATTTTTAAAATTTCTCCACCATATTCAGTCCATGCCAATCCAGTAACTATTCCTACTCTATTTTCAGTTTCCAATTCACCTGATTTAAACTTGGGAACACCTAGAAAATCTGACAAATTTTCTTTATTAATCTTGACTTCTTTTTCCTCTCCAGAAACAACTTTCTTAACTACTTTTCTAGCAACTTTAGAAATTTCTCTCTCTAGATTTCTAACACCAGATTCCTTTGTGTAACTTCTTATAATTTCTTGGATAATGTCATTTTGTAAACTCATCTCTTTTTCTTTAACACCATTATCTTTAATTTGTTTTGGTAATAAATATTTGTTTGCAATATTTATTTTTTCATCTTCTGTATAGCCTGCGAGTCTTATAACTTCCATTCTATCTAATAAAGGTGGAAGAATATTTAAAGTGTTAGCTGTCGTGACAAACATAACATCAGATAAATCATAATCAACTTCAAGATAATGATCGTTAAAAGTTGTATTTTGCTCTGGATCTAATGCTTCCAATAATGCTGAAGATGGGTCACCTCGATAATCATTACCAATTTTATCAATCTCGTCTAAAAGAATTAATGGATTTTTTGTTCCAGCTTTTTTCATCATTTGGATTATTTTACCAGGTAGAGAACCTATGTATGTTCTTCTGTGTCCCCTTATTTCCGCTTCATCTCTCATACCACCAACTGACATTCTTACAAATTCTCTGTTAGTAGCTTTTGCTATTGATTTTCCTAATGATGTTTTACCAACACCAGGAGGGCCAACTAAACATAATATAGGGCCTTTGATTTTTTCCATTCTTTTTTGAACAGCTAAAAATTCAATAATTCTCTCTTTTACTTTTTCTAGACCAAAATGATCTTTATCTAAAATTTCTAAAGCTTTTTTAAGATCAATATCTACAGCACTTTTTTTATGCCATGGTAATTCAGTCATCCAATCCAAATAATTTCTTACAACTGTTGCCTCAGCTGACATTGGACTCATATTTTTTAATTTTTTTAATTCTTGTAAGCATTTTTTTTCAACCTCTTTAGGCATTCTCGCTTTAATTATTGCTTTATTAAGGCTAGTATTTTCATCTTTTCCGTCTTCAATTTCACCTAATTCTTTTTGAATAGCTTTGAGTTGTTCATTTAAATAATATTCTCTTTGAGTTTTTTCCATTTGCGTTTTAACTCTGCCACGAATTCTTTTTTCAACACCAATTATGCTTGTCTCATTCTCCATTATCTTAATTATCGCATTTAATCTTTTCTTAACGTCTATGGTCTCAAAAATTTGTTGTTTCTCTGAAATTGTTGCAGTTATATGAGATGCAATATTATCAGCAATCTGAGAAGGGTCTTTTAATTGTTTGATAGAATTAATAGTTTCATTAGAAATTTTTTTATTAATCGATGTTAACTTTTCTAATCTTCTTAAAGCCGTCGCTGCTAAGGGATATAGATCTTCATCTTTAGTTAAAATGTCATTATAGTGAGTAAATTCACAAGTAATGAATTTTTCATTGTCTTTAAAGTCTAAAATCTTAACTCTTTTTATACCTTCAACTAAAACTTTGACAGTTCCATCTGGTAATTTTAAAAGTTGAAGAATATTACCCTCGCAACCATACATAAAAATATCTGTCTTTTTTGGATCATCTATTTCTGAGTTTTTTTGAGTTACTAAAATAATCTTTTTATCTTTTTTCATTACTTCATTAAGAGCAGAGATAGATTTATCTCTACCTACGAATAAAGGTATTACCATACTTGGAAACACCACTATGTCTCTTAGCGGTAATAAAGGTAATGAAATTTTAACGTCCATGAGTAAGAATATGGATATTATAAATTATATTGCAATACCTTTTTCTTATTTATTAAGGATATTACGCCGCTGAGGTCTTGCTGGGCTTAGATTTATCGTCCGATTCTGAATGAACTATTATTGGTTGTGATTGCCCTTTTACAGATGCAGCATCAACTATGACCTCTTTTATATTTTCTTGACTAGGTAAATCATACATCGTCTTAAGTAAAATATTTTCCAAAATTGATCTTAAACCCCTTGCTCCTGTTTTTTTTCTAATTGCTTTAAGGGCAATTTCTTTTAATGCGCTTTCTTTAAAACTTAGTTTTGCACCATCTAATTTAAATAATTCCTGATATTGTTTTGTTAAAGAATTTTTTGGTTCTTGTAATATTTTAATTAAAGATTTTTCGTCTAAATCTTCTAGAGTAGCAATCATCGGTAATCGTCCAATAAATTCTGGGATAAGTCCATATCTTAACAAATCTTCAGGTTCTAAACCTTTCATCCATTCACCAGTCTTTTTATCTTGTGTATTTTTTACATCAGCACCAAAACCAATTGAGGTTCCTTTGTCTCTTTGTGATATAATCTTATCTAATCCTGCAAACGCACCACCACAAATAAATAAAATATTTGTTGTATCAACTTGTAAAAATTCTTGCTGAGGATGTTTTCTTCCACCTTGTGGTGGAACACTAGCAATTGTCCCTTCCATAATTTTTAAAAGCGCTTGTTGTACACCTTCACCTGAAACATCTCTAGTTATAGATGGGTTCTCAGATTTTCTGCTAATTTTATCAACCTCATCTATGTAAACAATTCCACGTTGTGCTTTTTCAACATTATAGTCTGCAGCTTGTAATAACTTTAGAATAATATTTTCAACATCTTCACCAACATAACCTGCCTCAGTTAATGTGGTTGCATCAGCCATTGTAAATGGAACATCCAAAATTCTGGCCAATGTTTGTGCTAGTAAAGTTTTTCCACATCCAGTTGGTCCAACTAATAGAATATTTGATTTAGCAAGTTCTACATTTTTACTTGTTTTATTCTCATAATTAAGTCTTTTGTAATGATTATGAACTGCTACAGATAAAACTTTTTTTGCATGTGATTGTCCAATTACATAATCATCTAAAACTGAACAAATTTCTTTTGGTGAAGGTAACCCATCTTGATGTTTTACAAAAGTATCTTTGCTCTCCTCTTTGATGATATCCATACAAAGTTCAACACACTCATCACAGATAAAAACAGTTGGGCCTGCAATAAGTTTTCTAACTTCGTGTTGACTCTTTCCGCAGAAGGAACAATATAAAATATTTTTGTTATTTGTATTCATAGTTTTTATAACGAATCAATTTAATTACTTTATTATAAGAGACTAATGTTAATCAAGTTTCTAATAATTTGATGTCAATATCTTGTGTATTAAGATCTTTTTTCTACCACTTCATCTATCAACCCAAATGACTTTGCAGCATCAGCTGTCATGAAGTTATCTCTTTCTAGAGCAGATTTGATTTCATCTACTGATTTACCTGTATGTTTTGAATAAATTTCATTCAATCTTTTTTTTAAAGATAAAACTTCATTAGCATGAATCTCAATATCAGTTGCTTGTCCTTGAAAACCAGCAGATGGTTGATGAACCATTATTCTCGAATTCGGTAATGAAAATCTTTTACCTTTTTTTCCAGCTGAAAGTAAAAATGATCCCATTGACGCTGCTTGACCGATACATAATGTGGAAATATCTGGTTTTACATATTGCATTGTATCGTAGATCCCAAGACCCGCAGTTACTAACCCCCCAGGACTATTTATATATAAATAAATTTCTTTTTTAGGATCTTCTGCCTCCAAAAATAAAAGTTGAGCAGTAACTAGAGAAGCGACATTATCGTTAATTTGACCTGTTAGAAAAATTATTCTCTCCTTTAATAGTCTAGAGTAAATATCATATGCTCTTTCTCCCTTACTTGATTGTTCAACAACCATAGGTACTAAAGTGCTCATATGTTCTGATATTTTATTTGTCATAAGTTGATTCGCTTTACTTATACAACTTGAGATTACTTTTTGCTAACTTTTTTTGTTTTTTTGGCAGGTGACTTTAATTTTGTGGTTTTTGTTTTAGTTTTGTTCGTTGAAGTTTTTTTAGCCTCAACCTTCTTTTCAGTTTTTTCTTTGCCTTCATTGGAATGACTATATTCTTGCATTTGAGATTGTTTTAAAATTTTTTCTGCTTCTTCTTTTGAAACTTCTTTCTTGTTTGGTTTTGCTTTTTCTTTAATTAATTTTAAAATTTTTTCTTCGTAGACTGTGCCTCTCAAGCTAGATAATGCTGAAGGATTTTTTTGATAAAAATCCATGACCATCTTCTCTTGGCCTGGCATCATTCTAATTTGTTTTTGAACTTCAGCTTGCAGTTCCTGTTCTGTTACTTTGATTTGATTTTGCTCACCAAATTCATTTAAAACTAATCCAACTTTAATTCTCTTTTTTGCTATTTCTTCAAAATTTTTCCTACTTTTTTTTGCATCTTCTTCAGACATTCCTTGAGAAAGAATCTTTACTTCTTCATCAATCAGATTTTCAGGAATTTCAGTAATCTTAAATTTTTCTATCTCTTTTAAAATTTGATTTTTAGAGAAACGTTCAAGAGAATTTTTATACTCATCATTTATTTGTTTTGAAATTAAAGATTTTAGGTCTTTCAAATCTTTAGCACCAAAATTTTTTGCAAACCCATCATCAATTTTTACAGGTTCAGGATTTTTTAATATTGTTATTTTGCATTTAAATTTTGCTTTTTTATTTACTAATTCTTTTTCAGGAAAGTTTTCAGGTAAAGTAGCTTCAACAATCTTTTCATCACCTACTTTGACACCCATTAATTGTTTATCAAAACCTTTTAAAAATAAATCTTTACCCAAAGTTA
The DNA here is from genome assembly GCA_902552805.1 of uncultured Pelagibacteraceae bacterium. GTDB lineage: Bacteria > Pseudomonadota > Alphaproteobacteria > Pelagibacterales > Pelagibacteraceae > Pelagibacter. Next base: position 105,324 of record CACDIC010000001.1, read on the forward strand.
ATTGTGTATTTTTACCTTCACCACCTTTAAATGGCTTGTCATCAATAGTGGCACTATAATCAAAGGCAACCAAATCACCTTCTTTTGCAATTGTATCTTTTGGAGCTTCTTTAAAGTTTGGTTGATTTTTTGCTATTTCTTTTATTCTTTTATCAGCCTCACTTTCATCTATTTTTACTGAATACTCATCAAACTTAATATTTTCTATTGGTTTTACTTCAACCTTTGGAAGCTCAGTTACTGAAATAATATATTCAAGATCTTTATCTTCTCCATAAGTTTTTAAATCTAACTTAGGTTGACCTGCAGGTTTGATATTATTTTCTTGCAATGCTTTAGTTGAAGTATCTTTTATAACTTTATCTAAGACTTCACCAAAAACTGCTTTTCCAAATTGTCTTTTTAAAATTTCCTTTGGTACTTTTCCAGGTCTAAAACCTTTAAGGTTTACAGTTTCTTTGATTTCTTCATACCTTTGGTCCATATGAGTACTCATAGTTTTTTTATCAATGAATACTTTTAGGTCTTTATTTAAACCTTTTTTATTTTCTATTGTTACTTTCATAATCTATTGATGGTAGGGCGAAAAGGACTCGAACCTTCACAGATTGCTCTATCGGTTCCTAAGACCGACGCGTCTACCAATTCCGCCATCGCCCCACAAATCTTGAAGTTTTATATATTATTGAAACTATTTGTCCAACGACATTTGTTGTAAAATTTATAATTTTTCCTCTATAATGATAATTATGATTGTATCGCCATGTATAAGTATTTGTAAAACTGATCCTAAAACTGGATATTGTTATGGCTGTGGCAGAAATAATGAAGAAAAAAAAATTTGGAAACAAGAGGATACTTCAGATCAATGGAAAATAGAAAATCTTAAAATAATTAAAGCTAGATTGTCTGGATGGCAATTAGAAAGTTTTGAAGAGTCCTATACATACAAAATTGAAAATGGTATTTCTCTTTTTAAAAAAAATTTAAAAAATGAGTAGAACTACAATTGTATTAATAATTTACATAATTGGCCTTGTCTTTGGAGCTTTGTTTCTAAAAATATGGAGTGCAGACACCAATGTATACAAAGGTCTTTTGGGACTGGGCTGGACAGCTATATTTTTAATAAGTTTATTTTTAGCTGACAAACATGAAAAAAGTTAAATATTTTATCATTTTTTTATTACTCATTTCACCTATCCAAAGTTTAAAATCTGAGATCATAGTAATGAGTTCTTGTGACGACAAACAAGATGAGTTTTTAAAAAATGAATACATACTTAATTTGAATGAATTGATCATGGTCAGAAATTATGTGTACAAAGAAAAAACTTATCAAAAATACAGATTAACAGACCTTAGTGTAAAAAAATCTAACTCATATGTAAGAAATATTTACGAGGAAAATGGAAAAATTTTAACTCACAAACATGGATATCCACAATTTTATACTCAAATACTTTTTGAAAAAGGCAAACAAGAGGTTTATATGAAAACTGTTTTAAATAATGAAGAGGGAATTTCTAAAATTTCTACATGTAAAAAAGTAGAAAAATTTGATAGTGAAAGTTAATTTTTTTTGTTTTTCTTTGTAAAGTTTCTTTTTTTTTGACCAAATCGACTACGAGTAATGTTACTTCTGTGTCTTGCATAAGCTTGTTTTTGTGCTTGTTTCATTGCTCTCTTTGAGGACATAATCTTTAATAATCAATTTCTACACTATTCAACTTTTTTAAATTTTTATCAGCAATTACAATTTCTCCTGAACTTGGTGCATAATTAAGAGCTTCTAATATTACTACATAATGAGTGACTAACACTAAATTTTTATCACCATTCCATTTTTTTACATAATCTTTAAGCTTTTCCATTTGCATTTTTCTATTCTTTGCAAATTTTGCGCTGTAAAAAGAATTAAGAAAATTTTCTGTTTCATAATTTTTAAAAGCAATCAAAGCCGTTTCCTTACATCTGCACCATTCACTTGAAATTACTAATTTAATAGGAATATCGTTTTCTTTAAAAAAATTTCCAATTTTTTTTGATTGCAATCTTCCTGATTGACTCAAATTTCTTTGCGTCTCACAATTATTGATATCAAAATTTTCTGGATCACCATTACCGGGGGCATAAGCATGTCTGATAAAAATTAAATTACCTCCTTTTTGAAGATTGTTTATAATTTCTTTTTCGGTATCTGCATTTATTTCAATTGTTAAAGTGAAAAATATTATTATTATCTTAAGTAATTTCATCAATGAGCATTAAATTCAAAAAATTAAATAACACAATAATTAAATGTAAAAAATGTCCACGTTTATTTAATTTCATAAAAAAAATTTCATTAGAAAAACGGAAACAAAACATAAATGAAAAGTATTGGGGAAAGCCTGTTACTGGTTTTGGTGACGTCAATGCAAAATTAATGATTATAGGTTTAGCGCCTGCAGCACATGGAGGAACTAGAACAGGCAGAGCTTTTACTGGAGATAAATCAGGGGATTTTTTATTTAAAAGTCTCCATAAAGTGAATATATCAAATCAAGATTTCTCAAAAAATAGAAATGATGGATTAAAATTAAAATCGACTTATATAACTAATATACTCAAGTGTGTTCCTCCAGGAGATAAACCAAAAAATAGTGAATTAATAAAATGTTCTAATTATTTTATTAATGAATTAGATCAATTAAAAAAACTAAAAGTAATTGTAGCGTTAGGTAAAGTTGCTTTTGATAATTGTCTAAAAATTTACAAAAAGAGATTTAATATGAATAAAAAATTTGAATTTAAACACGGAAAAAAATATTTACTACCCGATAATAAAATATTAATTGCTTGCTATCATCCTAGCCCTAGAAATGTTAATACTAAAGTTGTAACACCTTTAATGATTAACAGTTTGTTTAAAAAAGCGAAAAAATTTTCTACACTTTAATTGTGTCACAAAAATAAGGTTTAAATTTTGAGTATATATCTTCAGGAATTTTAACTGGCTTACCATCTTTATTTATGAAAACTAAATGAACTTGTGCTTCAACTATATTATCTTCACCTCTTGTAATAATTTGGTTCATAAAGAAAGAGGTTTTAGTTATAGATTTAACAAAAGATCTAATAGTTAATTCATCTTCTAAAAAAGCTGTTTTTTTATATTCAATGTTACAAGACTTGACGATTATTAATGAACCAAATTGTTCTTTAACTTTCTTATTACTAAAACCTATTGAAAAAAGAGCCTCTGTTCTTGCTCTTTCTAAGTACTTTAAATAATTAGCATAATAAACTACTCCACCAGAGTCTGTATCTTCATAATAAACTTTTAATTTGTGAAAAAAATTTTCATGCATAAAAAATTATATCAAATAATCATCTAATTTGCCGAAAAATAGATATTTTGAAAATAAGCTATAGCTTTCATTTTAGAATTATCGGTATCAGACATTATAGCTAACCCATCTAATTCATTAACATCTAAATCGTGGAATTTTTTAAAATCTTCTTTGACATTTGCTTTAACAGTAACCCACTGATTGAGATTATTTTTGGTTGTAGATAAAACATTATCTATTGATTTTTTGGTATAAGGGCTTGGTGAACTAAATCCAATTTCGTTGTTACTTGAAAAGACATAATTTATTGCCCTATTAGAAAGCGGTGTTGCACCGGTCTTTTTTACTGCAAATACTCTTGCTGCAAAATCATGTCCTTTTTTTGTATTTTCTTTTATCCCAGATAAATCTTTTTCTACTTTCCACGTAATATTAATAAAAGGTGTCTTATTAAGGTCAATTTTCACCTCTTTTCCTAAACCAGAGGCAGCATTATCTGCAACAGATTTTAGAAAATTGCCATTTTCATTAGATCCAACCGAATAATTTGTCTTATTGTCCGCACCCCTCACCTTTCTGACCTCAAGCTGTGAAAGTTCAGCTTCAGTAAATTCAAATACTTTTATTTCACTAGCTACACCAATCTCAATAAATAAAAAGAGGCTGATTAAAAGTTTAAAAATTATTTTCATAAGTTTTTAAAAAAAATTGTTAATACATTATTTTGACAAAATTTAAACAATCAAAAATCAATTTCTATTCGTATATATTAATTATGAAGACAATTTCCATTTTTATTTTGTTAATTTACTGGTCAATTATGATTTTTGCTCCAGTTATGTCAAAAGATGTTAAATTTAGCAGAGCTAAAGTCAATCAAACTAAAATAGTAGAAACAAAGCCACGAAATTAATAGGTCGAACGACCCCCACTGATATCAAAAACTGCAGCGGTTGAGAATGTATTTTCCTCTGAAGATAACCAGCAGACTAAAGAGGTAAACTCCTCAACCTCAAGAAATCGTCCTCTTGGCACTTTTGATAACATTCTTTGGACATGTTCTTTAGTCATTTGGTCCAAAATTCTAGTTTTAGCACCTGCAGGAGTAACAGCATTTACTGCTATATTCTTATCAGCAAGCTCTTTACCTAATGATTTTGTTAATCCAATTGCTCCAGCTTTTCCAACGCTATAAGCGCTAGCGTTTGCATTGCCATCTTTACCTGCTACTGAAGCCACATTAACTATCCTGCCATAATTATTTTTGATCATATTCGGTACAATTGTTCGACAACAATTAAAAGTACCCATTAAATTTATATCAACAACCTTTTTCCACATCTCAATATCATATTCCCATAAAGTAGCTGTTGGACCAGTAATACCAGCATTATTAATTAATATATCAATATTTTTTTGTTTAGTGATTTCTTGCACACATTCTTCAACTTTTGAGTAATTTGAAATATCGACAATATGAAAACTTAAATTGGGACTTTTAATATCTTTAGTTGCTTTTTCGACCATTTTCTGATCATTGTCCCAGATAATTACACTCGCACCCGACCTTATCAATCTTTTAGTAATGTCTAAACCAAAGCCTTGTGCACCGCCAGTTACAATTGCAGTTCTCCCTTTAAAATCAAAAGAAATTTTATCCATAAAACTACTCTCTAGTTAAGAGGTAATAAACAAAAGCTGCTACAAAAGCACCAATAATCCATGAGTAAGATTGTAAAAACATAAAATTTGTATTCCAAATTGTTGAAGCAGAAAAAATAAATCCTAATATTAAAGAATAAACTCCTTTAAGGTGCCATCCTCCCGAATAATAATAAGTGCCATTAGTTTCAAGTGAGTATATATCTTTGTTTTCTAGTTTTCCTTTTTTAATCATATAAAAATCAGTAATCATTAATCCGAATAGAGGACCAAAAAAAGCACCAATCGTATCTATATAAGATAATACTCCGACTTGGCTTAAAAAAGTTAACCAAAAAACTCCTATAATAAATCCAAAAATAGCAATTACATAACTAGCGCTTTTTAAAGAAAAAGATGAGGGATCAAAATTAATTAAAGTATATTGAGAGGGAACAAAGTTTGCTATCAAATTTGTTGATGCAGAAGCAATAATAATAAAAATCAAGGCTAAAGAAACCAAAAGAATATTATCTAATTTTCCAATTATATCTGTTGGGTTAGTTAAAATCATCTCTACATTTTGTTCATTTAAATTTTGAAATGCATCAGCACCTGTAACAATAAATAATGCAAAAAATGAAAAAATTATTAGATTTAAAATTAAGCTTAAATTACCTTTTTTTAGCTCTTGTTCATTTTTAACGTATCTAGAAAAATCACCAAATGATAAAATTATAATTGAAAAAAAGGTAAATGTAGTCCCTGCAACTGTAATTATTGGACCAACATTATTTGGATTAAAGATATTTTGAAAATCTAAAACATCTACGAAAGATTGAGCAGTCAGTTTTACATCGGATAATAAAACAATAAAGAAAAACATTATCATTGCAGCGTATATAGTAAATGCAGAAAACTTAATTAATTTTTTGTTATAATTCATTCCAACACTAAATAAGTAAGTTTGCAGTATAATTGAAATCAATATAGCAGCCCAATCGATAATGTTTAATCCTATGAAAAAAACTAATAAAATTTCTTTTTGTAAAATTGAATTATCTACAGAGTACATTAAAACCCGAATTAAGAAACCAATCGCCTTTGATAAAAAGTATGTTTGAATACCAAACATAAATATTCCAACAATACTTCTCAACAACCCAAAAAATTGGGCGCCTCTAAATCCTAATGATGATCTTAATAAAACAACAAATGGTAATCCAAATTTCTGTGATGGTTTTCCAATTAAGTTGGAAAATATATAAACCAAAAAAGTTCCTAAAATTGTTCCAAAAAGAACTACAGCAGTATTTAAATTATAAATTAAGTACAAAGATGCAATTAGTGAAAATCCAATAACACTTTGAATATTAACCCCCCAAAAACAAAATAAGTCCTTCCAGTCCCAAGTTTTATTGTTAGGGTTTACAGTTACTAAATCCCAGTTAATGAGAGTTTTTTTTGTTTTTTGCTGACTCACTTAGACAATATAAAACTTTAATATTCTACTGTCCATATAAGAGAGTCGGTAACCAAAGTGCAATTTTAGGAAATATTATGATCAAAACTAATCCTATTACTTGAAGGACCATAAACTGCATCATTCCATAATAAATATCTTTTAAATCCCATTCAGGAACAACCCCTTTTAAAAAATAAGCTGAGAGTGCTACCGGAGGTGAGAGCCATGCGGTTTGTAAATTAACGGCAACTAAAATTGCAAACCAAGTTAAATTAAATCCTAATGCCTCTACTAGTGGTAAAATTATTGGAATAATAATCATTACAATCGGTACCCATTCTAATGGCCAACCCAATAAAAAAATCATTACCATTATCATAGCTAGAATTAAATACTTGTTCATTTCTAAGCCTAATAAAAACTCAGTTAAAAGAGTTGGAGTTCCTAATCTTGCAAAAACCGCACCAAAAAAATTTGATGCTGCAACTAAAACCATTATTAAAGCTGTGATCTCTAATGTTTTCACTAATGCTTCTTGAAGTTTTGAAAGAGTTAATTTTTTATATGCCAATGAAAGTAGTAAAGCACCCATTGCTCCACAGCCCGCTGCCTCTGTTGGGGTTGCAAATCCAAATAAGATACTACCTAATGCAGCAAATACTAAAGCAGCTGGAGGAACTAAACCTAGGAAAAATTCTATCCATACCTCTTTCATACTCGCAGCTCTCATATCATCAGGTAAAACAGGTCCAAGTTTTGGATTAATCATGCATCTTATTGTTGTGTAAGCTGCATACAAACTCGCAAGAAGAATTCCTGGTAAGATTGCAGCTGCAAACAAATCAATAACTGGAATTTCCATAATAGGTCCCATTACAACAAGCATAATACTTGGTGGAATTAAAATTCCTAAAGTACCCCCAGCGGTAATAGTGCCTGCAGCAAGTTTTACGTCATAACCAGATCTATTCATTGATTTGGCAGCCATAATTCCAAGAATTGTCACCGATGCACCAACAATTCCTGTTGCAGCAGCAAATATAACTGAAACGAATAAAACTGCGTAATATAAAGACCCCTTAACTTTTGCTAGCATCATTTGAAATGCTGAAAACAACCTTTCCATCAATCCAGCTTGTTCCATCATAATTCCCATAAAAACAAAGAGCGGGACGGCGGCGAGAGTTTGTTCGGTCATGACCATTGAAAATTGAAGGGTCATTAAATAAAAAACTAATTTTCCAAATCCAAGATAACCAAATACAAATCCTAGAAATATTAAAGTGAATGAAATGGGAAACCCTATAAATATTGCAAATAGCATCACGCCAACTAAAATGAAACCTAAAATAGCCGGATCAATGAATTCTGCTATCATTTTTTCTCTCCTGGCCACTCACCTTTTTTAGCTGCCCAATAACTTTTAAGTAATTCTGAAAAACCTTGAATTAATAAAAAAATAATTCCAAGTAACAAACACGTTTTAATAGGCCACATATAAGGCATCCAAGTAGTATCCATCCCTCGTTCACCTCTTCTAATTGACTCTTCAACAAAACCTATGGTCATATAAAGAAAAACAATTAGTCCTGGAAAATAAAATAAAAGATATAACCAGAAATCAATAAGACCTTGTGTTTTAGTTTTAAAATTTCTGTATAAAAAATCAGCTCTTATATGCACTCCTCTAGAAAGAGCATATCCTGCACCAAGCATAAATAATGCGCCATAAAGAAAACGGCTTATGTCGTAAGCCCAAATTGTTGGTGCTAAAAATAATTTTCTTGCAAGAACTTCATAGGTCATTGCAAAAATGAGTGGCATCAGTATCCAACAAACAATACTACCAATCCACTTACTAAATTTATCAATATTAACAATAGATTTAGCCATCCATGATGGCATATCGGTTGGCATTTTACCTGATCCACCCCGCCTTTCGGCAATCATTTCATCAGAGATATCTAGTTTACCAGGTTCGTCTGCCATAAAATTTTAGTTAAAAAAATTAGAGCGGACTTTAAAAGTCCGCTCTAAAAAATCAAGATTGATTACTGATTACTTTAATGTTGCTGCGTGAGCCATTCCTAGCTTCGCATTAGACATTTGAGCACCACTCCAGAAAGGAACAGCAACATCAGCAAAATTTTTCATTGAAGTATAAACTTCATTAAAAAATTTATTATCTTTAGCATTCTTATTTAAAGATGCTTTTGCTGCAGCCATATATTCTGTGAAATAATCAGAAGGTGTATCTTCTAAAATTACTCCATGTTTAGTAGTTAGCTCTCTTAAAGCTTTACCATTCTCATAGATTCTGTAACTTAAAGATTTTGCTAATGAAGCATTAGCAGCTACTTCAAGTGACTTTTTCTCATGAGCACTCATAGCATTATATGTTTTTCCAGTAATGTAAAAGTCAGCATTTACGACTACTTGGTGTAAACCTTGTAAGTAATAGTGCTTTAACACTTTTTGAAAACCAAATGTTAAGTCTGGTTTTGGACAGCACCACTCAGCAGCATCGATAGTTCCTGCTTCAAGAGCTGGAAGAATATCTCCACCACCCATTGCAACAGACGCTATACCAATGTCTTTATAAGTTTGTCCTGGAATTCCTGGAGGAGTTCTGAACTTATATTTTCTAAAGTCAGCCATATCTTTAATTGGTTTTGGAAACCAACCTAAAGCTTCTGGACCAACTGGCTGAATCATAAATCCTTTGATATCTCTTCCCATTTCTTTCCAAAGTTGGTCGTATAACTCTTTACCACCACCATATTGGAACCATGATAGGAATGCGATATTGTCGATACCTACTCCACCACCAGCTACTGGCGAACCAAATAACATAGCCGCAGGGTGATCACCTGACCAATAGTGAGTCCATGCGAAACCACAATCAATCAAACCTTTATCAACAGCATCTAGAGTTTCTTTAACTCCTACAACTGCACCAGCTGGTAATATTTCAAATTTTAACGAACCACTCGTTAATTCAGTTACTGTGTCAGTAAAGTCCTTTAACATTTTTACCTCATCTGCTTTAGTGTTAAGAACAGTTTGACACTTTAATGTTTTTGCAGCATTAGCACTTGAAGTAAATCCAAGAACTAAAATTGTTGCAAATAACATTGAAATGATTTTTTTCATTATTTATCCTCTTGTTAGTTAAATTTAACTTGTTTAATTCAATCAGAAAAACAAACCTGACACAAGTGACAATTGATAAATATAGGTGTAAAAACAATAAAAACTTAAACTAAAAAAAGATTCAACTATTGATGGAAAATTTTGATTACGTAATTATTGGAGCAGGTTCTGCAGGATGTGTTCTAGCAAACAGACTTTCTGAAAATCCAAATAATAAAGTCGTATTAATAGAAGCTGGTGGAAAAGATAATTACCCATGGATACATATTCCTGTTGGATATTTTAAAACCATGCACAACCCCTCTGTTGATTGGTGTTATAAAACCGAGCCTGATGCATCAATGAATAATAGATCAATCCGTTATCCAAGAGGCAAAACTTTAGGCGGTAGCTCTTCCATCAACGGACTACTTTATATTAGAGGACAAAGCAGAGATTATGATATTTGGCGACAATTAGGAAATACTGGTTGGGGTTGGGATGATGTTCTGCCATATTTTATAAAGGCAGAAAACCAAGAGAGAGGAAAAGATGAATTTCATGGTATTGGAGGGCCTCTATCAGTTTCTGATCAAAGAATTCAATTACCGTTATTGAATGAATTTCAAAATGCTGCCGAAGAGTTTGGTATCCCCAAAACAAAAGATTTTAACACAGGCAACAATCATGGATGTGGTTATTTTCAAGTTACCGAAAAAGATGGCTTTAGATGTAGTACATCAGTTGGATATTTAAATCCAATAAAGAACAGACAAAATTTAAAAACCATAACTAATGCTCATGTAAAACAAATTAATTTCAAAGGTAAAACTGCAATAGGAATTGAATACTGGCAAGGTGATGAGCTTAAAAAACTTACTTGTAATAAAGAAATAATTTTATCATCAGGTTCAATAGGTTCACCTCAGATATTACAAACTTCTGGGATAGGAAATTCTCAAAAATTAAAAGACTTAGGTATAGATATAGTACAGGAATTAAAAGGTGTGGGTGAAAATTTACAAGACCACTTGATGTTTAGACCTATATATAAAATTCAAGGACTTAAATCGCTAAATAAAAAGGTTAATAGTTTATTTGGAAAATTAATGATTGGTCTGGAATATGTTTTTAATCGAAGTGGACCAATGACCATGGGAGCTAGCCAAATGTGTATGTTTGCTAAAAGTGATCCCTCATTAGAATTACCAGATCTACAATGGCACGTCCAACCTATGAGTATGGACACCCTAGGAGCAACTAAAAATCATGATTTTCATGCTTTCACACCTACCGTTTCGAATATTAGACCTACAAGTAGAGGCCATGTGAGTATTGTAGATAAAGACTCTAGAACATATGCAAAAATAAAAATGAATTATCTCTCAACTGATCACGACCGAATGATTGCAGCTAGAGGATTAAAACTTACAAGAAAAATTGTCATGGAATCTGAAACATTTAGAAAATATAAACCTGAGGAATATAGACCAGGTATTGACATTAATGATGATGAGGAACTTGTAAAAGCAGGTTCAGATTTTGCACAAACAATTTTTCATCCGGTTGGCACATGTAAAATGGGTCAAGATGATATGGCTGTAGTTGATGAAAAACTAAAAGTAAAAGGAATTGAGAATTTAAGAGTAATTGATGCTTCTATAATGCCAAATATTACATCAGGTAATACCAATGCACCTACAATAATGATTGCAGAAAAAGGTGCTGATATGATACTTACCCATTGATGTTTGCTGAATTATTTACACCAGAACAATTAACCATATTAACTCAAATTATTTTAATCGATTTAGTTCTTGCAGGAGACAATGCAATAATAATTGGTATGGTTGCATCAAAATTTCCTTTAGAACAAAGAAGAAAAATTATTATTTTTGGAATTGGTGGTGCAGTTGTTTTAAGAATTATTTTAACTTTACTGACTGCATATTTACTTCAAATAACTGGACTAAGGCTTTTTGGAGGATTGCTTCTGCTTTATATTGTCTACAAATTATATGTAGATGTCATTAAAGGCTCTGAAAATCATGATGATATAAAAGTTGATAATTCCAGTTTTTTCAAAGCAATTTGGACAATCCTCTTAGCAGACTTTACAATGAGCTTAGATAATGTTTTAGGAGTTGCGGGGGCAGCTGGAGATCATTATGGATTATTAGTATTTGGTTTGGTTCTATCAATTGCCTTAATGGCATTTGCGGCAACTTTAATATCAAATTGGATTAAGAAGTATAAATGGATTGCTTGGGCAGGTTTGATTGCAATATTAATTGTTGCTATTGAATTGATTTACACAGATATTAAAATATTGTTTTTATAATGTATTTAAAAAATTATAATTTAAAGAATAAAACGGCTGTTGTCACTGGTGCTGGCAAAGGGCTTGGAAGAGCTTGTGCAATAGCTCTAGCAGAGGCAGGAGCAAATTTGATTATAATTAGTAGAACTAAAAAAGATCTAGATGAAGTTTCAAAAAAGATTAAAAAATTAAAGTCAAAATGTAAATCTTATGTATGTGACATCACAAATTATAATGAAATTAAAGGCATTATTAATAAACAAACAAAAATAGATATTTTGATTAATAATGCTGGCAATAATATTCCTGAACATTTTACAAAAGTGAAGACTAAAAACATGGAATATCTTGTAAAGATTAATACGATGGCAACGTTTAACCTTGCTCAACTGTGTGCTCTTAAGATGATAAAGTCAAAAAATAGAAAAAAAATTGGTGGTTCGATTGTCAATATGTCATCACAGATGGGTCATGTCGGGGGTCCTATTCGAAGTGTATACAACATGACAAAATTTGGTTTAGAGGGATTAACAAAAGGTATGTCTATTGATCTTGCAAAATACAACATACGAGTAAATACAGTTTGTCCTACATTTGTAGTTACTCCAATGACAAAAAAATTTCTAAAAAGTAAAAAATTTAAAAAAGAAGTATTAGGAAATATTCCATTAGGAAAATTTGCTGAACTTTCCGATGTTTCAAGTGCAGCTGTTTTTCTTGCCTCTGATGCTGCATCGATGATTACAGGAACCTCATTATTGGTTGATGGTGGATGGACTGCAAGATAATAACTAGATTATTTTTTTTAATTTTTTGTTTTATACCCACATATTCAATAGCAATAGAATTTACAGGACAATTTCTACAAGGACACTTCATTATTGGACAGACCAATCCATCAGCAAAAATTATAATAGATAAAAAACAAGTCAAAGTATCAGAGGATGGTTTTTTTGTTTTTGGGCTCGATCGAGATAGAAAATTTGATTTAACAATTACAAAAATTATTGATGGAAAAAAAGATAAAATAATAAAGAAAGTTCTTAAAAGAAAATATAATATTCAAAGAATAGATGGTTTAGAAGAAAGTAAAGTCACACCTCCAGAGTCTGTTTACAAAAGAATAAAAGAAGAAAATAATAAAATTGGTGAAGCAAGAGCAATTAACTCAGATTTACCCTTTTTTAAAAATCAATTTATTATGCCTGTTGAAGGTATCATTAGTGGCGTCTATGGAAGCCAGAGAATTTTAAATGGTAAACCGAAATGGCCTCACTATGGAATCGATATTGCTGCTAAACAAGGAACTATGATCAAGTCATCTGGATCAGGTATTGTTACTATGGCAGAAGATGATCTTTATTATACTGGTGGAACAATAATTATGGATCATGGTCATGGTATTTCAACTATTTACTCACATCTTGAGAATGTAATGGTTTCTGTTGGAGATAAAATAAATCAAGGAGATATAATTGGTACTGTTGGTTCAACCGGAAGATCAACTGGTCCGCATCTCGATTTTAGAGTTAATTGGTTTCAGACTAGACTAGATCCTATGTCTGTAATAAATTAAATCATGCAAACTTTGATACTACTGGCTTTAGTAATTGTTATTGGGTGGATATTGTTTAGACCAATCACAAAAAAAGAACTTGATAGATATAATGACAAAGACTGGCCTGATATGAATTTATAAAATGAAAAAACTTTTTATAATATTAGTTTGCGTGATGTTTTCTTCAATTTCTTTTGGCAATGAAATAGTGGGAAAGTCTATGAAATGTGAGACTAAAAAAGAAACTATAAGAGGCTACCCATTTTATTTTTTTTTTGAAAATTTAGATAACGTACAAAGTTATTTCATAGATAAAACAGACGAAATTAAGTTTCTTAATTTGAACTATAAAGAGGTTAACTCAAACATTTTTGAGATAAGATATGTGGGCAAAATTGATAAAAATAATTTAATATTGACCCATGCTAAAGGTAGAGAGAAATATAATTGCAGTTTTTTATCATCAACAAAACAATTAAATAAAGAATTAGATGATTTTGCTAAAAAAGGTGTTCATAAATAGACTATTAGGAATTTTTAAAATTTAAATTTATGAAATTAAAGAAGGCTGTTTCTTCATATCTTCTTTTTTAATACCAGCTACTCTTACTGGTTTTTTCATAGCATCTCTTCTAAATGGTTCACCTAATTCTTGATTTAATATCACTTCAATAAATGTTGTAATACCTTTCTTTTGATCTGCACAAGATTGTTTAATGGCAGCTGTAGTCTCTTCCATAGTCTTAACAGTAACTCCTTTTAAACCACAGGCTTCTGCTACTTTTGCAAAACTTAATTCTGGATCGAGTTCTGTTCCAACAAAATTATTATCAAACCAAAGAGTTGTATTTCTTTTTTCTGCACCCCATTGGTAATTTCTAAAAATCACCATTGTAATTGCAGGCCACTCCTCTCGTGCGCAAGAACTCATTTCGTTCATACTTATTCCAAAAGCTCCATCTCCCGCAAAACCAATTACAGGTGTTTCCGGACAACCAATTTTAGCACCTAGTATTGACGGAAAACCATAACCACAAGGACCAAATAAACCTGGCGCTAAATATTTTCTTGGCTTTTCAAATGTTGGATAAGCATTGCCAATTGCGCAGTTATTTCCAATATCACTTGAAATAATTACATCCTCTGGCATGCCAGCTTGAATAGCTCGCCAAGCTTGTCTTGGTGACATTCTATCTGCGTCTCTTTCTCTAGCTTCTTTGTTCCAAACTGTTCCTTCATCATCATCTTCGTGATCCAAACTTGATAATTTTTGTAACCATGCTGATTTTGTTTGGTGAATTAAATCTTTTCTTTTTTGTCTATCTGTATCGCCTGCATTTGATGATAATTTTTCTAATATTTGTGTTGCAACTAATTTTGCATCACCACTAATTCCAACTGTAACTTTTTTAGTTAATCCAATTCTATCTGGATTCATATCGACTTGAATTATACTTGCTTTTTTTGGCCAATAATCAATTCCATAACCTGGTAGAGTTGAAAAAGGATTTAATCTTGTTCCTAAAGCTAAAACTACATCAGCCTTAGAAATTAATTCCATCGCAGCTTTTGATCCATTATATCCTAGTGGTCCAACAGCCAACGGATGACTTCCGGGAAAACTATCATTATGTTGATATCCTGAGCAAACAGGTGAATCAAGTTTTTCAGCTAGTTTTTTAGTTTCCTCAATTGCTCCACCAATAACCACACCTGCTCCAGATAAAATTACTGGAAATTTTGCATTTGATAAAAGTTTTGCAGCCTTATCTATTGCTTCGGCTCCACCACCCTGTCTTTCTAATCTGACAATTGGCGGAAGGTCTATATCAATCACTTGACACCAATAATCTCTTGGAACATTAATTTGTGCTGGTGCTGAACCTCTAATTGCTTTTTCTATTACTCTATTTAAAACTTCAGCCATTCTTGAAGGATCTCTTACTTCTTCTTGATAACAAACCATGTCTTTAAATAAATTCATTTGTTCTACTTCTTGAAAACCACCTTGCCCCATAGTTTTATTTGCAGCTTGTGGGGTTACTAATAATAAAGGTGTATGGTTCCAATAAGCAGTTTTGATTGGTGTTACTAACCCTGTTATACCTGGACCATTTTGTGCAATGACCATTGACATTTTTCCTGTAGCTCTTGTGTAACCATCTGCAATCAAACCACCATTTGTTTCGTGTGCCACATCCCAAAAGGTAATTCCGGCATCTGGGAAAATATCAGATATAGGCATGAACGCTGAACCAATAATTCCAAAAGAGTGTTCAATACCATGCATTTGTAAAACTTTTACAAAAGCTTCTTCTGTTGTCATTTTAGTCATTTGTAAACCTTTCTAAATTACTCTAGAACAATTTTTTAAAAATTAATTGTTAATTTTTGCGATTAATATATAAGATTTTAGAAAATTCAAACAAACAAATCGACACTATATAAATGTCAACAGATATTATAATTCACGATAAAAAGGACAATGTTGGGGTGGTAGTAATAGAAAAAATTACTCCGAAACAAGATTGTAAATGCTGGATAATGGAGAATGACAGCTCAGTTAATATTCAATCTGCAGATGAAATACCTTTAGGCCATAAAATTGCAATGATTGATTTAAATGAAGGAGATACAATCTTAAAATATGGTCATGATATAGGTAAAGTGGTCAAAGCAATTAAAAAAGGTCAACACGTGCATGTTCACAATGTCAAAACAAAAAAGTGGTAATTAGATGGAAATTCCAAAAAGTTTTTTAGGTTATAAAAGAGAGAATGGCAGAGCAGGAACAAGAAACCATGTAATTATTTTACCTGTTGATGATATTTCAAACGCATGCGCTGAAGCAGTTGCAAATAACATTAAAGGAACAATAGCTCTTCCCCATTCTTATGGAAGATTACAATTTGGAGCAGATTTAGAATTGCATTTTAGAACCATGATTGGAACTGGTAGTAACCCAAATGTTGCAGCAGTTATTGTGATTGGTATTGAACCTAAATGGACTAAGAGAATTGTAGATGGAATTGCAAAAACTGGTAAACCAGTTGAGGGTTTCCATATTGAACGTACTGGAGATATTGGAACTGTAATGAAAGCATCAAAAAAAGCCCAAGAATTTGTTATGTGGGCTTCTGAAAAACAAAGAGAAGAATGCCCGATAAGTGATTTATGGATTTCAGTAAAATGCGGAGAGTCTGACACTACTTCTGGTTTGGCCTCTAATCCAACTGTTGGAAATTTAATGGATAAACTTGAACCACTTGGTGTTCATTTATGTTTTGGGGAAACATCAGAACTTACAGGAGCAGAAAAAGTTTGTGCTACAAGAGGTGCCACAAAAGAAGCTTCAGATAAATTTATGAAGACTTGGAGTGCCTATAACGATTTCATTTTAAAGGAAGCAACTGATGACCTTTCTGAAAGTCAGCCAACTGCTGGTAATATAGCAGGTGGTTTAACAACTATTGAGGAAAAAGCTTTTGGAAATTTTCAAAAAATAGGAAATTGTAAATTTGTTGATGTTTTAGAACCGGCTGAAGAGCCAAAAAAAGGAAAAGGTTTATATTTTATGGATACTTCATCTGCTGCAGCGGAGTGTGTAACACTACAAGCGGCTGCAGGATTTAATATTCATTTATTCCCTACCGGTCAGGGGAATATTGTTGGTAACCCAATTGAACCAGTTATAAAATTAACTGCAAATCCATTAACCGTTAAATCTATGGGAGAACATATTGATTGTGATGTCTCAAAAATTCTCTCGAGAGAAATGAATTTGTCTGAAGCTGGAGATGAACTGATAAAAACAACTTTAAAAGTTGCAAATGGTAGACTCACTTGTGCTGAAGCTCTAGGGCATAGAGAATTTGTAATGACCAAATTATACCGAAGTGCTTAAAATTTTTACTTAGCCGGTTTGCTAAAGTGCTTTTTTTTTAAATCAGATAAAAATCTTCGAATAAATGCTGCTGCCACACCTAACGCTATAGCAAAAAATATCGAAAATAAACTATACACGATTGGCATATCTTTAGAAAATTTCTGAACTAAAACTGATAATGGAGTTAAGTCTTTTTCTGCAACCTTTGTAATACCATTCATAGTATGATCAACAAAAAAAGTATCATACGCAATTGCAATTCCAACAATTAATAATAAAACTGCTAATAACGCTTTAAGTCCAGAACTTTCAATTGATTGTCCAATTTTTTGTCCTGTTTGTACTCCAATTATTGAACCAATAACCAACATTAAAACTAAAATTAAATCTATGGATCCATAATTGAATGCATGTAAAAAGGTAACAATCACACTAACAAAAATAGTTACAAACAAAGAAGTGCCTGGAACTAATTTTGTTGGCATACCAATTATATAGATCATTGCAGGTACTAGTATGAAAGCTCCACCAATACCCATAATTGCAGCAATAAAACCTACAAATAAACCAATAATAATTGGTGTGAATGCACTCTCATATAATTTTGATTTAGGAAATCTCATCCTAAATGGAAGACCATGTATCCAATAATGGACGTGTAATTTTCGTTTTACAATAGTATTTTTTCTAGCTTTATCGATCTCACCAAGACTTTCAACAAGCATTAAAGTTCCAATAATTGCTAAGATATACATGTAAGCAAGTGAGATAACTGTATCTATTTTGCCGATGTCTTTAAAGTAAGTGAATGTATAAATTCCAATGATAGTTCCTATTGCACCACCGATGACAATCATAAAACCCATCTTATAATCCAACGTATTTTTAAGATAATGAGTAGTAGATCCAGAAACAGAGGTAGCTAGAATGTTATTTGCTTCATTGGCAACGGCATAAGCTGGTGGAACTCCTAAAAAAATTAAGAAAGGTGTCATTAAAAAACCACCTCCTACTCCAAATAGTCCTGATAAAACTCCAACTAAAGCACTTAATAAAATGATTTCAATAGCAGTAACATGTACTTGTGCTATTGGTAAAAATACTTCCATTCAAAATAATTAACTTTTTTAAAAAAATTTATTTAAAAGTTAAAAAAGTTCCAAATAATATAACACCCCAACAAGCTAATATTGCTGAAAAAATTCCTGTTTTAATTAATGCTGTTTTATAATTTAAAATTTTTTGTAGAATTTTTATATTTGAAAGGTGCATCTATATCCTCAATAGCACCAGCAGAAAAATTGTCAAACTTTAATTAATAAATTGTGGCTCCAAAAATTTTTACTTCGCCATCCTCAACACCAAGCACTAGCCTTCCTAAAAATTCTCCAGACACCTCCTTGTTAGTCTGCTTAATTAATACAGTAATGTGATCGCCTCGTCTTAATGTTCCGAACGGTTCGTAGGTCTCATTTAAATTGGTGATAATCTTGTTGTTAGCCCATTGCTTTCCAAGCTCTACTTCGTTAGCCCCAAACAGCATTTGGGTAGAAAAATCTCTTGTAAAGCCACCATAATCTTTCATATTTGAGGTTCTTACGAGGTTTTCCCAAAAAGGCTTGGCTATCGCGTATATCTCCTCGTCAGATTTTTTCAAAAGGTCCATAAAGAAGTTTGGAATATTGTGCTACGAAGCCTTCTTCTTCTCTTTTTCGTCAACGATGTGATAAACTGGCACTTTCTCCAGAGTGAATTTTCCTGTTTTAGGGTCTCTTCTAGAAACAGTTAAACAATGCCAATTTTCATCGTCGAGTTTCATATGATCGCCTCTGTAATAATAACCTGGCCAACGAGTTTCCTCTCTAAATAATGTATGCTCTGTTACACATTGTGAGGTTAGAGCTCTGTGTTTAAGCTCCCAAGCTCTCATTAATTGATGATAATCTTCAGCTCCCACGTTTTCCAAATCTTCTTGCAACCACTCTAAAAGTTCAAGAGCCCTCTTAAGCATATTGCCGTTCGTCATGTAATTTGAGGTAATTCCCCCGACATACTCATCCATAATTTTTTGAAGTCTTTGTAATCCTTGTATTGGAGAAATATAACTTGGTGAAACAGTCCCGCCGGTGATCTCATTTTGAGCAACTGTATAAGTCTCTAAAGGTTTATAAACTGCCTTTTTAAAATCCTCACATTGTTTATCAGTAACATTTATTCCTTCTGCTTTTTTATCTTCTATATATTTAACTGCTGCTTTTGCAGCTAATCTTCCCTCTGTAAAAGAACCTGATGAAAATTTATGAGCACTACCTCCTACAGTATCTCCAGCACCAAAAAGTCCATCGATTGTAAGCATTCTGTTATAACCCCAGAAATATTCTGGTGGAGATAGATCTTCTGGTCCACTTACCCAAGCTCCAGAACATGTTGCGTGTGATCCCATCACGTAAGGTTCAGAAGTTGTTAATTCTGGATTTGTATATTTCGGGTCAATATTTTGTGATGCCCAAACTACAGCTTGACCAACAGTCATACCTAAAAAGTTCTCCCAACCTACTGTTTCTAAATGAGGATCTTGGAAAGCTTCCTTGGTAACCATGTGTATCGGTCCACCACCTGCAGCAACCTCTTGAATAAAGGCATGGTTTCTCAAACAAGTAGGAGTTGGATGATGATCAATATATTCTCCAACTAATTCTTTAGTTTGCTCATACCATTTTTTCTCATAATTTTCGCCATTAGCATTTTGTGTATATGTTTTTAAATGTAAAAAGTATGCTCCAACTGGTCCATAACCATCTTTAAATCTGCACAATACAATTCTATTTTCCATTTGGGTCATCTTTGCACCTGCTGCAATAGGTAAAGCATAAGCAGATCCATTACTCCAGGGTGCATACCAAGTTCTTCCCATACCTTCTCCAACAGCTCTTGGTTTAAAAATATGTGATGCTCCACCAGCTGAAACTATAACTGCTTTTGCTCTGAACACATGAAAATCACCTGTTCTCATATTGAAACCAACTGCGCCACCAATTCTATTTTCTTGAGACTCATCCATTAACAAATGAGTAATCATTATTCTGTTGTAAATCTTATCTGCAGATTTTTTTGCTGCCTCGGCAACAATTGGCTTATAACTTTCTCCATGTATCATTATTTGCCATTTACCTTCTCTTAGATATCTTCCAGTTTTTTCATTTTTCATCATTGGAAGACCCCACTCATCAAACATATGAACAGTTGAGTCTACATGACGAGCCATGTCATAACCCAAATCTTCTCTAACCATTCCCATTAAATCATTTCTGGCATACCTTACATGGTCTTCGGGTTGGTTTTCATCCCATTGCATACCCATATAACAATTAATTGCATATAAACCTTGTGCAACTGCACCACTTCGGTCAATGTTTGCTTTTTCAACACAAACAATCTTTAAATCTCTTCCCCAGTGTCTGGCCTCAAATGTTGCTCCTGTGCCAGCCATTCCACCACCAACAACTAATACATCACACTCCTCATAATGTGTTTTGTGCTTAGCCATTAATAATAAACACCTTTTTTAAAAGACTCTTTTGGAACCGATGGTAATTCTTTATTGGTATTTAATCCTTCTGGCTCACTATATAATCTTTGTGAATTAATTTCTCCTTGGTTAGGAGTATCGCCTTCAGCAAGTTTAGGAATAAATTTTCCCCAAGGTTTTGTTGTGATAGGTGAAACGAAGTTTTTCTCTGTTCCATTTCTAAATTTAATTTTCCAAGAGATAGTTCCTTTTTCTTCTTCTCTTCTAACTCTAACGCTGTGACCCATCGGAGCAAAATCAGCATACCCTCTTACATCAATTGCATGATTAGGACATGCTTTAACACACGAATAACATTCCCAACAAAAGTTTGGTTCAATATTTTTTGCTCTTCTGATATTTTCATCAATGTGCATGATGTCTGAAGGACATATATCTACGCAATGACCGCAGCCATCACATCTTGTCATGTATACAAAAGTTGACATAATTTTTTATTTTTCTCCTTTTTCTATTAACATATTAATAATGTTTTGGCTCTTCTCTTTTTATACCCAGGCCAAATTGTTCTGGGGCATCAGCTGGTGGAGGTAAATTATCCCTAGATCCATCTGCCTCTGCTAAATTTTTTTGAATAGCTGCTCCAGGTTTATAAAACATGTGAGCAAATTTCGACCAATAAACACCACCAAATAAAATTAAGTTAGATGCAACAAATAAAATTAAAAATAAATAAGACAAACCTATTTGCCCATTAAATTGTGTGAATGACCAAGCTAACCCAAAAGTTGAACACGCAAGTAATGCTAAAACAAATAAATCAGCTTTAATAATTCTATACCAAGGATGAGCTTCCGCTGAAACATCAACTCTTAAAAAAAACCAAAACCAATATCCACCTAAACATGTTAATATTGCTCCTGCATGCCAAATCATTGACCAAGTTTGAGAATTTGGTTTATCAGCACCTGTGTAACAAAAGACTAAAATAGCTGAAGACACCCAAAATAAAATTGTACCATACATTCCCAAAACATGGGCAAGTCGTCTTTTTCCAAAACCTAATTCAGAAGTTGTGCCAATATCAACTACTGTTGTTTTAGCAATGACAGAAACCTTTTCTCCAACACCTAATTTTTTTGTTGCTGAAAGCTTAGCTTTTTTCGCGTTGTTAAAAAAATAAGTCAAATTTTTGTG
The DNA here is from genome assembly GCA_902552805.1 of uncultured Pelagibacteraceae bacterium. Lineage (GTDB taxonomy): Bacteria > Pseudomonadota > Alphaproteobacteria > Pelagibacterales > Pelagibacteraceae > Pelagibacter. The sequence continues at coordinate 127,387 of CACDIC010000001.1, forward strand.
ATGGATTATTTGAATAATAGTTCCTACTGCAATCAATAAAACCATAGCAATAATGAAAGATTGCATTACAAAGGGTGAGATGGTTTCTGATAAAATTGAAAATGGATTGCTACTTAACATTTCCGCCTTTTGTTAAATTTTTGAATTAATTTTAAAGTTTTTATATCTAGTTGAATTTATAGTTCAACCTCAAACTGGGGTCAATTTGTCTTTTATAACAGGCTAATTATTTCTTTTATAATGTTGTTTGCTTGGAATGACTGATCGCACTCCACCCTGGGGGTTGTCAACATCTCCTTCTCTTCGGGGAATCAGATGAAAATGACAATGTAAAATAGATTGACCAGATACAATTCCTATATTTGTGCCCAGATTAAATCCTTTAACTAACGGATCTTTATAGGTTATTTCTTTTTTAACAATTTTTATAAGATCATTACATGCAACCAATTCATCATTAGATAAGTCAAAATAATCTTTTATGTGTCTTTTGGGTATAATCAAACAATGATGTTCTGAAACTGGATAAGAATCATAACTCGCATATGCCAACTCATTTTCATGAGCACATCCACTTTTTTTAACGTTACAAAATAAACAAGGATTGTTTAGATCTTTCATCTATTAAAATCTATAAGAATTGCATTTGTTTATAACTGCATCATATTCTTTTGACAGAAACTTGAATTTTTTTAGGTTTTTTCTTTTCCATTTAAGCTCATTTATAGTTCTAACTGAAGCAACTCCTTTCCCAGATCCTATCAATAATATTTCATCATAATTTTTTATCTCTTTAAGTAAAATATCTTTCTTATAAATCTTTCTAATTTTTGTTTTGAAAAATTTATAAGTATTTCCCTCATAATAATCCTTTTTAGGAGTAAAAAATTTTTGATCTTTTACAAATAATAAATTTGAAGTTCCAGTCTCTAGTAATTTCTTATTAGATACCAATGCAATATCTGATTGGGAGTTATCCATTTTAGATAGATAAGATAAGATCTTTTTATATTTTAGATTTTTAAACTCTGGTTTTTCTCTTTTTAATTTTACTAATCTCAAATTAAAATTTAATTTCGGTTTAACTCTTTTTCTTAAAGATATTGAAATAACTTTTTTATTTATAGCAATTCTTAATAGGTGATTATATTTCCTCTTTTTAGATAAATTTTTATCTATTATTTTTAAAATATCTGACCTTAATGATTTCTTTTTAATTTGATATTTTTTTAGTGATAAAATTAAGTTTTTTAAATGATTATCAAAAAATAAAATTTTTGCTGGTTTGCCAAAAATCCACATCGTAGTAAAAATTCCATGATCCCCCCAAAGATCTTGGAATTCTATCTGTTTTAAGTTTTTAAGCCGATAAGATTTTTTTAATAAGTAGGTTACCATTGATAGTTAAAAAAGATTCTGGATGAAATTGAAATCCATAAATTTTTTCCTTTTGATTTTCAAATGCCATTGCAACTTTTGAATTTAAACATCTCATAGTTATCTCAAAATTATTAGATTTGAAAGGCTCTTTTAATTTTAAAGAATGATACCTTCCAACTTTAAATATTTTTCCTTTTTTGAACAAAGATTTATTAGCGATTACTTTTATATTTGATTGAAATCCATGATAAATTTTTTTTTGTTCAACAATTTTTGCACCTTCGCAAAATAAAATATGTTGAAATCCTAAACAAATCCCTATGATTTTCTTTTTACTTTTATATTTTTTATAAATTTTTGAAGTGATTGGATAATTTTTTGGGTTACCTGGTCCAGGTGAAAAAATTATTGTGGATGCTTGCTTAATTTTATTTTCACTAATTTTATCATAATTATCGCATTCAACTTTATCAAACAAAGCAAATTGATGAACTACATTATGAGTAAAGGAGTCGTTATGATCAATTACATAAATCATTTAAACAAATCTATTAACGCTTTAGCTTTTAGAAAATTCTCATTAAATTCATGATTGGCATTACTATCGACGACAACCCCTGAAGCAACTGAAATTTCAGATATATTTTTAAAATTTAGAATTGAACGTATAATTATATTAAATCTCATATCACCATTGAATTTTATGTAGCCAAAACTCCCTGTATAAATATTCCTATTTTCTTTTTCCTGATTATTTAAAAGATTAAGCGTATTGATCTTTGGACAACCAATAACTGAACCTCCAGGCATCATTGCTTTAATGATTTCAAAATTATTTATATTATTTTTTAATTTTCCCTTGATTAGGCTAACATAATGAAAAAGATCTTTATATTCTTCTACGATTTTTTGTTTAGATAGTTTTACAGTGCCCACTTTGCAAATTCTTGATAAATCATTTCTTTCCATATCAACAATCATATTGTGCTCTTTGGTTTCTTTTAAATTTTTTCTAAAATAATTTAATGCTTTTATTTTATTCAAATGCTTGGTTTTTTTTACAGTTCCAGCTATTGGTTTTGTAGATATATCACTCCCCTTTTTTGTAATTAAAGTTTCTGGGGAACAACTAATTATTGAATAATTATGATCTTTAATCATAAAAGCCTCGGGAGCTAGGTTAGTATTAGATAATCTCGAAAAAAAATCTAACGGATTAATTTTCGACTTTGTTTTATATTTGGTGCAAATTTTAATCTGATATGTTTCACCGCTTTTTATTTTTTTCTTAAATTTATTAAATATTTTTGTATAATTTTTTCTATTAATATTTATTTCAAAATTACCTGATTTAAAATTTTCAAAATCATAATTTAACTTGTTACTTAGTTTGATCTTTTTTTCTGGTTTATAGAAAATACCTTTGGGAAAATTTAAATTCTTTTGTTTTGGGATTTTAACATCAATCAAATTATTCAATAACTCATATCCAAAGAAACCAATAAAAAGGTCAGTATCTTTTGATTTCTTTTTATTTTTTTTGGTTAAAAAACTTTTAATATTTTTATTATTTAAAATAATTTTTTTTGAAAAATTAGTATAAAGATTAAATCCTTTTTTAGATTTATAAATAATGTAGGGTTTTCCTGACTGATGTATCTCTGTTAATTGATTTAATCTGTTCAAATTATTCTGTTTTTAGTCTTAAAACTGGTTCTTCTCTAATTGGTAGATGAATTATTGCTGCAAAAACTGATAATGCAATTGCTAAATACCACGCATAATCATATGACCCATATAGATCATAAAATAAACCCCCTAGATAAGCGCCAAAGAAAGATCCTACTTGGTGACTTAAAAAAACAATTCCATACAAAAGGCCTAAATATTTTGTCCCAAACAAGTGAGCTACAATTCCACTTGTTGCAGGCACTGTTGATAGCCATAAAAAACCAAAACTTGCACCAAATAAAAATGCATTAATATTACTTGCGGGCATAAATATAAAAAAAATTATAGAAACACCTCTTAAAAAGTAAATTGCACTAAGGATAATTTTCTTACTCATTTTTGCAGAGAGGTAGCCACTTAATAGTGAACCAAAAATATTAAATAAACCGATCAAAGATAAAATTGCTGCTGCAGTCCAATCCTCAAGTCCTCTATCTATGACATATTTAGGTACATGCGTTCCAACCAAAGTTATATGAAAACCACATACAAAAAACCCTGATACAAGTAAAATATAACTTTTAGTTTTAAAAGCTTCTGAGAGAGCTTCCTTGAAAGATTGATCTGAAGTTTTTTCGCCACTTTCCGTTTTAGATGGAGATCTCACAAAATATGCTGCAACTAAACCAGATAACAAAAATAAGCAAAAAACAAATAATGTGTAGTTCCAACCAAACTCTGTGAGAGAAAAATTAGTAAAAATTGGTGAAAGAAAGTAACCAAATGATCCAACAGCAGTAACAAAACTCATTGCAATCGTTCTTGTAGATAATGGAAAATGTTTCCCCACAACTGACATAGGAATACTTATTGCCGTTCCACCAAGACCTATTCCGATTAATAAACCCATATGGATTTGAAAAAATATTCCAGTGTTTGGACCCGTGTATAAAAAGTAAACGCCTAAAGTATAAAAAATAAATGCTCCGATTATAGCTATATGTCCTCCGTATTTATCTGCTATAGCTCCGAAGATAGGACCTGTTATACCCCACATCAACATCTGCATCCCGATTGCAAAACCAAATGCGGTGTTGCTTATCTTTAAACTCTCGTTGAAGTCCATAAAGAACAAACCAAATGTTTGTCTGACACCCAAAGAAATCAAAACAACAAAGCATGCAGCAAATAAAGTTACTACCGCTGTTTTTGAACGAAAAAATTTTTCAGAACTCATCTTAAATGTCTTAAAGCTTGTTTGATATCAGCAATCAAATCATTAGGATCTTCAAGACCTATATGTAATCTTACTAAATGTTCATCTTTTGGTAAGTTCATATATTTTCTTTTACCAGTTTCTCTAAATTCTTGATGAAGCGCTAAACTCTCAAATCCACCCCAACTATAGCCATAGCCAAACAATTTCAGTGAATTAACAAACTTTCGAACAGAATTAATATTCTTAGCTTTTATCTTTAATCCCATTAAACCTGACGCTCCAGAATAATATTTTTTCCACATTCTAAAATTTTGTGAATTTTTTTTGAAAGGATATAACAATTTAATTCTTTTATTTTTTGATAAAAATGCCGCAACTTTTTTAGCATTTTCTCTATGTCTGTCTAATCTCACATCTAACGTTCTTAATCCCCTAGTTATTAAATAAGCATCATCAGGTCCTAATCTAAGACCTGTAATTTTTTCTGCTGCTTTAACTCTAGAAAATACTCTTTTATTTACTGCCAAACTTCCACCCATAACATCTGAATGTCCAGAATAATATTTAGTTGCAGAGACAATTGACATATCAAAACCAAGTTTAATTGGTTTTAAGTAATAAGGGGTACCCCAAGTATTATCAATTGCAGTGTATAGCTTATGTTTTCTTGCAATCGAAATAATTTTACCCAAGTCTTGAAAATCAAAAGTATTACTTCCAGGATTTTCAACAAAAATCAATTTTGTTTTCTTTGTAATATTGTTTTTTAATGTATTGAGGTCATGCGGATTATAAAAAACTGTCTTTATATTAAAATCTTTTAGATAATCTTCAGTTAAAATTCGTGTAGGGCTGTAAACTGGATCTGCAACTAACATTTCATCTCCAGGTCTAACAACGCTGAATATTGCTAAAAAAACGGAGCCAAAACCTGTTGGTGTCGTAAAAACATGATAACTTTCTTCAAGTTTTGTTAAAATTTTTTGTAATATATAAGTAGTAGAAGTCCCTTGTCTGCCGTAATCAAAATGACCACCTGTTGGATTTCGTAGAGCTTTTTTTTGAGTTTTTCTTATATGTTGCATAGACTTAAAAATAATTGTCGATGCTCTAACCACTGGTGGATTTACTGATTGATTATGAAAATCTTTTGCAGTGTGTTTTAAAAATGTCTTAAAAGATTTACCCATAAAAAAATTGATATGATTAAAGGACAATGCTATATCCATATCAAAAATTCAATAAATTAATGAAAAGGATTTAATGAGTTACCCAAAGAAACATAGAGGCCGAAGAAAAATGGGGTCGAAAAAAAGAAGAGCTAGAAAAAAAAATAAAAAAAAATAGCTTATTCTTTTATCCAGCCGCCTCCTAATACTTTATAACCCAAAGCATCTTTATTATAGAAAACACATGCCTGGCCTGGTGATATTCCATCTTCAGGACTTTCAAGGTTTACATTCGCACCATTTTGATCACTTAGGTTAACGTTTGCTTTAAGCAATTTACCAGTAGATCTAACTTTTACAAAAATGCTGGATTTAAATTCTTGTTCATTTGCGAGTAAATTAACATCTTTTAATAAAATATCTTTCTTTCCTAAATATTCTTTTGGTCCAACAATTATTTCATTTTTCTCAGAATTTATTTTAATAACGTATAAAGCTTCTTTATCAGAAACTTTTATTCCTTTTCTTTGGCCAATAGTAAAATTTATAATTCCATCATGAACACCAATAACATTACCTTCAAGATCTTTAATATTTCCTTTTTTAAATGAGTCTGGTCTAAATTTTTGAATTACTGATGCATAATCTCCACCAGGAACAAAACATATATCCTGGCTGTCTGGTTTATCAGCAACATTAAGGTCTAGTTTTTTGGCAATTTCACGTGTTTCATTTTTATGAAGACCACCTAATGGAAACCTTAAATAATCAAGTTGTTCTCTAGTAGTATTGAAAAGAAAATAACTTTGATCTCTATTTTCGTCGATAGCTCTGTACATATTTGTATTATTATTTGAAGTAACACTTTTCACATAATGCCCAGTGATTAAAGCATCAGCGTTTAAATCTTTTGAAACTTCAAATAAATCCTTAAATTTAACTGTTTGATTACATTGAACACAAGGTATTGGAGTTTCACCTTTTAAGTAACTATCAACAAAATTATCTATAACTCCTTGCTTGAACTTATTTTGATAATATAAAATTTTATGTTCTATATCTAATTTTTGAGCAACTCTTTTTGCATCCATGATATCTTGACCAGAACAACATTGCTTTGACTCTGCAACCTGCTTTGCATCATCATAAAGTTTTAAAGTAATACCAATTACCTCATATCCTTCTTTTTTCATCATGCCTGCGACAGTAGATGAATCTACACCTCCAGACATTGCTACAACTACTTTTGTGTCTGATGGTTTTTTGTTTAATCCTATTGAATTTAATTCTTTATTCATTTGATGGTATTTATACTTATTTCTAATATAAGTTAAATTAAATGATATTAGATTTTGAACCAGGAGACAAAGTTATCAATCCCTCTAATAAAAACTGGGGTATAGGTCAAGTTCAATCAATTATAAAAGAAAAAGTGACAGTTAATTTTGAAAATGTTGGAAAAAAAGTAATAAATACTAAAAATATAGAATTAATAAAGATCAATGAATAATTTGAATTTAAAAGAGATTGTCGAAAATCTAATTGATACATTTGTTCATGCAGGAAAAATTTCTTTAGATTTAAGAAAACAAGGACTTATAAAAAAAATTAAAACCGATAATACCCCTGTTAGTAATGGAGATTTAGAAGTTAATAAAATTGTTACTCAAAAAATTAAAGAATTAACACCTGAACTTCCCATCATTTCAGAAGAGACCTCTGATAATAAATCAATAAACAATCTTGAAAACTTTTGGCTAATTGACCCTATAGATGGCACCTACGACTACATAAATAATCTAGAGGAATTTACAATTAATGCTGGATTAATAATTAACAAAAATCCAGTAGCTGGATTGATTTATGCCCCTTCAAAAAAAAGAATGTTTTACTCCTATGGTCCAAATAATGCCTATGAGTTAACAAATGGTGAAACCAAGAATTTAAATTGTTCTGAAAATTTTGATAAAAATGATGTGAAATTTGTATCCTATTCAAACAATATTAAACCTGAAATAGAAAAATTACATAAAAAATTTAATGTAAAGAAATATGTAAGAATGAAAAGTTCTCTTAAATTTTGTGTAATCGCTGCTGGCGAATATGATGGATATGTGGCTGAGCCTAGAGCTTGTGAATGGGATATAGCGGCTGGTCATGCAATTTTACAACATGCTGGAGGAATAATTACAGATTTTGAAGGCAAAGAAATTAAATATGGAAAGAAAAATTTTAAGAATCCAAGTTTAATCTTAAAAAATAAAAATATCTAATATGGATGAGCAATTAAGAATAATACTAATAATTATTGTATCGGTATCTATTTTTGGCTTATTAGTATTTGTATATGTCAAAAATTATATCAGAAATAAAATCAATCAATTAGTTGAAGATGAAAAGAAAAAAAAATCAAAGTAGTTTTATTATTTTTAAATAATCACCTTTTTTTAATTCCATAACTTTTTTTGATGTCTCAAAATCGAAGCCATTTCTCGCCAATAAAGATATATCCTTTTTATAAAAAAGTGGTCTATTGTCATCTATCCTAGCGGGTCCAATTCTTTTCTTTTTACAAATTTTAATTGCCGAAAAAAAATCTTGATCTGAATTATCTTCATTAATTTTATTGACTGTGTCTTTTATAAATTCATCATTAACACCTTTGCCAATTAAGTAATTTCTGATTTTATTAATCGAACTTCCTCTTCGGATCATACTTTTGGCTTTACTTTCAGAATAAAATCTATCATTGATAAATTTATTTTTTTCCAAATCAGATAAAACAATATCAATTAAATTTGTCACATCCTGTTTTTTTACATTTGGAACAGATAATTTGAGATATTTTTTTAGTAAATATGTTCTTAATTGTTGTTTAGATGGGGCATATTTTTCAACATATGCTAAAGCAAAATTTCTCATTTCATCTACAGTCACCTGTAATGTTTTTCTCTTATTTCTTATAGGAATCATTGTAAGATCTAATATAATATAATTTAAAATGATCGAACAAATTTATGCTTACTTTACAATTGAAATTCTCTACTTCTGGGTGAATTTAGGAGTTTTGCCTTTTTGGTTGGTATTAATATTTTTCCCACAATCAAACTTTACAAAATATTTCGTTACTTCAATTTTTCCAATCACATTATTAGGAAGTGCTTACATATTTGTACTTTATAAAGCTTATTTAAGTGCTTATGATTTCGATAGTAATTTTGAATTATATTTAAGTATTAGTAATTTATCAGGTTTGTTTTCAAGTAATATTTTTTTAATGTTATTTTGGATCCACTTTGTATCAATTAATTTATTCGTTGGTGGTTGGATTGTAAGAGACTCACAAAAGTTTTTTATCAATAAGGTTCTTGTTGGCATCCCATTAATAATCACTTATTTAATTGGTCCTTTGGGCATCTTTATTTATTGGCTGATTAGAATATTTTACGCAAAAAGTATTAACTTATATGAGTAAAATCATCGATTTTTACTTCGATTTTATTAGTCCATATTCTTACATTGCCTATAAAAAAATTAAATCAATGCAAAATAAAAACGGGGTAGATTTTAATTATAAACCTATTTTGCTAGGTGGTTTACATAAGTTAGGTAACATAACCGCTCCTGCTTTTAATGAGCGAAAAATGAAAAATATGAAGAATGATTGCGAAATTATAGCTAACAAAAATAATATATCTTTCAAATGGAACGAAAAATTTCCAATTAATACCCTTTATTTAATGAGAGGATTTATTTCAATTGATGCAAATAAAAAAAGTGAATACTTTGATATCTGTTTTGATGCCTATTGGAAAAATAATATAGATATTTCAATCGAAACTAACGTAAACGAAATTTTAGATAATTGTAAAATTGATAAAAAAAAATTTTTTGAAGATATAAGTAATCAAAAAGTTAAAGACGAATTAAAAAGTTTAACTGACAAAGCTTTTCAAAATGATGTATTCGGTGCTCCAACTTTCATAGTTAACAATAAACTTTTTTGGGGACAAGATAGACTTGAATATGCTTTAGAAGAGTGTGTTTCTTAAACAATCTTAAATTTACTATTTCTAATAGCTCCAAACCCACCATCAATGTGTGAAACTTTTTCAAACCCCATATCTTTGAGAGTTTTTGCAGCCAATGCTGATCTCATACCGCCAGCACAGAAAAGAACCATTTCTTTTTTCATATCTAATTTACCATCTTTAAAATATGGACTATCAGGATCTAACCAAAACTCTAACATTCCTCGCGGAATATGATTTGAATTTTCAACTCGCCCATCTCTTTCAAGTTCTCTTATATCTCTAATATCAATTAGATTACATTTATCTTCATTCATCATTGATAATGCTTCGTCTGGTGAAATTGTTTTAATTTCGCTTAAAGCTTCTGTGACTAATGTTTTTGACGATTTTATATTCATAGAACTAAATTTATTATATAGTTTTTTTTGAAATCACATAAATAAAAATGAATAAAATTTGTATCGTTTATACTCATCATAAATTAGGTGATTTAATCTGGCAATTACCCTACATAAAAGCTATCAGTCAACATCATCAAACAAATATAGATCTAATTGTTAGAGAAAAAACCCAAGCCCAAAATATACTTAAAGACCTTAAACATATAAATCAAATTTTTTACAATGATTTCAGAAAAGGCTTATTTTATTGGTTAGATGTTTTTAAACTAAAGAAAATATTTGATACAGAAAAATATGACTATGTATATATTTTAGATAAAGTGAATAAACCTGCAATAGCTGCAAAATTATCAGGTATTCAAAATATAATTGCCCCAGGCATAAAAAATCAAAAAAAATGGATCACTTCTAAAAATTATCTTAATGAAGATGATTGGAATTTAAATTATTCAGAACAATCACAGAAATTTTTAAAGATAAATTCAATTAACTTAAATGATAAATTCCCCTCTTTAGAGATTGATACTGAAAGATTAAAACAAGGTAATGACGATCTTCTAGTCAAAGGAAAAAAGATTGCATTTGGAGTGGACTCTTTTGAGGATTTTAAGATGTGGTTTGAGGAGGATTTTGTTGAACTAGCAAGTTTACTATACGACAAAGGATTATGTGATTATATTTATTTAATTTGCGGTCCAGATAAATCCCATATAGCTAAAAAAATTATAGATAGCTCAAAAAAACAATATTTTATTGATTGTTCAAACAAAGATCTTCAGGGAGTAATTTTGGCAATTAAAAATTCTGATTTTTATATTGGAAATAATTCTGGCCCTTTAAACTTATCTGCAGCTTTAGGAATAAAAACCTTCGGTCTTATAGCTAATGATCCTGTCAGTGAACTTAAATATAGTAATATTAAACCTATTACCCCAGAGGGTTACGTTGATAATATTTGGATTAGAGACAGGATTGGTATGAAAAAACTTAAACCAAATTATGTTTTTAATCAAATTCAAAAAAATTTGTCGTCATAGAGTTTCACTGCTACTTAAAAATATAATCAATAAATAAAAAAGCCCCTTGAGGGAGGGGCTTTTTTTTCGTTTAACTAACTTTAAGAGAGAATTTTAGGGACCCTCCGATGAGTAATCGCGGAGATACACAGAGAGCGAAGAGTCCCTTATTGTTAACAATTAGTCACGTATTGCATATGCAATCACGCCAGTTTCAGTGACATCAGTACCTTTGGTTTCAGCTTCTTTACTTAACCTTAGGCCAATTGTTGCCTTGATAGCGCTAAACACTATGTAAGCTACAATAAACACAAATATGTTTACTGATAATACACCAATTAACTGGGTACTAAAATTTGCACCAGAATTTGTTGCAGGTACAATTAACGTACCCCAAATTCCAGCAAATAAGTGGGCAGGAATAGCACCAACTACATCATCAATTTTTAGAGAGAATAATAGTTTAGTACCATATACTACGATTAATCCACCAACAGCACCAATTAAAATTGCAGCAAATGGTGATGGTAATAATGGTTCTGCAGTTACAGCAACCAAACCACCGATACATCCATTTAACATTTGAACTACGTCAGTTTTACCATAATGCAATCTTGTTATAACTGCTGCACCCATAACACCACCTGCACCAGCAAGGAATGTGTTCATGAATATTTTTGATACAGCGATTGCATCCGTAGCAGTTCCCATTGCTAATTGTGAACCACCATTAAATCCAAACCAACCTAGCCATAAAATAAATACTCCAATCGTTACTAATGGTATCGAAGATGCTGCAAACGGTTTAAGCGGTGCTGGAGCCCCAGATTTAGTAAATCTTCCTAATCTTGGACCAATTATCATTGCACCAGCTAAAGCAGCTGCACCACCAGTTGAGTGTACTAAAGTTGAACCAGCAAAATCAGAAAATCCTAACTCTGCTAACCAGCCTCCACCCCACTGCCAACCCATCACGATTGGATAAATAATTCCTGATAGAACTGCAGCAAATGTAAAGAATGGCCATAATTTAATTCTTTCAGCCATTGTACCTGATACGATTGAAACAGTAGTTGCACAGAATACCATTTGGAAATACCAATCTGAACCATCGGAATATCCTGTATCTAATTTACTACCATCTGCCCACGGAATAAATTTTCCAATATATCCACCTGGACTGATACCATAGGCTAAGTTATAACCTACAAGCCAGAACATTATACCTGCAATTGAGAATAACCCTATATTTTTTGCACAAATAACGGATACACTTTTTGATGTAACCATTCCAGACTCTAGCATAGCAAAACCACATGCCATGAACATTACTAGAAATCCACAAATCAAAAATAATAAGGTATTAAAAATAAAACCTACTTCAGCAGAAACTGTTGTATCTGCCATACCTGCACTACTCATGTTCAATAAAAAAATTAAACTAATAAGTGGCGCACTTATTTTTTTTATTAATTTAGTCATAAGACCTCCCTGTTTAAAAGAGTGCTTGTATTTTAATAATTCCTAAAAACTAACGCTGATTATGAAAATTGGGTATGCAGATTTTGCATATAGAAGCAGCCTTAACGCTTTTTAACGTTAAGGCTGTAAAATTAACTATTTATTGAATACTTCTTTTAAAGCTTTGGCAGGTAAGAATTTAACCTTTTGCGATGCAGCAATTTGAATTTGCTCACCAGTTCTAGGGTTTCTTCCAACTCTCGCTTTTCTCTTAGCCACTTTATATGTACCAAATCCTGCAATTTTGACTGAATCATCAGCTTTTAGTGCATCTAAAATAGTGTTGGTAATCGTGTCAAAAGTTCTCTCAGCATCAGCTTTACTTAGGTTCAAAGCGCCTGATAATTTGACAACTAATTGTTTTTTGTTCATTTTAGCTCCGGTTTTATTAGGTTATTTACTATCTTTATCAAAAGTATTGATAAATCAAGCCTTTTTTTAGTATCTGGCTCAAAGTTATACACAATATCTAGTGTAGTGAAAAAACCTCTATTTTAAAGGGTTATTTAAAGACTTTAATTTTTTTAACTAAATAAGCCTAGATCTTTAAGATCATTAAATGTTGTAAATATCATCAAAGTTAAGAGCAAAAACATCCCGATTCGAAAAAAACCCTCTTGCGTTTTTTGTGATAAAGGACGTCCTAACACTTTTTCGAAAGCATAAAACATTAAATGACCTCCATCTAACATTGGTATCGGAAATAAATTAATTAATCCTAAACTTATAGAAATGTAAGCCATCATGCTAACAAATGCCAACAAACCAAACTCTGCTACTTGACCTGAAATTTTAGCAATTCTAATTGGTCCACCAAGTTGTGAAGTATCAGCTTTACCAAAAATCATCGCACCGATATATTTAAGTGAGGATATACTCACGAAATATACCTCATTTGCTGCGTGGTATATAGCTTGTGCGGGTCCTAACTTAACATGATTTATCTCGTTATTGTAAGCACTTAATTTAATTCCAACAATCCTTTTGTTAATCTTATTTCCAAGATTATCTTCGCTTAAAACCATTTTAGGTTTTACTTTTAATAATATTTCGTCGTATGAACGTTTAACCTTAAAATCTATAAAATCATCTGTTGATAACGTTATAAATTTAGAAACATCCATAATACTTTTAACTTCATTTCCATCTATCTCTAAAATAATATCATTTTGTTTCAAACCGCCAATCATTGCAGGACTATCTTTTTGTACTTCATTGATCATTGCAGGAGTAAAATCTTTTCCTGCAAAAGTATAAATAGAAAAGAAAATTAATAATGCGAGTAAGAAGTTTGCTAGTGGTCCACCAAAAACAATTAAAGCTCTTTGATAAAGTGGTTTTAAAACAAATAATTTTTTCCTGTCTTCTTCGTTATATTTTTCTATTAATTTTTCTTGATCAGCTTGTGAAAAAACATTTCGATCTCCAAAGAATTTTACATATCCACCAAGAGGTATCCAGCAAATTTTCCATCTGGTTCCAGATTTATCATTCCAACCAAATATTTCTTTTCCAAATCCAATTGAAAAATCAGTTACTGCAACACCATATCTTTTTGCAAAATAATAATGGCCATATTCATGGATGAATACCACAATCATGATAAGTATTAAAAATGGTAAAATATAATCTATCATCTTAGATGGATTGTTTTTTAATTAGTTCTTTAATTTGATTTATCATCATATCTGGCGATTTCATTGTGGGATATATCTCTTTAGCTTTTTCATAACTCTTGATTGCTTTATTATAATTTTTTAATTGAATATTTACAAGACCTTGTCCAGCAAGAGCGCCGAAATGCCTTTTTTCTAATTCTAAAACTTTATCAATATCTTTTTGCGACTTTTCAAAATTACCAGATAAATAGAATACTGTTGCACGTTTATTCCATGCCTCAGCCCATAATGGATCTAAATTTATTGCTTTAGAAAATATATCTATTGCTTGATTGTATTTTGACTCATTTACTAAACTTGATCCTTTATTTAATAACATTGTCAAATTTTCATCATTTGGATGTGTGCTCCATATTTGCCAAATTTCTTGTTCAATTTTATATGCGGCTGAGTAATTTTGAGTTTTTAAATCATCAAACAATTGATTAAGTTTTTTAATTCTTTCATCTGCAATTGAATTACTAAAATTTGAAAAAAAAATTATAAAAATTATAAAAATTTTAAAAATTTTTTTCATCAGAACTAAAAGTATAATAAAATCAATACTGCTAATACAAATAATAAGGCTGCGGTTAAAATAACTAAATTAATTTTAACCTTAAATTTTTGGTAAATTTTCTCATTAATCTTTTCCCAAAAAAGAACAATTAAAAAGAATATGACTGCAGGAATTATAAATTTAAGCATATTTTTTTAATTTTTATCACCTACATAAACCGAAACGCCTCTCAGATTTATGTCGACATCAAATTTTTTATGTAAAGGAGGAAAAGCTCTTTGAGAACAATCTAATCTATCGCAGGTTCTACATGACACACCTATTGGAATTTCTGATGACTTTTCACTTAAGTTAACATTTTCAGTATATACAAAATCTTTAGCATATTTAGCTTCACAACCTAACCCAATAGACAAAATACTTTTTGCTCTACCAAATCTTCCAATCCCTTTTTCAACAGTTCGTGCAATACAAACATATTTTTCTCCGTTGGTCATTTTACTTACAGCACTTTGAATAACTCCAGGTCTTGTGAATGCAGAATAAACATTCCATCTTGGACACGCACCTCCATATCTTGGAATTTCAATTCCAGACAAAGAAAATCTTTTAGAAATATTCCCAGCCATATCAACCCTTAAAAAATGAAATGGAATTCCAGGTAGTTTTGGATCTTGCAAACAGGTTACTCTATGGGCTACTTGTTCAAAAGATGTTGCAAAAGTATTTTGTAGTAATTCAAGATCGTATTTAAGTTTTTTACACTCAGAATGAAATAGTTTGTAAGGCATTAATATTGCTGCACCACAATAATTAAGTAAAGCAATTTTAGTTAATTTTTTAGACTCTTCTGACGGAAAAGTAAATTTAGTTAAATAATCCTCAATTTGTTTAATTGCTCCCTCTTGTGCAATTTGTGCAGCTGCATGAAGTTTTTTTGTTTCAAGGGAACTATAATCACTCAACAGAAGTTCTTTTTTATTTTTGTTATAAATTTTAGAAAAAGGTTTATTTTCCTCTGGAATAACATCTTTGACAATAATGTCATATTCAGATTTTAAATGATCACAAAGAGCAACATATCTTGTACGATTATTTTTTTGAACTTTTTCAAAAACTTTATTTGCAAAATCCTCTAATTTTGGAAAATAGTTTTTATTTTCTTGAAGAAAGTCTGAAATAACTTCACCTGGAAATGAGTTCTTTCTATTATCAACAATTTTTCCAGAAATTTTTTCAATCTTATTTACTAATTCATGATCTTTTTTTTTTAAAATATCTCCTAATCTTACAATTGCTTTTCCAATTTTTGGATTAGTTCCTACAAGATCTTTGACCTCTGGCCCTAAAATATCAAGATCCTCAAATAATTTATCATCTAAAATTTCTGATAAAGTATTTTCTAAATTTACATCATCCTTTGATGTTAATTGAGAAAGTTCGATATTTAACTTTTCGCAAATTTTTAAAAGTAGATCCCCATCAATTTTTCTTTTTCCCCCCTCGATTAAATTTAAATAACTAGGTGAAATGTTTATTTCTTGTGCAAGTTTATTAGCTTGAAGACCCAGTTGACGTCTAAAAGCCTTGATTTTGGGTCCTATTTTTAAATCATTTTGACTCATATTTTCTATTTGTAAATTTTGTAAATTTATATTTACAATTATTTTCCTTAATTTACAAGCTTTTTTTCCTTTTTTGTAGATTTTGTAAATTTTGTAAATTATAAGATTTACATGACTGATAAACAAAAAAACACTGAAAATGAGGCTCAAATCATAAAAAATGAGGACCTTGCTAGACATAATAGCAGAGGTATTTACATGAGAGATGATCATTGTGATTGGGGTTCAAGTGGAATGAAAGATTTAGTTGAGACACTTAACGACTCAAACTAAATCGAATTTTACTTTTTCATTTTAATTTTAACTTCTGAGGTAACTACCAATTATGAGTGCAGAAAACATCTCATACGAACTAAAAAGATTTGCAGGCATTAAAAGAGATTATACCCCCGATGAAGTTGAAAGATTAAGAGGCTCAATAAAAATTGAATATTCTCTATGTAAACAACAATCAATTAAACTTTGGAAACTTCTTAATACAGAAAATTATATAAGCACTTTAGGATCTTTATCAGGAAATCAAGCAGTCCAACACGCTAAAGCTGGTCTAAAATCGATTTATCTAAGTGGTTGGCAAGTAGCTGCAGATGCTAATAGTGCTGGTGAAATGTACCCAGATCAATCTTTATATCCATATGATAGTGCTCCAAAACTTGTAGAATCAATGAATAACGCGTTGCTAAGAGCGGACCAAATTCAACATATGGAACTAAAAGATGGTGATATGAAAAAAGAAAAAAGAATTGATTATATGCTTCCAATCATTGCTGATGGTGAAGCAGGTTTTGGGGGTCCATTAAATGTTTTTGAGCTTACAAAAAAGTTTATTAAAGCTGGTGCAGCAGGTGTTCATTTTGAAGATCAATTAGCTAGTGAAAAAAAATGTGGTCATATGGGTGGTAAAGTACTTGTGCCGACCAGTACTATGATTAAAAATTTAAAGGCTGCAAGATTGGCAGCTGATATTGCTGATGTGCCATTAATAATTTTGGCTAGAACAGATGCAAATGCTGCAAAACTAATTACTAATGATTTTGACGAAAATGATAAACCTTTTCTAACAGGTGAAAGATCTCCTGAAGGATTTTATTACGTCAAATCAGGAATTGAACAAGCAATTTCAAGAGGATTGGCATATGCACCATATTCAGATTTAATTTGGTGTGAAACAGCTACACCAAATCTTGAGGAAGCTAAAAAATTTGCAGATGCAATTCATGAAAAATTTCCTGGAAAACTTTTAGCGTACAATTGCTCTCCGTCATTTAATTGGAAGAAGCATTTATCAGATGAAGAAATTGCTTCATTTCAAAAAGAAATAAGTAAAATGGGCTATAAATTTCAATTT
Organism: uncultured Pelagibacteraceae bacterium; assembly: GCA_902552805.1. GTDB lineage: Bacteria > Pseudomonadota > Alphaproteobacteria > Pelagibacterales > Pelagibacteraceae > Pelagibacter. The sequence goes on from CACDIC010000001.1 coordinate 144,949, forward strand.
ATAACGCTAGCTGGCTTTCATACACAAAATATTGCAATTTTTGAATTAGCGGAAAAATACAAAAAGGAAGGTATGGCTGCTTATTCTAAGATTCAAGAACAAGAATTTGCTCGTGAAAAAGATGGTTACACAAGCGTAAAACATCAAAGAGAAGTAGGTACATCTTATTTTGATGCTGTTTCTAATACAATAAGTAGTGGAAAGAGCTCAACTACAGCAATGGATGGCTCAACTGAGTCTGAACAATTCTAATAAAACAATTCCTCTTATATATTAGTCTATTAACTGGCCCAGAAATGGGTCAGTTAAATTTTCTGATAATAAATCTAAACTTCCACTTTAGTAGTTTAAATAGCTTTATTAAGAAAAAGTTATCTTTAACTTCTTTTAAGTCTTCAAAAATCTCGTTAATCTTCAAAGTACAAACACCTCTAATATCCATATAATTTTGATTTTTAAACTCACTGAATTTTTCATAATAATTATTTGTCATATGCTCTATGAAACAATTTGGGTCAGGTTGATTATCAATTTCAGGAATTAAAGTTGCTTTAAAATAGTTCATGTTAAAAGAGTGAAAACCAATTGATGATCTTTCGGTGATACCATAATTATGTCTGAAATTATGAGCTCTCTTTTTTAAAAGACCACCACTTTGATCTTAAAAATTTATGAAATTGATTTTTATTATATATCCAAAAACAACAATAATTTTCTAAATCGTTTATTACAAATTTCTTACCTTCTATATTTAAATATTTATTTAATTTTCTCACAATATGAATACTATAGTTTTGATTGTCTGAATTATTTCTCTCATAAATTAAAAACCCAAGATGATAATTTTTTTTTATCTAGTTGATTTTGATATTTAAGCCAATATTGTAGATTTAATTCTGAAAACTTAATGTCGTGCTCTAAATAAGAAAAATATTCATAATCATTTTTTTGTTCTTCCATTAATGATCTACATTTCCATGTTAAAAAACCTTTATCTAAATCATTATCATTTATTTGATGCTTAATTATTCTAGCGTCTAATTTTTTATCGTCTAAAAACTCGTTGTGCGTATGCACAAAAATATCATTTTTAATTGAAAGCGATTTTAAGTTTTCAATATTTTCTTTTAAATAATCAAATCGTCTTAAATTTCTATGTCCCTCTTTTTTTTCAGGATTTGGATTGTAAAAAGGTATATGAATAGATATAGACATTATTTAGATTAAAATTATAAACAAATTTATAACATTTAATAATGAAAAAAATTCTAATAACGGGTGGTACAGGTTATCTAGGAAGAAATTTAGCTAATTTTTATAAGAAAAAATATAAAGTTTTTCTTGGTGCTCGAAATAATAAACAAAATTTCTTGGTAAAAAATTTAACAAATTGTGAAGTGGTACCTTTGGATGTTTCTAATATTGAGTCGGTACATGATTGTTTAAATTATACTAAACCTGATATTGTAATTCATGCAGCAGCTACCAAATTTGTAGATTTGTCAGAAAAGTTTCCATTTGAATGTATCGATATAAATATACTTGGATCTACAAATATTGTTCGTGCCTGTATAAACAAAAAAGTTCCAACAGTTATAGGCGTCTCAACCGATAAAGCATCGCCACCAATTAAAAATATTTATGGTTTAAGTAAATCTTGTATGGAAAGACTTTTTTCATCAATAAAATCTTATAGTAAAACTAAATTTATTTGTGTGAGATATGGTAATGTAACATGGTCTACTGGATCTGTTTTACCAATTTGGAAACAAATGTATAAAAAGAATAAAACCATACTTACCACTGGTCCTTATATGAGACGTTTTTTTTTCTCAGTTAATGAAGCGGTAAGTTTAATTGATCAAGCTCTAAAACTTAAGAATAAATTGAATGGTAAAATTCTTTCAGCCGAAATGAAATCTGCAAAAATGATTGATTTCTTAGAAGTCTGGACAAAAAAATTTGGAGGTAAATATAGAATAATTCAATCTAGAAAAGGTGATCGACTAGATGAATATCTAATTGGTGAAGATGAGTTAAAATACGCTAAAGAAATGAAAATAAAGAATAGAAAATATTTTGTAATTGATTTTAATAATCTTTTAAAAAAACCACTTAAACAAATTGTATCTTCTGAAAATGCAAAAAGATTAGCGCAGTCCGAAATTGAAAAAATAATCAAATTTGGGCTGAAATCTAATGACTTATAAAAAAATAAATCATGCTTTTATAATGGCAGCTGGTCGAGGAACCAGATTAATGCCCCTTACAAAAAAAATACCTAAAGGTTTGATTAAATTTAAACAAACTTCATTAATAGCAAGGGGTATCAAAAGACTGAAAAAATATATAAATTTTGTTCATATTTCAGTAGGTTATAAAGGACCTATTTTAGCTAAACATTTAATAGAAGAAAAAGTTTCATCAATAATAAATACAGATAAAAAAGGTAATTCTTGGTGGATATTCAACTCTATATTTAAATCGTTTAACTCACCAATTTATGTTTTAACTTGTGATAACGTCACTAATATTGATTTTAAAAAACTTGAGAAAGATTATTATAAAAAAGGTCAGCCACTATGTATGTTAATTCCAACAAAACCAATTAAAGGATTAGCGGGAGATTTTATTTTTAGAAAAAAAAATATTGTTAAAAAACTCTCAAGAACACAAAAATCTGATATTTACTGCACCGGTATTCAAATATTAAATCCAAAAAAGATAAACGATAAAATTAAACCAACTGATGACTTTAATATTCTCTGGAAAAAACTAATTAAAATCAGACAATTGTATGTTTCTGATGTAACGCCAAAAAAATGGTATACGGTTGACAATTTAGATAACCTAAAAAAACTCAAAAAAATTTTTAAATAAATCTCTTTTAAGACTTTATGCTGTAACCCTTTTTAAGTAATATAGAGACAATAATTACGCAAACTGACAAGAATAACACCATTAAACCTACACTGATCCAAATATTAAAATCTGATATGCCATAGAAAGAGTATCTAAGGCTACTAATTAGATAAACAACTGGATTAAAATAAGTTACCACTTGCCAAAATTCAGGTAACATATCTAATGAATAAAGACTTCCACCTAAAAATACCATTGGTGTTATCACAAAAGATGGGATTATTGACATCTGTTCAAAGTCCTTGCTGACTAAACCAACCAAAAATCCAAATAATGCAAATGTAAAAGAAACGAGAACTAATAAAAAAATCATTAGCAATGGATATTGAACTTGTACATCAGCAAAAAATTGTGCTGTTAAAAAAATTACAAAACCAACAATCAGTGTTTTGGTAGCTCCTGCACTTACAAATGCCAGTACAATTTCATAAGCGGATATAGGCGCAGCTAAAATCTCATAAATAGTCCCATTAAATTTTGGAAAAAATATTCCAAAAGAAGTATTACTTATTGATTGAGTTAATAGAGTTAACATCAGCAATCCTGGAACTATAAAAGATCCATAACTGATACCATCAATTTTTTGAACGTAACCACCGATCACAGAACCAAAAACAATAAAATATAATGATGTTGAGATTACTGGTGATAAAAGAGATTGACCTAAAGTTCGTCTAAATCTATCCATTTCATGAAAATAAATAGCTTTAAATCCATAATAATTAATTTTCATTGTTTTCCTTTACTAAAGTTACAAATATTTTTTCTAAATTACTTTGTTCAGTTTTAAGATCCTTAAGTTTTAAACCAGAGTCTTTAATATCTTGTAAAAGATTTGTAATCCCAGTCTGTTTTTCTTTTAAATTATAAGTATATGCTAAAGACATTTTATTACTTCCAATAATCAAATTATATTTTTTTAATGAATCAGGAATATCTTTAACTTCCTCTTGTAATTCAACAGATAAAACTTTATGGCCCATTTTTTTAATTAGTTCTTTTTTTTGTTCAACAATAATAATTTCTCCCTGATTAATAACCCCTACTCGATCAGCAATCTCCTCAGCCTCCTCAATGTAATGAGTTGTTAAAATAATTGTAACACCTATTTCTCTTAATGATTTTACCACATTCCACATCTCTTGTCTTAATTCAACATCTACACCAGCAGTAGGTTCGTCTAAAAATAAAATTTTTGGCTCATGAGATAATGCTTTAGCGATTAAAACTCTTCTTTTCATTCCACCTGATAATTTTCGCAAGATTAAATCTTTTTTGTCCCAAAGACTGAGTTGTTTTAAAACTTTTTCAATATGTGTTGGATCTGGTTTTTTTCCATACAAACCCCTTGAATACGATACGTTATTAAAAACAGTTTCAAATTGCTCTAAAGTTAATTCCTGAGGAACAAGTCCTATACGTGATCTGGTTTCCCTATAATCTTCAATGATATCAAAGTCTTCAACTGTAACTTTTCCTGATGATGGTTTTACAATGCCACAAATAATGCTAATCAAAGTAGTTTTGCCTGCACCATTGGGTCCAAGCATCGCAAAAATTTCTCCTTTTTTGATATTGAGGTTTATATTTTTTAAAGCATTAAAGCCGTTATCATAAACCTTAGAGAGATCATTAATTACTATTTGATTTTCTGACATTCGGTCAGTTATATAACTATTAATTCACTTAATACAATCGACTAAAATTTGATCTTTTTAGCTTTAAGAACCAATAAAGGTAAAAAAGTTGCGATGATAAAAGACAAAAATAATAATGATTGGGATATAAACGGACTAAATATTTCTTTTGACAACAATATTCCAACTAACAAACTCTTTGAGAAATCTGGTGAAGGAAATAACAAAAATCCAGCTATAAACCCAATAATGATTGATATATATGCAGTTTTTTCATCAATCTTATTATAAAAGCTATAAAAAACGGTTATCACGAACGCACAACAAAATAAGTCAG
>CACDIC010000002.1 GCA_902552805.1 uncultured Pelagibacteraceae bacterium
TCTTTAATAAAGTTACTTTTAAAAATTTTGTAAATGATATTTTAGCAGCTTATTTTGGATAAATCATTTTTTTTGGATTTACTATTCTATCAAAATCTTTTTCACTAATTAATTTTGTTTTTAAAGCTTCCTCCTTTAGGGTTGTACCTTTTTTAAGTGCTGTCTTAGCTATTTTGGCAGAATTATCGTATCCAATATGAGGGGCCAATGCAGTTACTAGCATTAATGACTTGTCTAAAAATTTTTTAATTTTTACTTTATCTGCTTTAATTCCTTTTACGCAATATAAAGCAAAATTTTTGGTACTGTCTGCGAGAAGATCAATAGATTGTAAAATGTTGTGAGCAATAAGTGGTTTAAAAACATTTAGCTCAAAATGTCCATGAGATCCCGCCATTGTTATTCCATTATGATTACCAATTACTTTAACACAAACCATTGTAACTGCTTCTGATTGTGTTGGATTTACTTTTCCAGGCATAATCGATGAACCTGGTTCATTTGCTGGTAAAATTATTTCACCATAACCAGCTCTTGGTCCCGATCCTAAGAATCTTATATCATTTGCAATTTTCATTAAACTAACAGCAGTAGTGTTTAAAGTTCCAGAAAAATTTACTATTTCATCATGAGCTGCCAACGCAGCAAATTTATTCTTAGTTGGTTTAAAGGGTAGTTTAGTTATTTTTTTTATTTCGTTAATTACCTTTTTATCAAAACCTTTTTTACTATTAATTCCTGTACCAACTGCAGTACCACCTTGAGCTAAATAATAAATTTCGTTTAAAGCATTTTTAATCCTAAAAATACAATCCTCTAATTGAGATTGATATCCTGAAAACTCTTGCCCCAATGACAAAGGAGTTGCGTCTTGAAGATGAGTTCTTCCAACTTTTACAATATTTTTAAATTGGGAAACTTTTTTTTTCAATTCCTTGTTCAAAAGCTCAAGAGATGGTAGCAACTTATTTTTAGTTTCCATAGCTATAGCTATATGCATTGCTGTAGGAAATACATCATTGGTAGATTGTGATTTATTTACATGATCATTTGGATGAACTGGTTTTTTTGTGCCTTTTCTTCCAGCTAAAATTTCGATTGCTCTATTTGCAATTACTTCATTTACATTCATATTAGTTTGAGTGCCAGAGCCAGTTTGCCAAACTTTTAATGGGAAGTGTTCATCTAATTTACCGCTTATTACTTCATTGGATGCTTTTACAATGGCATTAGAAATTTTTGGTACAATCTGTTTTTCTTTTCTATGAACTATAGCAGCAGCTTTTTTAATTATTGCGATAGATTTGATTAAAACTGGTCTAACTAAAAACTCTCCAATATCAAAATATTTTTTTGATCTTTGTGTAGAAGCTCCCCAATATTTATCATTAGGAACATTAATTGTTCCAATACTATCGAATTCTTTTCTTAATTTCATTGATTAATAGGCAAATATTAAATTACTATAAATATACATTAATTTTAAAAAACATACAGGAGCATTATGTCAAATTTTAGTAAGGTTGGAATTTTTATGAAAACCTTTGGTCAAGAGGTCAAAAATAAACCTTCATTTAGTACAGATAAAATCAATAAACTGCGATTAGATCTAATAAAAGAGGAATTGAGTGAGTTAACAGATGCAATGAATAACAAGGATTTATTAGAGGTTGCTGATGCTCTAACTGATATTTTATATGTTACTTATGGAGCAGGTCATGCTTTTGGAATTGATTTAGATAAGTGTTTTGATGAAGTTCAAAATTCTAATATGAGCAAGTTAGATGAGAATGGAAAACCAATTTATGATGAAAACGGTAAAGTAATGAAAGGACCAAATTACTTTAAACCAGATCTTTCAAAATTTGTAAATTAAATTTCTAATTTAAAATCTATCGCTGCCGCGCTATGAGTTATGCCACCAACAGAAATTCTATCTACACCAGTTTTTGCAATCGATTTAACTTTTTTGAGATTTATATTTCCCGAAGCTTCCGTTTGATAGTATTTTTTTGCAAGTTTAACTCCTAATTTCAAATTTTTAACACTCATATTATCAAATAAAACACAATCAAATTTTAATCCGATTATTTTCTTTAGCTGTTTAATTGTGTCTACTTCCACAGTTATTTTTTTTCGCCTTTTATTTTTAATCGCCAAACTTACTAATTCCCTTATGTTTGAATTTGCAATATGATTATCTTTTATTAAAAATTCATCACTTAAGTTAAATCTGTGATTAGTTCCCCCACCTAATTTTACAGCATATTTTTGTATAACTCTTAAATTAGGAATAGTTTTCCTAGTGCAACAAATTTTACATTTTTTTCCTGCCAATTTTACAAATTGATTAGTTTTTGTAGCAATACCTGAAATATGAGATAAAAAATTTAGTGCAACTCTTTCTGCAATCAAAATATTTTTTTTATTTCCTTTAATAATTGCGATTATTGAATTTCTTTTTACAAAAGACCCATCTTTCGTTTTTGAAATGAATTTAATTTTTTTATCTATAAGTACAAAAGTATATTTTACAAATAGAAGCCCACCTATCACAGCATCCTGATTAGTTACTAATTTTGCCTCAATTATTTTATTATCTTTAATTAAATCAGAAGTAATATCTCCTGAAGGATATAAATCTTCATTAAGTGCAAGTTTAACGTTACTTTTTATAAAATTTTCGCTTAGTTTTATTTGAGACACAAAAAGTTATCTGCCGATAGCAACCATTTTTTCAACTGACATTCTTGCTTTATCGATTGTTTCTTGATCCATAATAATTTCACCAGTTTCATTCTCTAAACAATCTAATATTTTTGGTAAGGTTATTTTTTTCATATGAGGACACATGTTACATGGCCTGATAAATTCTACATTTGGATTTTCGACTTGAATGTTATCACTCATTGAACATTCAGTTACCATCATAACTTTCTTTGGTTGATTATCTCTAACATAATTTATCATTCCCGAGGTTGATCCAGCAAAATCACTTGCCTTTATTACATCTGGTGGACACTCAGGATGAGCTATGATCTTTATCCCTGGGTTGCTCTTTCTAATATTTTGAATTTCTTTTTCATTGAATTGATCATGCACAATACAAATTCCTTTCCAAGAAATGATCTCAATATCTGTTTGGGAAGCAACATATTTTGCAAGATAATCATCTGGTAAAAAAATTACTTTTTTAACACCTAAAGATTTCACAATCTTTACAGCATTTGCAGATGTACAACACACATCTGTTTCAGCTTTAACATCTGCAGAAGTATTGACATAAGAAACTACTGGAACACCAGGATATTTTTCTTTTAATAATCTTACATCTTTTCCTGTAATTGAAGATGAAAGAGAACAACCTGCTTTCATGTCAGGTAGTAAGACTTTTTTATTTGGACTCATTAGTTTTGCAGTTTCAGCCATAAAATGTACACCAGCCATAACAATTATATCTGCTGAAGTTTTTGAAGCTTCCACAGCAAGAGCTAGAGAGTCTGCTGAGAAATCTGCAATACCATGATAAATTTCTGGGGTTTGATAATTGTGAGCTAAAATTACTGCATTCTTTTCTTTTTTAAGTTTATTTATTTTATGAATATAAGGAGCATGCACTGACCATTCAATTTCAGGCATAACCTTAGAAATCTTTTTATAAATAGGATCAGTTGCTTGTTTTACTTCCTGATTAAATTCCATAATAAAAATTTATCAATTTGAAACCTACTTGTCATTGATTTAATGTGGGTCAAATTTGCGGCTATGCTGAAATTGGTAGACAGGCACGGTTGAGGGCCGTGTGGACCTAGTCCATGAGAGTTCGAGTCTCTCTAGCCGCACCAAAAAAATTTGTTTAAAAGGGTATTCTGTAATCAATTCTGAATTGGGTTATGTCAAAATCAGCATCATAACCATTTTCCATACTTCTAATTTGATCATTTTCACATTCAAAGAGCAACTTTTCAATTGAGAAACCATAGTCTTTAAGCAATCCTGAGTTAACAAAAAAACCTAAATTTGGACTTACACCTAAGCATCTAACGTATGTGTGGGGTCCACCTTCACCATATCTTGGACCATCATATTGAGTGTCTGATTGTTTACCTAAAAAATAAGTAGCATTTAAAGTTGCATATGGTGTTAAATTAGAAATTTCTTTAAATCTATAACTTGGACCTAAATCAAAAATAAAACCATAGAAATATATATCTGGAAAAGCAGAATTATATCCACCATCGAATGTGATAGTTGTGTCAGTAGTACTATGTTTAACTAATGTTATTCCTGAATTTAGATAGAGATTGTCTTTAAGATATTTATTATAATCAAAATTTATTGAGATATTTGTATTTAAACTATCATCATCTAAGACTAAACCTTTTATTGTTGTGCCTGCATTACCAGTAACGGGACCATGCAAACCTTTTACGTTTTCCATTATACCTTTACCCATTGCTATACCGAATGATATTTCATCATCAGCTGCACTGACATTAGTGCAAAATAATAAATAAATTAAAGCAAAAGTTTTATAAAAGATAAGTTTAAATTTCACTAAATACCTCTAACAAACTAAGAGGATATTTCAAGCCAATCTGGGATTAATACTTTTATTGACCCATTTTTACATTTAAAAATTTTATTTTTATCGAAGTTTTTATCCAAGAACTTAATTAAAGCGAAGGGATAATCATCATTAATTAGAACTTTACCAATTTCAGCGTTATTAGCAAAAATTGAATCATTCTCATTCAATTTTCCATCAATAATCTTTATTGGGAATAGTCTTTTTGAAAGTTTATTTTTTAATTTAATTCTTGCAGTATTTTCTTGGCCCACATAACAACCTTTTTTAAAGTCAATTCCATTCAATTCTTCGTAATTACACTCAATACCAAATAATCTGTTTTTTAATTTATTTAAATTTTTAGGTACAATTCCTAGCTTAAAACTTTTGATATGATAATTGTTTATTTTAGAGTCCTTTAAATCGAGTTTCTTTAAAGATAGATAGAGTTTCTCTAAATTGATGATAAGTCTAGCGCCCAAGAGTTTATTCCTTGGATCTAGAAAAATTGGGTCTTCCCTGTATTTAAAAGTGAATCCCAATATATCTTTTGAACCTTCAATTGATAAATATTTTTCATACCCAAAGCAAGCAACCACAAATTCGTTACTTAAATTAAGAATTTCTACTTTTGATCTTATTTTATAAAGATTTAGTTGTTTAAAAATTTCCTCAGATTGTGATTTTTCGCAATCAATAAAGTAACCTGACTTATGTTTAACAACCATAAATTCATAGAGAAATTTACCTTGGGGGGTAAATAATGATGCAAAACAACTTGAATTATCTTTGACCTTATTAATATCGTTGCTGATAAGATTTTGTAAAAAATCTTTCGCATCAGTGCCATTTATATAAAGTATGGCTCTATCATCTAATATATAAACATCATTATTCATATTTGATTAGTATTTGATTTTAATATAATTACTTTTTGCACAAATGTTAGATCTAATAATCAAAAATGGAAAATGCTATATTGATGGTGGTCTCAAAGAAGTAAGTATAGGTGTTAAGGGTGGTAAAATTGATAAGATTGGTGAAATCTCATCTGATGCTAAAGAAACTATTAATGCTAAAGATTTGTTAGTTTTACCAGGATGTATAGATACTCAAACTCATTTCAGAGAACCTGGCTCAACAGATACTGAAGATCTTCACTCAGGAAGTAGAGCAGCAATTGCGGGAGGTATCACAGCAGTATTTGAAATGCCTAATACAAATCCACCCACGTCCAATATAAAAGAATTTCAAAGAAAATTAGATCTTGCGAAAAATAGAATGTATTGTAATTACGCATTCTATTTTGGTGCAACAGCCGAAAACGTTAATCAACTAGCAGAGCTGAAAGACCTAGAGGGATGCTGTGGTATCAAATTATTTGTAGGTTCATCAACAGGTAATCTTTTAGTAGCTCTTGAAGAGGATATCGATAAAGTCTTTCAACATTGCTCAAAAATTGTTGCGGTTCATTCTGAAGATGAAGAAATTTTAAATAGGAATAAAAAATTAATTAAAAATGGAGATGTTCACTCTCATCCTGTGTGGAGAAGTGAGGAGTGTGCCATTTCCTCAACTAGAAGGATTGTCAGAATTGCTAAAAAATATAATAAGAAAGCTCACGTTCTTCATATAACTACAAAGCAAGAGATAGATTTTTTATCTCAACATAAAGGCAATATTACTTTTGAAATCACCCCACAGCATTTAACAATTTATGCACCAGATTGTTATGATAAACTCGGAACTTATGCACAAATGAATCCACCAATCAGAGATAAATCTCATTATGATCGATTATGGTATGCGGTTAAAAATAATATCAATGATACCATTGGGTCAGACCATGCCCCACATTTAAAAGCAAACAAAGACAAAGAATATCCAAATTCACCTTCAGGAATGCCAGGCGTTCAAACACTTATGCCGGTTATGTTAAACCATGTTAATGAGGGAAAATTATCACTCAATCAATTGATGAACCTGGTATGTGAAAATCCGATTAAAATTTTTGGCATTAAGAATAAAGGATTTATTAAAGAAGGTTATGATGCAGATTTTACTATCGTGGACATGAATAAAAAGATTGTAATAAAGAATGAAAATATTGAAAGTAAATGTGGATGGTCACCTTTTAATGATGTTGAGTTTAAAGGTACTCCTGTAGCCACTATTATTGCTGGTAAAACAAAAATGAGAGACGGAAAAATTATAGGAGATCCAGAAGGAAACCCATTAGAGTTTAATTAAGCTTTATTGTAAAGCTATTTACCAACACTACTCCAATTACAATTAAAAATAATCCTAATATTGCCTGCCAAGCTAAAGTTTGCTTGAAAAAAATATACCCTAGAATTGCAATTGTAAATATTCCAAGACCACTCCAAGTAGCATAAACGATTGCTATTGGAAGCTTGTTCACCACGAAAGTTAGCAGATAAAAAGCAGTTAAATAAAATATCGCAAGAAAAGTTGTAGGAACTAGTTTAGTAAAATTTTGTGATACTGGTAATAGCATAGTACCAGCTACTTCACAAAAAATTGCACCAATTAAAAATAAATAAGTTTTAAGCACTTTTAAGAATATTATTTTTGATTAGATCCTCTTTGATCTCATCTAAAATTGTTGGATCATCAATGGTTGGAGGCATTTTATATTCAACACTATCAGCGATTTTTCTAATAGTTCCTCTTAAAATTTTACCTGACCTTGTTTTTGGCAATCTTTTAATAACAATTGCAACTTTAAAAGCAGCCACAGGTCCAATTTTATCTCGTACCATTTGAACACATTCTTTAGAAATTGTTTCATTATCTTTATCTACTCCTGCTTTTAAAACAATTAAGCCGATAGGTAATTGACCTTTTAGTTTGTCAGCTATTCCAAGCACCGCACATTCTGCAACTGACTGATGTTCTGATAAGACTTCTTCTATTGCACCCGTAGATAATCTGTGACCTGCAACATTAATAATGTCATCGGTTCTTGACATGATCCAGATGTAGCCATCTTCATCAATGTGACCCGCATCATAGGTTTGATAATAACCTTCATAATTTGACATGTAATTCTCTTTATATCTTTGATCTGCATTCCAAAGAGTTGGAAAAGTTCCTGGAGGCAAAGGTAATTTTACTACAATATCTCCCATCTCATTGGGTTTAGCTAAAGTTTGGTCTGATTTTATAATTTTAACATCATAACCAGGTACAGCTTTACAAGCTGAGCCATATTTTGTTTTCATCATTTCAATACCAGTGCAATTTGAACTAATCGCCCAACTTGTTTCAGTTTGCCACCAATGATCAATTACTGGAACTTTTAATAAATTCTCTGCCCATTTAATTGTATCAGGATCAGCACGTTCTCCCGCAAGAAAGAGGCTTTCAAATTTATTTAAATCATATTTAGAAAAGAATTTTCCCTCAGGATCTTCTTTTTTAATTGCTCGAAAAGCTGTTGGTGCGGTGAATAAAGATTTTACTTTATAGTCAGAAATTATTTTCCAGAACGCTCCAGCATCAGGTGTACCAACAGGTTTACCTTCAAACAATACAGTGGTGCATCCTTTGAATAATGGAGCATAAACAATATAGGAGTGACCGACAATCCAACCAATATCACTTGCTGACCACCAAATATCATCTGCATCAATATTATAAATATTTTTCATCGTCCATTTTAATGCAACAATGTGGCCACCAATGTCCCTCACGATACCTTTTGGAGTTCCAGTGGTACCTGATGTGTAAAGTATGTAAGCAAATTCATTTGAATTCATTTCAACACAATCAGTATCTTTGGCATTAGCATGGGCCTCATCCCAACTTACCTCCATTGGAGCGTTTAATTTGACCTCGTGACCCTTTCTTTGAAATAAAATCATCTTACTAATTTTATGTTGAGCTTGTTTGATTGCTTCATCAACCAAAGGTTTGTACTCAACAGTTCGTCCAGGTTCAAAACCACATGAAGCGGTCACTAAAATTTTAGCCTTACTATCATCAATTCTGCTTGCAAGTTCATTTGAAGCAAAACCTCCAAACACTACTGAGTGTATGGCACCAATTCTTGCACAAGCTAGCATTGCAACTACTGCTTCAGGTATCATTGGCATATAAATTATAACTCGATCCCCTTTGTTGACGCCTTGATCCTTAAGTGCACCTGCAAACTTCGAAACTTTTGATCTCAATTCCTCGTAAGTGAACCTACTTTTGTTTCCCGTAATGGGACTATCATAAATTAAAGCAGTTTTACTTCCTTTTCCTTGGTCAATATGAAAATCTAAGGCGTTGTAACATGTGTTGGTCACTCCATCTTCGTACCATTTGTAAAAAGGGGGATTAGATTTATTTAAAATTTTTGTGGGTTTCTTAAACCAAAAGATATCATTAGCAGCCTCTTGCCAAAATTTCTCAGGTTCTTTAATAGAAAGATCGTAAATTTTGCTGAATTTGTCTGACATACTTATTTTGATTCGTTGTTATAATTTGTTGTGGTTTTTAAATCACAAATTGTATTTAATTTTAAAAAACAAGTAAAATCAATGTAAATTAATGACAATTAAGTCTTCAATAAAGTCTTTTAATTTGGTATTTAACCACAACTTTTGCTTAGGGAAACCTAAGCTTAGTTTATATAAACTAATAAAAACTAACTAAAGAGGGAGTTTTTTATGAAAAAACTTAAAATGTTTGCATTAGCAGCTGTTGCCCTTATCGGTATTACAGGTGTTGCAAACGCAGCGACCACTATGTTAGCTCAAGATGACTTTGTTGGGATATCTTTCTGGATAATCTCGATGGGTATGTTGGCTGCTACTGCTTTCTTCTTCATGGAGAGAGGTACAGTGGCTCCTGGCTGGAAAACGTCAGTAACTGTTGCTGGTCTTGTAACTGGTATTGCATTCATCCATTACATGTACATGAGGGATGTATGGGTGACTACTGGTGATTCACCTACAGTGTATAGATACATTGACTGGTTAATTACTGTGCCATTACAGATGATAGAGTTCTACTTAATTCTAGCAGCTGTAAGAAAAGCAAACTCTGGAATGTTCTGGAGATTGTTAATCGGTTCATTAGTAATGTTAATCGGTGGATATTTAGGAGAAGCTGGATATATCAACGCTACACTTGGTTTTGTAATCGGTATGGCAGGTTGGATATACATTCTATATGAAATATTCTCAGGAGAAGCTGGAAAAGCTGCTGCTAAGAGTGGAAACAAAGCACTTGTTACTGCTTTTGGTGCAATGAGAATGATCGTAACAGTAGGATGGGCTATTTACCCATTAGGTTACATTTTTGGTTACCTAACAGGTGGAGTAGACGCTGACTCACTAAACGTGATTTACAACTTAGCTGACTTCATTAACAAAATTGCATTTGGTCTAGTAATCTGGGCTGCTGCAGTAAGTTCAGCTGGTGCAAGAGCAAGATAATTACGCTTTAAAATAAATTTATAGGGCGAGTATGTTTTTACATACTTGCCCTATTTTTTTTCATACTTATATCTAATCCAATGGCAAAAATTACCTACATTACCCACGACAATCAAAAGCACGAAGTTGAAGTTCAAAATGGACTGACTGTTATGGAAGGGGCTGTGCAAAATGATATTCCAGGAATTGACGCTGATTGTGGTGGAGGAATGGCTTGTGCAACTTGCCATGTTTATGTCAAAGAAGATTGGTTTAATAAAATTCCAAAAAAAGAAGATGGTGAAGAAGATATGTTAGATATGGCATTTGAACCTAAAACAAATAGTAGACTGAGTTGTCAAATTGTAGTCTCAGATGAAATTGATGGTCTTGAAGTAAATATACCATCGAAGCAAGCCTAAATGATTAAAACAGATGCATTAATAATTGGTGCAGGACCAACAGGTTTATTTACTGCTCATCAATTAAAATTAATTGGTCTAAATTGTGAAGTGGTTGATAATTTAGATAAAATTGGTGGTCAATGTATTGAACTTTATCCAGATAAACCAATTTATGATATACCTGCTGTGCCTGAATGTACGGGGGAGGAATTAACAAATAACTTAATCAATCAATTAAAACCATTTGATATTAAATTTCATTTAAACGAAAGAGTAGAAGAAGTTAAAAAAGAAAATGATAATTGGTTGGTAAAAACTAACAATGGTACATCTTTTTCAACACCCAATGTTATAATTGCTGGTGGGGTTGGTTCATTTGAACCAAGAAAGTTTTCTCCAAAAGAGTGTGAAAAATTTGAAAATAAATCTTTATTTTACTCGGTAAAAGATAAAAAGATTTTTAAAGGAAAGACGGTATCAATTTTTGGCGGAGGTGATAGCGCATTAGATTGGGCTGTTGAATTATCAAAAGAATGTAGCGTTAATTTAATACATAGAAGAGATGAATTTAGAGGTGCACAAGCTACAATAGATAAAGTGCATCAACTTGCAAAATATGGAAAAATAAATTTATTTACTCAATATCAAATGGCTTCTGTTAAAGGAGACAAAAATTTAGAAAGTATTGATATCAAACATGATAACAATGAAATTAAGAATTTAAAAACTGATTATGTATTAGGTTTTTTTGGTTTAATTATGCAACTAGGACCAATAGTAAATTGGGGTCTAAATATTGATAAAAAAACTATTGAAGTAGATACAGAAAAATTTGAGACCAATCAAAAAGGAATTTATGCAGTAGGGGATATTTGTAATTACCCCGGCAAATTAAAATTAATCTTATCTGGTTTTCATGAAGGTGCTTTAGCTGCAAGAGCTTGTTTTAAATTAGCAAGACCTAATGAAAAATATCGATTTGAATTTACCACTTCATCAAAAACCATTAAAGAGCGTCTTGGTGTAAAAGGTGATTAAACTTTACTCCGCCAATACTCCTAACGGAAAAAAAATAAGTATCATGCTTGAGGAGATTGGCTATGAATACAAAGTAGTTAATATAGATCTCAACAAAGGTGATCAATTTAAACCTGAATTTAAAAAGATAAGTCCATTGAGTAAAATACCAGTGATCATTGATCAGGATAATAATAATAATGTTTTCGAGTCAGGGGCAATTTTAATGTATTTAGCTGAACAAAGTGGAAAATTTTACAATGCAAAAGATCGACTAGAGATAAACCAATGGTTGATGGCACAGATGGGTTATGTTGGACCCATGTTAGGACAACATCATCAATTTCATCATTACAATCCAGGTAAAAGTCAGTTTGGCGAAGAAAGATATTTCAAGATATCTAAGAGAATATATGAGGAATTAGACGAAAGATTATCTCAATCAAGATTTCTAGCTGGAGAAAATTATACAATCGCTGACATAGGAACTTTTCCTTGGATAGCACGACATGAGTGGCATGACATTGGTCTTAAAAATTATAAAAATCTTACTAGATGGTATGTTGAGATATCTGAAAGAGAAGCGGTGAAGAAGGGTTTTAAATTTATGAATAAGGATGAAGTTCCACCAAAGCCCTAGTTCATTGAGCTAATTAACCTGAATAGTGAAGCAAAAATTCCGTGACCAGATAGTTCTATAGCTAAAATTGCAATAATTATTAAAATTAATTTTTGGTTCATCTAATTAATGAATACGAATAACAATAACAGAACCCAAAAAAAACCATAATAATAGTAAATATATTTTTTGGTAAAATTATATGTAATTGGGTTATGAACTTTCTTACTTTTCTTTTTTTTAGTCGTCGGCATGAACCTTTTCATCCTTTTCATGTTTTTCTTGAGCAGCTATAGTATATTTTGCAACAGGTCTTGCCATGAGTCTTTTTAGCCCTATTGGTTCTGCAGTATCTAGACAAAATCCATAGGTATCTTCTCTTATTCTAGCTAAAGCTTTATCAATTTCTGAAATCAGTTTGATTTGTCTATTGATTGCTTTCATTTCAACATTTTTATCTGTGTATGAACTTGCTTGATCGACAATATCGGCTGAAATACTATTATCATCCATACTGCCGTTATACAGAGCTTCATTATTTGCTCTAACTAGCTCTTTTTTCCACTCTTGTAATTTCATTCTAAAGAAAACCTTATGTTTTTCGCACATATATTTTTCAGTTTCTTTTGGAATATATGTTTTAGAAATTTTGATAGGTCCTTTGCTAATTTCTTTTGGTTTACTGATGGTCTTAGGTTTTGCTTTAGTTACAGTTTTAGTTTTAGCTTTAGTAACCTTTTTTTTAACTTTACTAGTTTTAGGCATCTTTCAATTTGAATTCGAGGGAGTATATTCAGCAAAATAGGGGTGTCAAGCAACGTTAATTATTGTAAATATTTACTTATGAATGTCTTAAATAGAAATATTAATAATATTTTTTTTATTTTTGCATTGTCACATTTAATAATTTGGACACTGATTCCCTCATTAACAAATAAAAATTTACCATTAGATACAATTGAAGCCTTAGCATGGGGAAGTAATTTAGATTGGGGTTTTAATAAACATCCACCCATGAGTGCATTTTTTCCTGAGGTATTTTTTCAAATTTTTGGTTCTCAAGATTGGGTTTATTATTTATTAAGCCAAATATTCGTGATAATTGCTTTTTATTACGTATTTAAATTTGCTTTTGAAATTTTTAGAGATTTAAAATTAAGTTTAATTTCTGTTTTATTATTAGTTTCTATCTATTTCTATAATTTCACCACTCCTGAATTTAATGTAAATGTTTGCCAATTACCATTTTGGTCATTAGTTGTTTATTATTCATGGAAAATTTATTCATCACAGGAAATAAAATTTTCAGATTGTTTTCTAGTTGGCTTATTTGGTGCGGTTGGCTTTTTATCTAAATACTTGTTTCTCTACCTTTTAATATCAATCGATTTATTGTTCATTTATTTAATTTTTTTTAAAAAAACTAAAAAATTTGATTTTAAATATTTGATAACAATTGAGGTCTTTTTAGTTTTATTAGTTCCTCATTTAATTTGGCTGTTTAATAATGATTTTATAACCATAACGTATGGATTAAACCGAACAGGATTAGAAAGTTCTAGTATTTTAGATCACATTAGTAATCCAGTATTATTTTTATCAAAACAAATTGGTATACTGGTTCCTTTCTTCTTTTTGATCTGGTTACTCACTAAAAAGATAAAATTTAAGCTAAATGTAAATGATAAAAAATTAATGTTTCTACTATTTATTAACTTTATGCCTATTGTCCTAATGTTTCTGACATCATTGATTACTGGTTCAAAAATTAGAACAATGTGGATGACGCCTTTTTATTTATTTTTTGGAGTGTTATTTTTATATCTTTTAAAATCACAAATTAATTTAAAAAAATTAAATTCGTTTCTTTATGGATTCTTTTTTCTATTTTTTTTGTCACCCATTCTTTATTCTTATGTCTCATTATCACAGACAGATAAACGAACGGATTATCCTGGAAAAGATATTGCAATGAAAATTCAATATGTTTGGGATCAAGATTTTGATAAAGAAATTCAATTTGTAACCGGCGATGAGTGGAAAGCTGGGAACCTTTCATATCACTTAAAATCTAGACCAAAGTGGGAGGGGTTTAATAATAAAGAGATACTCAATAATTCATCACAATTTATTTGTGTGGGTGATGTTTGTTTGGGAAGATATTAATTTTTGAATGAAAATTAAAATTTTAGTACCTATTTATAATGACTGGCAATCAGCTTCTAAACTCCTGGACGATATTGATAATAATATTTTAGATTTAGATCACGAAATCTCTGTGATTATTGTCAATGACGCTTCAACACACGATCGTCAAGAAGAACAAAAGGATTATAAAAATATACATTCAATCAAAATTCTAAATATGAAAACTAATCAAGGTCACGCTAGATGTATTGCAACTGGATTGAAATATATCTTTGAAAAAGAAGACTTTGATTATGTAATTCCAATGGATGGAGATGGAGAAGATAGACCAGAAGAAATTAAAGAATTTATCAATCAAATTGATAATTCAAATAACAATCCAATAGTCGGTGAAAGAGTGAAAAGATCAGAAAAATTAATTTTTAAAATTTGCTATCAATTACATAAATTAATCACACTAACTTTTACTGGTAAATCAATTAAATTTGGAAATTATACATGCTTGCCAAAAAGCACGGTTGAAAAAATGATTAAAGAAAAAGCGACCTGGAATAGTTTTTCAGGATCATTAAAAAAAATTGAAAATAATTTATTACCAATACCATCTACTAGAGGCAGTAGATATTTTGGTCCATCGAAAATGAGTTTTTTTAATTTGATAAAACATTCACTTTCAATCATGAGTGTTTTTAGAAAAACATTTTTAATTCGTTCAGGTTTGTTTATAATTTTATATATCTTATTTATTAAGAGTAATGCTTCTGTGGTGACTGCATTGCCTCTGGTATTTTTGTTAATAGCTGTCTACTCAATTTCGAATTTAGCTTTAAGAGAAAATATTGCTGAATTTGATAAAGCTTTATCTAAAATAAACGATATAGAGAATATTAAATAAGTTTTATGAAAAAAATTTTTTTTACAATTTGTATAAGTATAATTTTTCTAGGACCATCGAATTTGCTTAACAAAGTTTATGCAAAAGAAATTACAAATCTTCAATGGAAAAAAAGTGTAGCAAAAGGCAAGAAGCTTTCTAAGTTCAGAGAAACTGTTACTTCTCCAGCTTTAGGGGAAAAAGCTTGGAAGATAACATTATTACCTAAAGATTGTGGCAGAGATCAGGATGGTGATTATTCCGATTGTACAAATAATGGCAGAGATGCTGTGGTTGGACATGGAGGAGGAGATCGAGCTAGAAGTGAGTATTCAGCAAAACCAAGATATACAGGAGAGAAATGGATTTCAGTAAGTATTTTTATCCCAAAAGATTTCAAAACAGTCGAACCAGTTAGCACTTCTCTTTTTCAGATATATGAATGGGGAAATACCAATCAACAAAGACATCCTAGGATGATGCTTAGAGTTAAAAGAGGTAATTTAGAGCCCAGATATTTTGCTGTAAATGGAATGGATTCCCAAGGATTGATTTACAAGCATTTAAAGATTGATGACATGAGAGACAAGTGGACTACTATAATATTTCATACCAAAATGTCTAAAGATCCAGAAAAAGGATTTATTAAGATGTATGTGGATGATGTACTCTATAATGATTACAAAGGCAGGACGGGTTATGGTGGCAAATTTTTTAATAAATTTGGAATTTATCATAGCTGGATTAGTAGATGGAACGAAGAAGTACATGGAGAATACCCAACACAAGTTGTTTACTATGACAATCTTTTTAGGACTAGCAGTAAAGAAAAACTTTTAAAATTAATTCAAAATTAATTGTTTAAGCTCTTATCGTTGGTAGACAATAAAAATCAGCAGTGTCTATTTTAGACGAATATTGTCTTCGCATATTCCATTTTTTATGAACCCCAGCGCTTGCAAGACTTAAAGTGGATCTGCCATATCTATAATTAGTATTATCAATTGATCGCATTAAACTTTTTATTTTTTCATCTTTTTCAGATGAAAATAGATTTTTTCTACCATCGTCATTACGCAGTCCTGTCAGCATTACACCTGCTTTTTGATAACGATAACCATTTTTAAAAATGCTTTCTAAAATTGAAACTGCAGTCTTAACAGTTTCAATACTATTGTTTGTTGCAATAGGAAAATCAATTGTTTTAGCATTTGAATAATAACCATAGTCTCTCTGAAAAGGACTAGTTCGAACGAAAACTGTGATGGCTTTTGCAACCAAAGATTCTGATCTAATTTTTTCAGACGCATTCAAGCAATAGTTGGCAACTGCTTCTTTTAGTTCTTGAAATTTTTCAATTCTTTTACCAAATGACCTTGAAACTACACAGCTCTTTCTTTTACTTTGAGTAGTTTCTAAATTTATACAAGGTATTCCTCTAAGTTCCATTGCAGTTCTAGAGCTTAAAACATTAGAGCATTTTTTAATCCAGGTATTGGATTTATTCTTAAGTTGCTTAGCATTATAGATACCATTTTTTTGATAGAATTTTGTTAGCTGCCTGCCAACACCCCATATATCGTTTATTTCAACCTTTTCTAAAATGGGGTCTAAATTTTCTATTCCAATTAAACTGGTTACCCCTGATTGTTTTTTCTTGGCAATATGATTTGCAACTTTACTTAAAGTTTTAGTTTTAGCAATACCGATACTGGTTGGAATACCAGTCCATTGCAAAACTGTTTCTCTAATTTCTCTACCGGCTTTTTCAACCTCAGAGTCTGGAAAATTGGACAAATCTATGAACGCTTCGTCAATGGAATATACCTCTATTTCAGCATTAAATCTTTTAAGTGTTCTCATTACTCTTCTAGATAAATCTCCATATAAAGAATAATTTGATGAAAAAACCTCAACTTTATTTTTAACAATAATATCTTTTGCTTTAAAATAAGGTTCACCCATTTTAATCCCCAAAGCTTTTGCTTCATTGGATCTAGAAATAATACAACCATCATTATTTGATAGTACAACTACAGGTTTTTTTCTTATTCTTGGATTGAATAATCTTTCACATGAAACATAGAAAGAGTTACAATCAACTAAGCCTATTTTTTTAGTACGTTGAATGGATGACATAAGTCACAACCCCCCAAATAAAGACATCTTCTTCTTCATTTATCAAAATTCTATTAGAAAAATCTTTAGAGCCTGAGGATAGAAATTTTTTATCTCTTTTTTGAACTAAAGTTTTAACTACAAGCTCGTCATGAACATTTGCAATAACGGTTGAAAAGTTTTTTGGCTTTAAACTTTTGTCGACAACTAATAAATCCCCATCATTAATCCCAACATCGACCATAGATTTTCCCTGTACTCGGATGATAAAAGTGGCTGGAACATTTTTGATTAAATGCATGTTCAGATCGATATCTTCTTCGATATAATCAGTGGCAGGCGATGGAAAACCAGCGCCAGCTTTATGCAGATAATAAGGAATAGTGAGCTTCATGTTCTTGTTTTGTTCTTATTTGTAGCGCAGTTATACAATGCAGTCAATAGGTTGTATTTTGAGTCCGTAATTGAATCAAAACTGAATCAAAACATGAACATCGAAACTATATTTTGTATGCTTGTGGATAACTTTAACCAAGGATAGTTTAATTGGATATCAAATGAGAGTAATTTTAATAATTTTAATTTCAATACTAACCTTAAATTCTCAAGTTATGGCATACGAGGAAGCAAATTATGAAATAGTAAAAGAAAATAAAGAATATGAAATCAGAAAATATTCTGATCGTTTAGTCATTGAAACAAATTCCATACAGGGTAATGGTTTTAGAAAACTGTTTAATTATATTTCAGGAAACAATGAGGAGAAAAAAGAAATTAAGATGACAGTTCCTGTTACTCAAGAAGTCAAAAATGGAAATATGACAATGCAATTTTATCTACCTTCAAAATTTAACCAAACTAATACGCCAAAGCCATCTAATTCAGAAATAAAGGTTTTAACAATAGAAGGTGGGTACTATGCTGTTATTAAATATTCCGGAAGATCTTCAGACCAAAACTTTTTAAAGAATAAAGACATCTTAGAAAAACAGCTTAAGCAAGATAATATTACTATTTTAAGTCCTCCGATAAGAGCATCCTATAATTCACCATTTACATTACCAATGTTAAAAAGAAATGAAGTAATGTATAGAATAGACTTATAAATGAAAAAATTAGTTTGCCATTGTGGAGCTGTAGAAGCAGAAATTAATTTAGATGGAGATTTAGCTAAAGTAATAAAATGTAATTGTTCTATTTGTAAAAGAAAAGGAGCAATCATGTCGATGGTAAAAAATGAAGATTTTAAAATTACTAAAGGCCAAGATAAATTAAAACTTTATCAATTTCATTCAAAAGTAGCGAAACATTACTTTTGCTCCGATTGTGGGATTTACACACATCATAATCCAAGGATCAATCCGGCAATGACAGGATTTAATGTTGGTTGTATTGATGAAATAAATACTTTCGATATGAAAGAAGTTCCAGTAAACGATGGTCAAAATCATCCATTAGATAAAAAATAATTTTCATGCAACAATTCAGCTTATGCTTTGGTAAGGTAAAAAAAGATTGTTTAAAGTTTATTAAATCTCAAGAAACAAAAGCAGACAAATTTAAGAATAAGGAAAGAATGATAAAGTCTTTCTTAATTCCATTATGTTTTTGGATTAGTAAAAAAGCTGATAATAAAAGACCTTACTTTGTAGGTCTAGCAGGAGGCCAAGGTACAGGTAAAACCACCATTAGTTCACTCATTAAGATAATTTTAACAAAGTACTTTAAATTAAAAGTTTTCAGAATTTCTATAGATGATTTTTATAAAACTAGAAAAGAGAGAATAAATTTATCTAATAAAATTCATCCAATGCTTTTAACTAGAGGAGTACCAGGAACACATGATATTAATATGATGTTGAGTTTTTTTAGAAAGGCAAAAAGTAGAAAATTTAAAAGGCTGAAGTTGCCAACATTTAATAAAGCAATAGATGACCGATTTCACAAAAAGAATTGGTATGATCTAAAAGCAAGACCTGATGTAATTATTTTTGAAGGTTGGTGTGTTGGTGCAAAATCAGAAAAAAATAATACTTTAAAGAAAAATATCAATTCTCTGGAAAAAGCCAAAGATCAAAGACAAATTTGGAGAAAATATGTTAACCAGCAATTGAAATCAAAATACAAAAACTTATATTCCCAACTTAATTGTTTAATTTATTTAAGAGCAAAAAATTTTAGTTTGCTTCAGAAATGGAGATTAAAACAAGAAAGAAAACTTTGGGTGAAAAGTAAAGTAAAATCCAATTTAAAAATAATGAGTAGAGGAGATGTCATCAACTTTATGCAGACATATCAAAGAATAACCCAGAATATGTTTAAAAATATGCCTAAATATGCATCTATAGTTTTTAATCTAAATAGTAACCATCAGATCAAATCTGCAGTATATAAAAGTAAATGAAAAAAATAATTTTAATTTTTTTTGGAACATTCTTATTATTTTCCAAAGTTAACGCAGAAACTTTTTCTAGTGCTTTATCAAAAGCCTATAAAAATAATTCAGAGCTTAACGCTGAAAGGGAAAATATTAATGTTTCTGAACAAGATCTAAATATTGCAAGAGGATCTTATTTACCAACGATTACGCTTGAGGGAACTAAAAGTCAGGAAGACACCAACAAACTTACAAATCAAGGTGGGGGAGATGCCACAATTAGCGATGTGGACCCTTCAACAAGATCAGTCTCAATTACTCAAACTTTAATAGATTTTGGTAGAGGTGCAGATCTTGCAAAAAACAAGATAGGTATTGATCTTGCAAAAGCTAAATTATTAAAAAAAGAGCAAGATATCTTATATAAAACTACCGAGGCTTATACGGGGCTAATTTCAGCAAATGAAAAGTTAGAAATTAATAGAGCAAACGTTGAGCTTTTAAACAGACAAGTAGAAACTGATAGAATTAGACTTAGTAGAGGTCAAATTTCTTTATCAGATGTTTCTCAATCAGAATCTTCGTTAGCAGGCGCTGAGGCACAATTTATTAAGGCACAAAATGATTTATTAACCAGTAAATTAAATTATGAAAATATTATAGGTAACATTAATGATGTGCAATCATTAGATAAAAGTTCAATTATTAATTATGAACTTCCAGGAGATCTTAATTCAGCAATTGAGCTTTCAAAGAAAAATAATCCTGATTTAATAATTGCAAAGTTAGAGTATGAACAATCTATTAAAGATAAATCAATTGCTAAATCTGATTTAGCACCTACTGCAAAATTATCTTTTGAAAGATCATATACTGAAGATTTAAATACAACATATGATGAGAGAGAAAAAGATACTGTTAAAGCAACTGTTTCTTGGCCTTTTTTTTCAGGTGGGAAGAACATTGCTAAATATAAAAAAAATCAAAGTTTAGAAAATAGAAAAAGATTGATTTTAGATAGTGCAGTAAAACAAAATCAAACCGATGTAGCTAGCGCATGGTCCAATTATCAATCTAATAGAAGTTTACTTAATTCTGTTCAATCTCAAGTTAAAGCTGCTGAAATTGCCAATGAGGGAATTGCTGCTGAATATAATAGTGGGGCAGGAAGAACAACTTTAGAGGTCATTCAATCCAACTCATTACTTTTGAATGCTCAAATTTCTTTGGCAGATTCTGAGAGAAATTACATTTTATCTCAGTTCAATTTGTTAAAGTCCTTAGGATTGCTAAACAGCGATTACCTAAAAATTAGATAATTATTGGTTTTTTGAGGAAAAATAAAATATCTTGCTAATGAGAACAAAATGTGTACATTTATTTTATGATTCGAGTGTTAAAAAAAGCAAGAAAAGAGGCAAAAAATGACAAAAAATAACTTAAAAGTAGTTAAATCTACGAAAGATCAAGAATTGGATATTAAAGAAAAAAACAAAGCATTAGATGCTGCGATTAGCCAGATAACTGACAATTTTGGAAAAGGTTCAGTTATGAAGCTGGGCGAAAAAAGAGCGATGGATATCGAGTCGATATCGACAGGTTCTTTAAGTTTAGATTTAGCTTTAGGAATAGGTGGTTTACCTAAAGGAAGAATTATTGAAGTTTATGGACCAGAGAGTTCTGGAAAAACAACATTAGCATTACAAGTAGTTGCTGAAGCTCAAAAGGCAGGTGGAATTTGTGCATTCGTTGATGCGGAGCATGCTTTAGATCCAGTCTATGCAAAAAAATTAGGAGTGAATACTGAAGAGCTTTTAATTTCTCAACCAGATGCAGGTGAGCAAGCTTTAGAAATCGCTGATACGCTAGTAAAATCAGGCTCTATTTCAGTTATCGTAATTGACTCTGTTGCAGCTTTAACTCCAAAAGCTGAAATTGAAGGTGAGATGGGCGATCATCATGTTGGTCTTCAATCAAGATTAATGAGTCAGGCTTTAAGAAAATTAACTGGTTCAATTTCAAATACAAACACAATGATGATTTTCATTAACCAAATTAGAATGAAAATTGGAGTTATGTTTGGAAGTCCAGAAACAACATCAGGTGGAAATGCATTGAAGTTTTATTCATCTGTAAGAATGGATATTAGAAGAATTGGTGCTATCAAAGATAAAGATGAAATTATCGGCAATACTACAAGAGTAAAAGTAGTTAAGAATAAAGTTGCACCACCATTTAAAGTTGTTGAGTTTGACTTAATGTATGGCAGAGGAATTAGCAAAATGGGTGAGTTAGTTGACCTGGGTGCTAAAGCTGACATTATTGAAAAATCAGGAGCATGGTATGCTTATAAGGGTGAAAAAATAGGTCAAGGTAGAGAAAACGCAAAAACTTACCTTGCTCAAAATCCTAAAATTGCTGCAGAAATAGAAATGGCAATTAGAGAAAAAGCAGGTGTGATTTCAAAGAAAATTGAGGGAAATCCATTAAGTCCTGAAAAAATTGAAAAAGAGAAGAAAGTAGCTGAGAAAGAAGAGGCTGCAAAAGAAGCTACTCCTTCTAAAAAGAACTAAAATTAAAGGTCATCTTTAAATTATAAAAGGCGCTTGTTATAAGCGCCTTTCCCCCTTTATCCCTAACTAGACATAGAATAAAAAAGCTGTATTTTAAAGTATGGCGGATAAATCATTAAATGAAATAAGAAGTACGTTCTTAAAATATTTTGAAAAGAATGATCATAAGATTGTTGAGTCTAGTAATTTAGTTCCAAATAACGATCCGACATTAATGTTTGCCAATTCTGGAATGGTTCAATTTAAGAATGTGTTTACAGGTTTAGAAAAAAGAGATTATCAAAGAGCTACCACTTCTCAAAAATGTGTCAGAGCAGGAGGCAAGCATAATGATTTAGAAAATGTTGGTTACACTCCAAGACATCATACTTTTTTTGAAATGTTGGGAAATTTTTCTTTTGGGGACTATTTTAAAGAAAGAGGAATTGAACTTGCATGGAATTTAATCACTAAAGATTTTGGTTTAGATAAAAATAGACTTTATGTAACGGTTTTTCATGAAGATGATGAAGCCTTCAATTTTTGGAAGAAAATAGCGGGTTTTAGCGATGATAAAATTATCAGAATTTCGACATCAGATAATTTCTGGTCAATGGGCGAAACAGGTCCTTGTGGTCCTTGCTCAGAAATATTCTACGATCATGGTGATCATTTAAAAGGTGGTTTACCAGGAACAAAGGATCAAGATGGAGATCGTTTTATTGAAATTTGGAACTTGGTATTTATGCAATATGAACAAGTTTCAAAAGATAAAAGAATAGATTTACCTAAACCATCTGTAGATACCGGAATGGGATTGGAGAGAATAGCTGCTCTTTTACAAGGCACACACGACAATTATCAAACTGATCATTTTAAGAAATTAATAAATTCGATATCAGATGTAACTAAAGTTAAACAAGCTGATAATAACATATCAAGTTTTAGAGTAATTGCTGATCACTTAAGAGCAAGTTCATTTCTTTTAGCTGAAGGTGTTCTGCCATCTAATGAAGGTCGTGGATATGTCTTAAGAAGAATTATGAGAAGAGGTATGAGGCATTCTCATTTATTAGGATCAAAAGAACCTATTTTTTACAAAATTTTTGGATCCTTAAAAAATGAAATGTCTGGAAATTATCCAGAGTTAGAGCGATCTGAATCTTTGATAACAGAAACATTAAAAATGGAAGAAGAAAAATTTTTAGTTTTACTTGATCGAGGAATTAAAATTCTAAATGATGAAATTTCCAAAGTTGATAAAGTGTTATCAGGTGAAGTAGCTTTTAAATTATATGACACTTATGGTTTTCCATTAGATCTCACAGAAGATATTCTAAAAAATAAATCATTAAAAGTTGACCATCAAAAATTTGATGAGTTGATGAAAAAAAGCAAAGAACTTGCAAAAAAGAATTGGAAAGGATCTGGGGACAGCTCAGAGGAGGCAATTTGGTTTTCAATTAAAGATAAAACCGGTCCCACAGAATTTTTGGGTTACGAGTCTAATCAATCTGAGGGAGTAGTGTTAAATCTAATTAAAAAAAAACAGGAATCAAAATCATTAGCTACTGGAGAAGAAGGAATGATTATAACTAATCAAACTCCTTTTTATGGTGAGTCAGGAGGACAACTTGGAGATAAAGGCACAATAGTTTCTGGTAATTCAGTTTTTGAAGTTGAGGATACGCAAAAAAAACTTGGAGATTTATTTGTTCATTATGGATCAGTTAAAACTGGAGAAATTAAAATTAATGATGTAGTTGAAATGAAAATTAATGTTGAGAGAAGAAATAATTTAAAAGCTTATCATTCTGCAACTCACTTACTTCATGAGTCTTTAAGAAGAACTTTAGGTAAGCACGTGATGCAAAAAGGATCATTAGTTGCACCAGATCGTTTGAGGTTTGACTTTAGTCACATGAAACCGATTACTAATGAGGAATTAGAAACAATAGATAAATTAGTTAACGAATACGTTAAAAATGGTTCTGAAGTGACTACAAGAATTATGACACCTAAAGCTGCAATAGAAAAGGGAGCGCTAGCTTTTTTTGGTGAAAAATATGGCGAAGAAGTTCGTGTCGTTTCAATGGGTAAGGAAAAAGATGCTTATTTTTCAACGGAATTATGCGGTGGGACCCATGTAAAAAACACCGGAGATATTGGAAAATTTAAAACAGTCAGTC
Organism: uncultured Pelagibacteraceae bacterium; assembly: GCA_902552805.1. GTDB lineage: Bacteria > Pseudomonadota > Alphaproteobacteria > Pelagibacterales > Pelagibacteraceae > Pelagibacter. The sequence continues at coordinate 24,298 of CACDIC010000002.1, forward strand.
AATCATCTATTGCTGCAGGAGTAAGAAGAGTTGAAGCTTTAAGAGATAAACAGCTTGAGGATTTTATTAAGAATAAAGAAAAGCTATCAACTTTATCTGTACAAAAAGATGAGGAGACTATCAAAGATTTGTCATCACAAATAATCAAACTTGGAGGTAAACCGAAAGTTGATAATAAAGATTTAAAAGAAATTATAAAAAATCTTTCAAAACAACTTGAAAAATTAAATGTTAATTCAGTTCTTCAAGATAAAACAAAAAATATTATTAATGATCAAAAAATAAAGGATATAAAAGTTCGATTTCAAAAAGTTCAAGATTTACCCCCTAAAGATCTGAGAAAATTAGTTGATAGTGGAAAAAAAGAACTTGGCGATGGGATTGTAATTGTTTTTGCAAGCAGTGAAGATAAAGTTGGTTTAGGAGTTGGTGTTACTGAAAAGCTAGTTGATAAATATGATGCTGTAAAATTTGCAAAATTAGGTTCAGAAATTATTGGTGGCAAAGGTGGGGGAGGTCGAAAAGATTTTGCCCAAGCAGGGGGACAGGATAAAAACAAAATTGATGAGGCTTTTGAAAAACTAAAGGCTTTAATTTAGCTTCTGTTTAAGATTGTTATCAATTACATCCAGAAATTGATTGGTTGTTAAATATTTGCTTGAAGGTCCAACCAATATTGCAAGATCTTTTGTCATAGAGCCATTTTCAACACTTTCAATACAAACTTTTTCAATTGTATTTGCAAATTTGATAAGTTCGTCATTACCATCAAGCTTTCCTCTATGTGCTAATCCTCTTGTCCATGCAAAAATCGAAGCAATTGGATTTGTGGAAGTTTCTTTACCTTGTTGGTGCATTCTATAATGTCTTGTTACTGTTCCGTGAGCTGCTTCTGCCTCCATTATTTTTCCATCAGGTGTAAGCAGTGTACTGGTCATTAAACCAAGTGAGCCATATCCTTGAGCCATGGTATCTGATTGAACATCACCATCATAATTTTTACATGCCCATATATACTTTCCGCTCCATTTCATTGCACATGCTACCATGTCATCAATTAACCTGTGTTCATAAGTAATTTTTGCATCCTCAAATTTTTTCTTGAATTCTTTATTATAGACCTCTTCAAATATATCTTTAAATCTTCCATCGTATTTTTTTAGAATTGTATTTTTGGTTGATAAGTAAACTGGCCAATTCTTAATTAATCCATAACTAAAACAGGATCTTGCGAAATCCTCGATTGATTTATCTAAATTATACATTGAGAGTGCAACCCCTGGACCGGTAAAATTAAATACTTCATATTTAATTTCATCTTTACCATCTTCAGAAGTCCATTTTACTTCCATCTTACCTTTGCCAGGCACTTTGAAATCTGTTGCTCTATATTGATCTCCAAATGCATGCCGTCCGATCACTACTGGATCTGACCAAGAGGGTACGAGTTTTGGAATGTTAGAACAAATTATGGGTTCTCTAAATACAGTTCCTCCAATGATATTTCTGATAGTTCCGTTTGGAGATCTCCACATTTTCTTCAATTTAAACTCTTCAACTCGTGCTTCATCTGGAGTGATGGTTGCACATTTGATACCGACACCAATTTTTTTAATTGCATTAGCAGAGTCTATAGTGATTTGATCATCAGAGTCATCTCTACTTTTCATTCCTAAATCGTAATATTCGATGCCGAGATCTAAATACGGAAGTATCAATTTTTTCTTGATAAATTCCCAGATTATTCTGGTCATTTCATCGCCATCTAACTCTACTATTGGGTTTTTAACGCTAATTTTGCTCACTTATATTTTTATCTTAATAATTGAATTTCGCGATTTTATATACATATTAATGACAAATTATCAAATAGAAGAATATGTTTAGTAAGATATTTCCAAAAATTCACGCTGAAGGTTATAAATTTTTAGTTATAGCCGGAATAATCACAATAGTATTTTATTTTTTTAGTAATTTCTTAGGTCTAATTGGTTTGGTCTTAACTATTTGGGTTTATTATTTTTTTAGAGATCCAGAGAGAGTTATTATTGATAATGATAATTATCTTGTTAGTCCAGCAGATGGTGAGGTGATTAAAGTTGAAGAAGTTGATGGGCCTAAAGAACTTGGTCTAGAGAATAAAAAATTTAAAAAGATTAGTGTTTTCATGAATGTTTTTGATTGTCATGTAAACAGAACTCCATGTGCAGGGAAGATTGAGGAAATCTTATATAAGCCAGGCAAGTTTGTAAATGCTTCATTAGATAAAGCAAGTGAGGATAATGAAAGAAATTACTTTAAAATTAAAGACCCCCACAACAATGACATTATAGTTGTTCAAATAGCTGGATTGGTTGCACGAAGAATAGTTTGTGAGTCAAATAAAGATCAAGAGTTGAAACAAGGAGATCGTATTGGCATGATACGATTTGGTAGTAGAGCTGATATATATTATGAAAATTATGAGCCACTTGTAAAAGTTGGCCAAAAAGCTATTTCAGGTGAGACACTACTTGCAAAAAAATAATATGGAACAAAAAAAACCAAATCTTAAAATTGTAGCAGATAAAAAAAGCGCAAGAATGATTTTACCAAATATGTTAACCCTGATGGGCGTATGTATTGGTTTAAGTTCAATTCGATTTGCTTTGGACGGTAGATTTGAAATAGCAATTATTGCAATAATTTTTGCTGCTTTGATTGATGGCTTAGATGGAAGAATAGCAAGACTTATAAAAGGAACCTCAAAGGTTGGAAAAGAATTAGATTCTTTGACGGATGTAATAAGTTTTGGGGTTGCTCCAGCATTCATTATGTATTTCTGGAAATTAAATACCTTAGGTCGATTTGGATGGTTATTATGTTTAGTTTATGTAATTTGTGTTGCTTTAAGATTAGCAAGATTTAATGTTAATTCTAATCAAGAACCTTCCTGGAAAGATAACTTTTTTGAAGGAGTACCATCTCCAGCAGGTGCTATATTATTGTTAACTCCGCTAATAATAAGCCTTAGTGGTTTCGATTATATTCAGCTAAATTTTAATATCATTGTTCCAGTATTTTTTGTGGCAACATCATTGCTTCTCATTAGTAAATTTCCAAGTTATTCATTTAAAAAAATAGTCATACCAAGAAAGACAACAATATTTTTATTATTTGGCATAGTTCTATTTTTTGGACTATTGTTAGTTTATACATTTAATGTAATTGCAATAAGTTCTTTAGTTTATGTGCTTTTATTACCAATTAGCTTTTTTCATTTTCAAAAAAAAAAAAAACAACATGAAAATGACAAAATTCAAGAGGATGATGATCTTGAAGACATACTTTAATGAAAAAAAACACAATAGTTTCTCTTGCTGATGCTAACTATTTTCCTTTATTAGAGGAATTAATAAATTCTATAAAAAGATTCAAAGAAAGTGAGAATGTTGCGATCTGTATTTTAGATGCAGGCTTAAACAAAGATCAAAAACAAAAATTATCTACCCAAGTAGATGAAATTAAATCTGCAGAGTGGGATATTGAAGTTCCTCAATCTAAAGTTAAAGAAAAGGAATGGCTTAAAAGTCAAGTTTCAAGAGCATTTTTACCTAAATATTTCCCAAACTATGAAAAATATTTGTGGATTGATTGTGATGCTTGGGTAAATGATTGGAGTTCTGTTGAGCTTTATTTTCAAGCTTGTGACAATGGTAAGTTGGGTATTACACAAACAATAGGACCAGGTTACAAAATTACGTCAAAAGTAAATTGGTTATTCGGAAAATTAGCAATAATCAAATCCCAGAATTTTAAACATGCAATAAAATCAAAAATTGGTGCTGATAAAGCTAGAAAACTTGCTTTTGCTCCACATATTAATATTGGCGTGTTTTCCTTAGAAAAAAACTCAAAAGGGTGGAGCTTGTGGCAAAAAAATTTATCAGAAACATTAAAGGCTGGGAATATTTTTGGTTCTGAAGGATTAGCAATTAATATGTCCGTTTATATTGATGATCTTGAAACAGAATTTTTACCCTTAAATTGTAATTGGATCACTAGCAATCTTTTACCGAAATATGATGAAAATCAAAAAACATTTGTAGAACCTTATCTTCCCAATTACAAAATAGGCATAATGCATCTTGCAGCTGGAATATGGCAAGATGGTAAAGATATGAGGGTAGATAAAAGTATAGAGATAGAATTAGAAACTTTAGACAATAAAAAAATTAATAAAAGTTTAAGATTTGATACTTAGTTGAAAAAAAATAAAATTTCAAAAAATTGGATTAATAAACAAAGAAGAGATACTTATGTTCGTCAATCCAAAGTGGATGGTTATAGAGCTAGATCTGCATATAAATTAATTGAAATTGATGAAAAGTTTAAAGTTTTTAAGGGTGGAATTTCTGTAATAGATGTTGGTGCTGCACCAGGAAGTTGGTCTCAATATGCTTCAAAAGTTGTAAAAAATGGGACTATTATCTCAATAGATTTAAAAAAAATGGAAAAAATTAATAACACTATTCAAATTGAGGGTGATTTCACAGAGCCCAATATTCAAGCGAAAATAAAAAATAATCTTCACAATCCAGTTGATGTGGTTATGTCTGATATGGCAGTAAATACGACTGGAATAAAAGATGTTGATGCGATTCAAACTGGAGAGTTGTGTAAAGAAGCAATGGTATTTTCAAAAGATGTAATGTCTGAAAAGGGTATTTTTATTGCTAAAATCTTTATGGGCAGATCTTTTAATGAAATTGTCGCACTAGGAAAAAAAATTTTTAGAGAAGTAAAGGTTTTTAAACCTAAGTCGAGTCGCAAAGATTCTAAAGAGAGTTTTATTATTTGTAAAAATCTTAGATAGACACTTTTAATTTAAAAGGAATCATATATAAAAGATTATGGTTCCTATAAAAGAAGCACTTACCTTTGATGACGTTACTTTAGTTCCTAAGTACTCTGAAATATTACCTTCAGAGGTTGATACGAGTATAAAATTAACAGACTCATTAAAACTTAAAATCCCACTTTTATCATCAGCAATGGATACAGTAACTGAAAGCAAAATGGCTATTGCTATTGCAAAATCTGGTGGACTAGGAATAATCCACAGAAATTTAGATATCAAAAAACAAGTTCTTGAAGTTAGGAAAGTCAAAAAACAAAAATTACTAGTAGGTGCAGCTGTGGGAGCAGGACCTAACGAGTTCAAAAGAGCTGAAGCACTATTAAAAGAAAAATTGGATATGATTGTTGTGGACACTGCTCACGGACATACCAAAAAAGTTTCTGAAATAATTAGATTTATCAAAAAAATTAAAAGTAAAAAAACAGCTCTATGTGCTGGAAATATAGCAACACCAGATGCAGCTAAATTTTTACTCAAATTAGGCGTTGATGTAATTAAGGTTGGGATTGGTCCCGGTTCTATCTGCACAACTAGGTTGGTTGCGGGTATTGGAGTTCCTCAATTAAGCGCAATATTAAATGTGAGAAACGGCATGAAGAATAAAAATGTGAAAATTATTTCTGATGGAGGGATAAAATACTCAGGTGACCTCGCTAAAGCTTTTGCTGCTGGCGCTGATGCAGTCATGATAGGTTCATTGTTTGCAGGAACTGATGAAACGCCGGGTAAACTCATAAAAAAAAATGGTAAACTATTTAAAAGTTTTAGAGGTATGGGCTCGGTAGGAGCGATGAACAAAGGCTCGGCTGATCGATATTTTCAAAAAAAACAAAAAGATAGTTCAAAGTATGTGCCCGAGGGAGTAGAAGGATTAGCAAAATACAAAGGTAAAGTTGATAAAGTTATTTTTAAATTAGTTGGTGGATTAAGATCATCCATGGGTTATCTTGGCTCCAAACAGATTAAATATTTAAGATATAAACCGCAATTTGTTAAAATTACAAAGGCTGGATTTTATGAAAGTATGGTTCATAATGTCGATATCGTTAAAAGTGATAGTAAATACTGATGACAAAAATATTTAAATTAATTTCTTTATTATATTTAATAATCAATTGCATGAGTATTGCTATAGCGGATGAAAATTTTTTTAATAAAGGTTTAAAATTATTCAAAGATAAAAAATATGAGGATGCAAGGTTTATGTTTGAAAGAGGTATAGTGTTTAATCCTAAGGACTCAAATTCTTATCTTTATTTAGCAAAAATTTACAACATTCAAGAAGATCAAGATAAAGAAGAAAAAAATTTGGAAGCAACATTATTAATTGAACCTAATAATGAGGAAGCAATATTAATGTCTATGAAAATAGCTTTAGAGAGATCTAATTATTCAAAAGTAAAAAATTTATCTAATACTTTTTCTAAGGTTTGCAAAAAACTCTGTAATGAAAATAAAGAAATTTTAGACACCCTTGCAAATATAGAACCCAAAAAAAATGAGTCTTGATAAGAATTTGAACAAAATTTTAATAATAGATTTTGGTTCGCAATTTACTCAGTTAATAGCCAGGCGAATAAGAGAGTCAGGAGTTTATTCCGAAATTATTAGTCATAAAAAGGTTAAAAATAAAAATATTGATAATTCAATTAAAGGAATAATTTTATCAGGCGGACCATTAAATGTTTACCAAATTAATAAATATTCTTTTGATAAAAGGATTATCGAAAATCAAATACCAGTCTTAGGTATTTGTTTTGGTCATCAAATTTTATCAAAACTTAATGGTGGCAGAGTTAAACAATCAAAATATAGAGAGTTTGGATTAGCAAATATTCGCAAAAAGAGGGAAAGTATTTTGATAAAAAACTTCTTTAATAAAAAAAATATTAATAAAGTTTGGATGAGTCATGCTGATCAAGTTTCGAAACTTCCCAAAAATTTTAACGTTATTGCCTCAAGTCAAAACTCGAAATTTGCTATTATCGAAAATAAGAAAAAAAATTTTTATGGTGTCCAGTTTCATCCCGAAGTTACTCATACAGAAAATGGAAAAAAATTAATAAATAATTTTATATTTTTGATATGTAAAATTAAAAGAAATTGGTCATCAAAAGATCAAAAGATTAAATTGATAAAAGATGTTCAAAATTTAGTCGGTAAAAATAAAGCAATATGTGCATTATCAGGTGGAGTTGATAGTAGTGTTGTCGCTCAGTTATTGAATAAAGCAATTGGTAAAAAATTATTTTGTATCTTCGTTAACACGGGTCTTCTTAGAAAAAATGAGGAAATACAAGTAGTTAAAACTTTTAAAAAAAAATTAAAAATAAATCTGATTTATGTGAATGCAGAGAATGAATTTTTGAAAAAGCTCAGCAATGTTTCTGACCCAGAGAAAAAAAGAAAAATAATTGGAAATTTATTTATCAAAATTTTTGAAAGATACGCTAAAAGAATAAAAAATGTAAAATTTTTAGCGCAAGGAACGCTCTATCCAGATCTTATTGAAAGTAAGTCAGTGACAGGAAGCCAAACCTCAAAGATCAAATCTCATCATAATGTAGGTGGTTTACCAAAGAAAATGAAACTTAAATTGGTAGAACCATTGAAATTTTTATTTAAAGATGAGGTTCGAAAATTAGGATTAGAATTAAAACTTAGTAAAGAAATTATTTCAAGACATCCGTTTCCAGGACCTGGATTAGCGATCAGAATGCCTGGCATTATTACTAAAGAAAAAATCAAAATTCTAAAAGAAGCTGACAATTATTTTATTCAAGCTTTAAGAGAGCACAATTTATATAATAAAATTTGGCAAGCCTATGCTGCATTGCTTCCAGTCAAAACAGTAGGTGTCATGGGTGATAATCGAACTTATGAATATTTGTGTTTATTAAGAGCAATTACATCTGAGGATGGAATGACAGCTGATTTTTATGACTTCAAAAAATCATTTATTCAAATGATTTCAAATAAAATTGTAAATAGCATAAGAGGAGTAAATAGAGTAGTTTATGATGTTACTTCTAAACCGCCGAGCACCATTGAGCTTGAATGAAAAAAATAAAAAAAATTATAAATAAAAAAAATAAATCTAAAATTGTTTGTCTTACCGCGTATTCAAAAAATATTGCAGAAGAGGTAGATAAATATGTTGATATTGTATTAGTGGGAGATTCGCTAGGTTCAGTATTGTACAATTATTCAACTACCAGAAAAGTTACTCTAACAGAAATGATCAATCATTCTAAGAGTGTAAGACTTGGAGTAAAAAAAAGTTTAATGGTTGTTGATATGCCATTTAACACTTATTCAACACCAAACGCTGCTTTAAAGAATGCTAAAAAAATAATTAAGGAAACCAAATGTGATGCAGTGAAGTTAGAAGGTGGAAAAAAAATAATCCATCAAATTAAACTATTAACAAAAAACAAGGTTCCTGTGATGGGACATCTTGGATTATTACCCCAATCGACCAAAGGCAAATTTAAATCTAAAGGAAAAACTACAAAAGAAATCAATCAATTAATTAATGATGCTTTATTACTTCAAAAAACGGAGTTTTTGCAATTGTCCTTGAGTGCATAAAAACACCAATCGCTAAAGAAATTACAAAAAATTTAAATATTCCAACAATTGGAATTGGTTCATCTGTTCATTGCGATGGTCAGGTTCTTGTTACAGATGACTTAATTGGTTTAAATCAAACAAAAATAAAATTTGTTAAACAATTTTTAAACGTAAAAAAATATATCAATACTGGATTAAGAAAATATGCTTCAGAGGTGAGATCTAAGAAATATCCAACTAAAAAACACTCGTATTAAAAATATTTTTTAAATTGTTCATTGATTGATAAAATTTCTAAGTCCACTAAACCTCCAATTACTAATTGAAGAGCTACTAAAAGAATAAAACCTAAACCAACATAGGCAATCCATAAATGTTTTTGAATATAACTTGCAAGATATGTTGCCATTGCTCCTGTTAAAATTACTGATAAAACCAGTCCAAATATCATAAATCCAAAATTGCCTTTGGCAGCTCCAACTACACCTATCACATTATCAAAACTGATTGTAATATCCGCAAATAAAACTTTATAAACACTTTGAATATAAGATGGTTCTTTAGATTTTTTTGTTGGCGATTTTACTTTCTTTATTTCAAAAAGATCTTTTCTTAAATCATTAACGATCCAGATTAAAAGTAAACCACCTAAAATTTTAATAAAATAAAATTTAAACAAGTAAGTTGCAAATAACGCAAAAATAACTTTAAATATTAAAGCACCAGCCACTCCCCATAAAATAATTTGTCTTCTATGTTTTGGTGCAAAGTTTGCAGCAATCAAACCAATGATAATTGCATTATCTGCTGCCAAGATTATATCGATAAAAATAATCTGAACTAATATGAGTGCTTCTTCTAACAAAGTAAGAGCATAGTATAAAATATTTAAAATAATTCAATTAAAAGTAGTATTATTTTTTTATTGATAATTATTTTAATACATAATGAAATAGTCTTAATAAAAATGGAGGACAAATGAAATTCTTAAAATATTTATCAACTATTTTAGTTTCATTAATTTTGTCAATTAATCTTGCGATTGCAGAGAAATGGGACATGGCTCTAGCCTATGGGGCGGGGAACTTTCATTCTGCAAATGCAGCTGAATTCGCAAAAAATGTTACTGAAAAAAGTGGTGGCAAGTTAACAATTGTAACACACCCTGGTGGTTCGTTGTTTAAAGGTGGAGAAATTTTTAGAGCAGTAAGAACAGGTCAAGCTCAAATTGGTGAGAGATTTATGTCAGCTTTAGGAAAAGAGGATCCACTTTTAGAAGTAGACTCTCAACCTTTCTTAGCAACGTCTTACGCTGATGCGATGAAGTTATATAAAGCATCAAAAGACGAAATCGTAAAAGGATTAGACGAGAAAGGCTTAGTATTTCTTTATGCTGTACCTTGGCCAGCGCAAGGCTTGTATAGTAAAAAGGAAATTAACTCTGTTGAAGATTTAAAGGGTCTTAAATTTAGAGCTTATAATTCTGCTACCATCAGAATAGCCGAGCTAACAGGAATGGCTCCTACAAAAATAGAGGCTGCTGAAATTAGTCAGGCGTTTTCTACAGGTGCAGTAGAAAGTATGATCACATCACCTACTACAGGTAAAAACTCAAAAATTTGGGAAAATGGTGTGAAATATTTTTATGATATTGCAGCTTGGTTTCCAAAAAATATGATAATTGTGAACAAAGATGCTTGGAATAAATTAGATCAGGCAACTAAAGATCTTGTTATGAAACAAGCAGCTTTGGCTGAAAGAAAAGGTTGGCAATTATCAAAACAAGGTAACGTTGGTGACAAAAAAGCTTTAGCTGATGCTGGTATGGTAGTCGGTAAAGTAAATGCACCACTACAAGCTCATTTTGAAAAAGTTGGAGAGACTATGGCTAAGGAATGGTCTCAAAAAGCTGGTTCAAGAGGAGCTGCTGTTTTATCAAGTTATAAATAATTCAATTCTTAAAATTAAGGCCACTTAAAATTTGAGTGGCCTTAAATTGTTATGTTAAAATCACTAGATAGAAATTTAAATAAACTCTATAAATTTTCAGGTTATGTTGCTGCTTTTTTCTTAATTTTGGTAGCAGTTTTTATTCTTATTGGTATCTCATCAAGAATATTTGGTTTTTATATAAGAGGTCTTGCTGAGTATTCAGGTTATTGTATGGCTGCCGCATCTTTTTTTGCATTAGCTTACACATTTGTAGAAGGGGGACATATTAGAATTACGCTTTTCTTAGAAAAATTATCAGGCACAAAGAAAAAATTTATTGAAACCTGGTGTTTAAGTATTGCAAGCTTTTTTTCAGGATACTTAGCTTTTTACTTCGTTAAAATGTTAATTATTTCCTATAAATTTCAAGAACGAAGTGAAGGAGCAGATGAAATTTTGATTTGGATTCCTCAAACAAGCGTAGCTATCGGATCAACAATTTTTTTTATAAGCGTTTTTCATCAATTTATTTTAACCATTAAAAAAGATTAAATGACTGAAATACTTTTAACAATTTTCTTTATCAGTGTTTTGCTATTTTTTTTAGGATCTGGAATTTGGGTTGCGTTGAGTATGATTGGTGTATCGGCAATTGGCATGATGTTATTTACATCAAGACCAGTTGGTGATGCAATGGCTACAACAATATGGGGCACATCATCCTCTTGGACACTTACCGCATTACCATTATTCGTCTGGATGGGTGAGATTTTATTTAGGACAAAGCTTTCTGAAAATTTATTCAAAGGATTATCTCCTTGGATGCAAAAATTACCGGGAGGTTTAATCCATGTTAATGTTGTTGGATGTGCATTATTTGCAGCAATTTCAGGCTCTTCAGCAGCAACTGTTGCAACAATAGGCAAGATGTCTATTCCCGAATTAAGAAAAAGAAATTATCCAGAAAAAATCTTACTAGGTAGTTTAGCGGGTTCAGGAACATTAGGTTTGCTGATACCCCCATCAATTATATTGATCATCTATGGCGTTGCTGTCCAAGAGTCTATAGCAAAATTATTTATTGCTGGAATTATTCCTGGGATAATGATTGCACTAATATTCATGTCTTACGTGATTATTTGGTCTTTAATTAATAAAAAAACTATGCCAAAAATTATTGAGGATTACTCATTTTTTGAAAAAATAAAAAGATCAAAACAACTTTTGCCAGTAATAATTTTAATATTAGCTGTTATTGGATCGATATATACAGGAATTGCAACAGCCACTGAAGCAGCCTCGTTAGGAGTTGTTGGTGCATTAATATTGTCTTACTTTCAAAAAAGTTTGACATTAAAGACTTTTAAATCCTCTTTACTTGGAGCGACAAAAACATCTTGTATGATTGCATTTATCTTAGCGGGCTCAACGTTTTTATCTTTGGCAATGGGATTTACAGGGCTACCAAGAAATCTAGCTCTTTGGATACAAAATATGGATCTATCTCCATATGTTTTGATATTTGTTTTAATGATTTTTTATATAATTTTAGGAATGTTTCTTGATGGTATTTCAGCTGTTGTTTTAACGATGGCAATTATCGAACCAATGATAAGACAAGCAGGATTTGATATGATTTGGTTTGGTATTTTTTTGGTAATTGTTGTTGAGATGGCACAAATCACTCCACCTGTTGGTTTTAATTTATTTGTGCTTCAAGGTATGGCAAAAAAAGATATGGGTTACATTGCGAGGAGCGCATTTCCATTATTCTTACTAATGGTTCTAGCAGTAATATTAGTTGTAATTTTTCCAGAAATAGCTTTATGGATGCCAGAACAGATGATTAAAAATATAAATTAATATTTTGATTTCTCGCCAGCTATAACAGCTTTTAACTGATCATATTCTTCGCAATTACAACCCTCTAAAACTCCGAGCCTTTCAACTGCAAGATTATGTCTGTTAGTTGCAACATACAATTCACCAAGATATTCGTTAATACCTTTATGTTTTGGATCAATAGCTAAACCTTGAAGGTAATACTTTTCACCATTCTCAAAATCACCTAGCTTTCTAGTTGTGAAACCTAAGTAGTTAAGAGTATCAGCTTTACCAGGTTTTTTTTCATTTGATTTGATTAAAAGCTTTTGTGCTTTTGCAAAACTTTTTTGCGCTTTTTCTAATTTTCCTTTTTTTTCGTATTTTTTAGCACTTTTAATATGCACTACCGCTTTATCATAGTTTGTTTTTGTTGAACTTGATCCGCTAGAAGAAGAACCAGCTGCAAAAACGTTTGTTGTGATAAAGAAGGCAATAGATAAAGTTAAGATAATTTTTTTCATATTAAATAAATTTTTTCATTTTGTTTAAAGTTTTTAATTCTAAACCATTTTCAACTAAGTTTTCTCTTATCGACTTAGCAGTTGCTAATGAGCTTAGATTGTCACCATGTATACAAACAGAGTCGATTTCACAAGGTATTTGCTTCCCGCTGTGACAATTAAGCGACTGAGTTTGCACCATCTTTAATACATGTTTTTTTGCTAGCTCAGGGTCAGTTATTAGTGCATGAGATTTCTTTCTCGATACAAGGTTGCCATCATCCTCATAATTTCTGTCAGCAAATATTTCACAAGCGAACTTCATATCTAATTTCTTCGCTGCTTCTTGCATTTTTGATCCAGTAGGTACGAGATATATTATGTCTTTATTAATATCCTTAATAGTTTTGGCTAAAATTGTGGCTAACTCAATATCCTCGCATGCCATATTATTTAAGGCCCCATGAGGTTTTACATGAGATACACTTTCTCCATGAGAAGAAGCTATTTTTTGAAGAATTTCATATTGATCAATTATAAGTTTTTTTATTTCACTTTCAGAAAGATTCATTCTTTCTCTACCAAAATTTTCTGGATCGTTAAAAGAAGGATGGGCACCAATACTCACTCCATTTTTTTTGGAAATTTTTACTACTTGATTCATGGTTTGCTCATCTCCGGCGTGATAGCCACAAGCAACATTGGCTGAATTTACGATTTCTAATAAATCTGGATCATACTTATTGGAGTGATGTTTTGATTTTTCACCTAAATCACAATTTATATTAATTTCCATACTCATAATTTGTAAGTATAACATGGCATGATTAAAAATATATCAAATCTTGGTGACGCAGCTCTGTATTGTGATTTTGGGACTGAGGTAAACAAAGAAATAAATAGTAAAGTAATTCGATTTTTTAAAAGTATTCAAAAAGAAAATATTGATGGGATCAATAACTTAACTCCCTCATATAATAAATTAATTATTTCATTCGATCTACGAAAAAAAAATTTTCAAACAATCAAACAACAAATTGAAAATTTAAATGTTATTAATGATGACGCTTTAGAGAGTAATAAAATTAAAATACCTGTTTGTTGTGATGAAAGTTTTTCATTAGATATAAAAAGATTAGAGGAAAAGTTACAAATAACTCGTGATAAAATTTATGAGAAATTTTTCGGTAAGGAATTTTTTTGTTACATGACTGGTTTTATTGCAGGTATGCCTTTTCTGGGTGATCTGGAAAATGAGCTGCAGGCAAAACGTTTGGAAACACCGAGAGTAAAAGTGCCTAAGGGTTCAGTTGGATTAACAGAACAATTTGCAAATGTTTATACATTCGAAAGTCCTGGTGGGTGGAATATCATTGGAAATACACCACAAGTTATTTTTGATAGCACTAATGAGAATAATCCAAATTTAATTAATCCAGGTGATGTAGTTACTTTCGAGCAAATTACTAAAGATCAATATTACAATAACAATGAATAAAAATTATTTTGAAATAAAAAGAGCTGGAATAAACACAACATTTCAAGATCAAGGTAGAGATAATCTTTATCATATTGGTATTCCATTTAGTGGAGCAATGGATAATAGAAATTTTCAAATTTCTAACAAACTTGTTGGTAATCAAGTAAATTTTCCAATAATTGAATTTGCTTATCAAGGTCCTTTGTTAAAGTATTTTGGTGAAAAGATTAATTTTGCAATTACGGGAGATGTAAAATTTATAATTAGAAAAAAAAATAATGCTATCGAAGGAACTTGTTATCAATCTTTCACTTTAGAAAATGGTGATGAATTGGATATTATAAGCACTAATAAATCTGTTTATGGATATTTAGCAGTAAGTGGTGAATTTGATGTAAATTATCAATGGTCAAGTTGCTCTGTTAACACAAAAGCAAACATAGGTGCAAATAATGGAAAAAAAATAGAAGATGGACAAAAGATTTATATTTTAAATATCAATAAAAATTTAAGTGATAAAAAATTAAATTACATTAATACAAAAATTGAAAATATCAGAGTTATCCAAGGAACAAATTTTGACTATTTTTCTGACGAAGGAAAAAAGATTTTTTTTGAGAAAGAATTTGTAATATCAAAATTATCAGATCGTATGGGTATGAGACTAGAAGGACCAAAAATAAAAAATATTGTTGATACCAATATTAAATCGGAAGGTTTATTAAAAGGTGTTATTCAAGTACCAGCAGATGGAAATCCAATAATTATGCTTTCAGATCATGGCACTATTGGAGGTTATCCTAAAATAGGAGTTGTTATCAGTGCAGATTATGACAAGTTGGTTCAATTAACCCCAGGTTCAAAGATTAAATTTAAAAAAGTCGAATTAGCTGATGCAGAAACATTATTTAAACTATATGACATGGAGACACAAAATTTAATTTCACAAATTTAATGACTTTTATAAGAAACTTACCTGGACCATTATTAATTTTTTTAGGTGCATTAAGTTTAAGTTTTGGTGGATTAATTATAAAATCTTTTGAGGGAGCTACATTATGGCAAATTCTATTTTGGAGATCTTTATTTTTTTCTTTAACAGTTCTAGCTTTCTTAATTTTAAGTTATAGAGGAAAAACAATTGAGTCATTTTATAAATCTGGATTACCGGGATTTTTTGGTGGAATTATTTTATCTTTTGGTTTTTGTGGATATGTGTTTGCTATGTACAACACCACTGTTGCTAATACTAATTTTATCATTTCACTTCAAATACTATTTCTAGCAATATTTGGATATTTTTTCCTTAAGGAAAAAATAAATTTAATTACTTTGTTTTCAATCTGTCTGGCGATGACAGGTGTTTTATTAATGGTTGGCAATTCATTATCTCCTGGAGAATTATCTGGAAACCTTGCAGCTTTTACAATGCCAATTACTTTTGCAGTTTTAATAATGATTGTGAGAAAATTTCCCTCTGTGGATATGGTACCAGCCCAGTTCGTTGCTGGTGTAAGTTCATGTCTAATTGGTTTTTTGCTTTCCACTAAAATCATGATTTCTCCTCATGATATCTTTTTGGGTTTTCTCGCAGGTTTTTTTCAAGTTGGTTTTGGTTTTATATTTATAACTATCGGTGCAAGAACAACACCGTCTGCAATGGTAGGAATCATAATGTTATCCGAATCTGTCCTAGGACCGATATGGGCATTCCTTTTCGTAAGTGAAAGACCCTCTGTATTTGGATTAATTGGTGGCGCAATTATACTTTCTGCGGTTTTATTACAATTTTACTCGCTTTTAAGTAAACAAAAAAAAATTGTTTCTAATTGACTTTTTTCCACACATGTAAGAATATCCTGACACGGGAGAGACTACAGATTATCGTAGCGCCGAAGGAGCAACCACCCAGGAATCTCTCAGGCAAAAAGGACCGTAACATATTAACTCTGGAAAGAGATTTAATTCTCGCCGAAGGAGCAAAACTCTCAGGCAAATATACAGATGGGTACAAAGAGTTAATATGGAAACAAAAAAAACATCGCTGTACCAATTACATCAAGATTGTAATGCAAAATTTGTTGAATTTGCAGGCTATCAAATGCCGATACAATATTCGGAAGGTATTGTAGAAGAACACAAATTCACACGAAATCACTCAGGTATCTTTGATATTTCCCATATGGGTCAGCTATTTATTTATGGTGGTGAAGACTTAATCAAAGATTTAGAAAAAATTTTTCCTTTAGATCTTAAAAATTTGAAATTAAATCATTCAAAATACAGCTTCTTAATGGACAAAGATGCTGGGATACACGATGATTTAATTATCACAAAAATAAAAGAAGGTTTTTTGATAATCCTCAATGCAGCATGTAAAGATAATGACTTTAAAATTTTAAAAGAATTACTTGGGGATAAGTACAAAATGGTTATGGATGAAAATAGATCTCTAATTGCCATTCAGGGTCCTAAATCATCAGAAATTCTTAATGATGTAATTAATGGTGTGAAAGATCTAAATTTTATGTCTGGAAACTGGTTTACATTTGAAAATCAGAAAGTTTATATTACGCGATCTGGTTACACAGGCGAAGACGGTTTTGAAATATCAATTGTAAATGATTTTGTACACCAATTAACTAGAGAATTAATCAACAAAGGATCTAAATTGATAGGTCTTGGAGCAAGAGATACATTAAGATTGGAAGCAGGTTTATGTCTTTATGGTCATGATCTTGATAAAGACAAAACTCCAGTGGAAGCAAATTTAAAGTGGGCTATTTCAAAAGAAAGAATCTCTAAGGGAGATTTTATTGGCTCTGACATAATTATTAAACAATTAAATGATGGTGTCAGTAAAATAAGAGTTGGAATTAAACCTGAAGGCAGAATTATTGCTAGAGAAAAAACAAAAATATTTAATCAATCAGATGTTCATATTGGAGAAATCACAAGTGGTACATTTGGACCAAGTGTCAATGGACCTGTTGCAATGGGTTATGTGGAAAATGAATTTTCAAAAAAAAATACTAAAGTATTTTTAGAAGTCAGAGGTAAAAAACATCCTGCAAGTATTTGCAGCTTACCATTTTATAAAAAAAGTTATGTCAAAGGGGTAAACTAATGAGTAAAGTAAAATATTCAAAAGAACACGAGTGGATTAAATTAGATGGAGATGTTGCAACAATTGGTATCACAAAACATGCTACAGAGATGTTAGGTGATATAGTTTTTGCAGAACTTCCAGAAAAAGGTTCTAGCGTAGAGAAAGATGGTACAGCTGGTGTTGTAGAGTCAACGAAAGCTGCTAGCGATGTATATACCCCTGTGAGCGGTGAAGTAGTTGATACCAATCAAGCTATAGTAGATGATCCATCAAAGATTAATCAAGACCCGGAGGACTCAGCGTGGTTTTTTAAACTAAAAATAAAAGATCCATCAGAAATGGATACTTTAATGAATAAAGACGATTACGATAAATTTGCAAAGGAGACTTCAGCATAATGTTACCAAATTCAGAAAAAGATTTTTTAAGAAGACATATTGGTCCTTCAAAAGAAGACCAATCAAAAATGTTAAAAGAATTAGATTATAAGTCACTAGATGACTTGATTGATAATACTGTTCCAGAAAAAATAAAGTTTAAAGGTGAACTTAATATTGGTGATTCAAATTCAGAGTATGAGGCATTAAGAAAGTTACGAGCAATTTCGAAGAAAAATCAAGTCTACTCAAATTTTATTGGTATGGGTTATTATGGAACCTATACACCCTATGTAATTTTGAGAAATATATTAGAAAATCCAGGTTGGTACACTTCCTATACACCTTATCAGCCTGAGGTAGCTCAAGGAAGACTTGAGATGTTATTAAACTTTCAACAAATGATTGTTGACTTTACTGGGATGGATATTGCCAATGCATCTTTATTAGATGAAGGCACAGCAGCAGCAGAAGCCATGGGTTTAAGTCACAGATTAAATAAAAAAGATAGTAATTTAGTTTTTGTTTCTGAAGATTGTCACCCTCAAACAATAAATGTAATTCAAACAAGAGCTGAACCTATGGGTTTAAAGGTTTTAGTCGGTAAAGAAGATGAAGTTTTAGATAAACTAAAAGAGGATTTAGTTTGTGGAATTTTACAATATCCAGGAACTTTAGGAGATATTAAAGACCCAAGTGAAGCAATTAGCAAAATTCACAAAAAGAATGGGAAGGCGGTATTAGCTTGTGATCTGTTGGCTTTAGCAAAATTAAAAACACCAAGAGAACTTGGTGCCGACATTGCAGTTGGAAGCTCTCAAAGATTTGGTATTCCAATGGGATATGGAGGTCCACATGCAGCTTTTTTTGCAACAAAAGACGAATTTAAAAGATCAATGCCCGGAAGGATTGTCGGTGTATCAGTTGATAGACATGGTAATAAAGCTTACAGATTATCATTACAAACAAGAGAGCAACATATCAGAAGAGATAAGGCGACGAGTAATATTTGTACTGCCCAAGCTTTATTAGCAATTGTGTCAGCAGCGTATGCTATTTATCATGGCCCGGATGGAATTAAAAATATTTCGGAAAGAGTGTCTCAATTAGCAAAAAGTTTTGCTGATAAAATAAAACAATCTGGATACGAGCTTTATTCGAATAATTTTTTTGACACTGTAACGATTATTACCAAAGAAAAGACTGATCAAATTTATAAGAATGCTCTGAATCAGAGAGTTAATATTCGAAAAGTAAATTCTGAAATGCTTGCTGTTTCATTTGATGAGAGAAAAAATGTATATAGAGTAAATCAATTATTAAAAATTTTTAATGCAGCAGAATCAATAAAAAAAGAAGATCCATCAGTAAGTTTACCCAATCTTCCAAAAAATTTATTAAGAACTTCAAAATATTTAGAACATCCAGTTTTTAACTCATATCATTCCGAAACTGAAATGCTTAGATATTTAAAAAGATTAGAAGATAAAGATATAGCATTGAATAGAACTATGATTGCACTTGGTTCTTGTACAATGAAATTAAATGCTGCTGCCGAAATGATCCCAATATCATGGAAAGAATTTGCAGAACCTCATCCGTTTGTCCCAATTGAACAAATGGAAGGTTTTAGAGATTTATTCACTGACCTAAAAAATTGGTTGCGTTCTATAACTGGTTTTTCAGGTGTTTCTTTGCAACCTAATGCAGGTGCTCAAGGTGAGTATGCGGGCTTAATGGTTATTAGAAAGTATCATTTAGATAGAGGTGAGGCTAATCGTAATATATGTTTAATTCCAAGTTCAGCACATGGTACTAACCCAGCAAGTGCACAAATGGTTGGAATGAAGGTGGTAGTTGTTAATTGTGATAAAGAGGGAAATGTTGATTTTGATGATTTAAAGAAAAAAGCTGAACAACATTCAGAAAATCTTGGGGCACTAATGGTAACTTATCCATCTACCCATGGAGTATTTGAAGAAAAAATAACTGATATCTGCGAGTTAGTTCACAAACATGGTGGGCAAGTGTACATGGATGGAGCAAATTTAAACGCCTTAGTTGGAGTTGCAAAGCCTGGAAATTTTGGGCCAGATGTTTGTCACATTAATTTACATAAAACATTTTGTATTCCACATGGCGGGGGAGGACCAGGTATGGGACCAATTGCTTGTAAAAGACATTTACAAGTTTATCTACCTAATCATCCAGTGATTAAAGATTGTGGACCAACATCTGGCATTGGAGCAGTCTCGGCAGCTCCTTGGGGTAGTTCAAGTATTCTATCAATCTCTTGGATGTACATTAAAATGATGGGATCAGCAGGGTTAAAGCTTGCTACTGAAGTAGCAATTCTAAATGCAAATTATATTGCTCATAGACTAAAAGATCACTTTCCAATTTTGTATAAAGGATCAAATGGAAATGTTGCTCATGAATGTATTATTGATATTAGAAATATTAAATCAGAGACAGGAGTAACAGAGGAAGATATTGCAAAAAGATTAATAGATTACGGGTTTCATGCACCAACTATGTCATGGCCAGTAGCTGGTACAATGATGATAGAGCCAACTGAAAGTGAGGGTTTGTCAGAACTCGATAGATTTTGTGATACTTTAATTAAGATTAAAGAAGAAATTGAAAAAATTAAATCAGGTGAATTTGATAAAATAGACAATCCAATAAAAAATGCTCCTCACACGGACAGCGAACTAGCTTCTGATGATTGGACGCATAAATATTCAAGAGCAGAAGCTGCTTATCCAGCAAAATTCTTAAGAGCTAATAAATTTTGGCCTCCAGTTGCAAGAGTAGATAATGTTTATGGTGACAAGAATATATTCTGTACTTGTCCAAGCATTGATGAATTTAAAGAAGATGCAGCTTAATAATTAATGAAGATTGCTGTTGTTGGCTCAGGCATATCAGGATTAAGTGCTGCATATTACTTATCAAAAAAACATCATGTAGATCTTTTCGAGAAAGAAGATCGTTTCGGTGGTCACTCTCATACAATTGATTTATCATTTGGTACAAAAAAAGTTCCTGTTGATATAGGTTTTATTGTATTTAATTACGCAACTTACCCAAATTTAATTAATTTTTTTGAAGAGAATAATATTGCAATTGAAAAAAGTGATATGTCTTTTTCTGTTTCAGTTGAAAAATCTTCATTTGAATATTGCGGTCGAGGATTAAATGGAATTTTTTCGAATAAAGCTAATCTGTTTAATTTAAGATTCCTCAAAATGTTTTTTGATATAATAAAGTTTTACAAAAAATGTGATAATATAAAAAAAATTGATCAAGAGACTACACTTGGTAATTATTTGAGAAAGGAAAATCTTTCAAAAGAGTTCATCAACTATCATTTGATACCGATGGTCTCAGCTATATGGTCAATGCCACCAAGTGCTAGCAGTCAAATGCCGTTGAGATTTTTCTTAAAGTTTTTTCAAAATCATGGTTTGTTTAAATTAAAAAATAGACCCCAGTGGTACACTGTATCAAATCGAAGTAGGACTTATGTTCAAAACATTATTTCAAAAATCAGCGGTGAACATTTCAAAAATTATCCAATCAAAAAAATTAAAACAAAAACAACAGGTATAGATTTATATTATGGTGGAGAAAGTGAATATTTTGGATACGATAAAGTTGTTTTAGCAACACATGCAGATGAAGCTTTATCAATAATTGATAATCCAACCGACCAAGAAAAGAATGTGCTTTTAAATTATAAGTATAAGGAAAATATTGCCTATATTCATACCGATGAACAAGCTATGCCAAAAAATAAAAAAGCTTGGTGTTCATGGAATTCATCAATCAAAAAGGATGAAATAGAAAAAAATTCAATTACATATTGGTTAAATTTATTACAAAACCTTAAATGCGATGAAAATATTTTTCTTACCTTAAATCCTTATTTTAAAATTGATGAGAAGAAAATTTTAAAAAAAGTAAGATTTACACATCCATATTTTGATCAATCTGCACTTAATTTTCAAAGTCAGCTTACAAATTTACAGAATAAAAGAAATATTCTTTATTGTGGTAGTTATTTTGGTTACGGTTTTCATGAAGATGGAATAAAATCATCTATTGAAATGCTTAAAACCCTTAATGACTAGTTGTATATATAATGGCGCTGTAATTCACAAAAGATTTAAACCAAAGATACATTTTTTTAAGTACAGGGTATTTTCACTTTTAATTGATCTTTCTGAATTAGAAAAATTAGATAAAACGATTAATTTTTTTTCATACAATAAATTTAATTTAATTAGTTTTTTTGATAAAGATCATGGAGATAGAGATGGATCACTCTTAACCGATTGGGTTAAAAAAAATCTTAGACAAAATAATATTAGTAGTGAAAATATTAGAATTAAACTTTTATGTTACCCAAGAATCTTAGGATATGTTTTTAATCCATTAAGTGTTTTTTATGTGTACAATAATAACAATGATTTGATATCCATATTATATGAAGTCAAAAATACTTTTGGTGAGCAACACACTTATGTTTTTAAAGTAAAAAATGACAATTTATTGCAACACAATTGTGAGAAAAAATTTCATGTTTCACCATTCATTGAAATGAATTGTAGTTATTTTTTTAGAATTTTAAAACCTGCAGATAAAATCTCAGTAATCATAGATCAATATCAATTAAACGAAAAAATATTATATGCTTCTCAAGATGGGAAAAGAAAAGATTTTACAACTTCAGAGTTAATTAAATCATATTTAAAACATCCCCTAATGACGTTTAAAATTATTGCAGCGATACATTTTGAAGCGTTTAAATTATGGACCAAAGGAATAAAGTTTATCCAAAAAAAATTGAAAATAAGAAACAACATATCTTTTGAAAATTAATGTCCTTAAATAGACTTTCAGACAAACTGGTTTTTAACATATTAGCGGGAATAAATATTGGAAATCTAGAAATTACAAATTATCAAGGAGAAGTTTTTAAATTTGGAAATCCTCAGGATAATTTAAAGGCTAAATTGAAAATTAAAAAACCAAATTTTTCTTTCAATCTTATAAAGGGTGGCAGCATTGGTTTTGCTGAGTCTTACATGAGAGGAGAATTTGAAACTGATAATTTATCCAATCTCATTGAAATAACAGCTCGAAATATCAAAATCATATACAAGTTTTCAGGTTTACTCGATTTTCCAATTATAAATTTTTTAAAAGGTATCTTTATAAAAAATACAAAAAATAGAAGTAAGGAAAATATTGCAAAACATTATGACTTAGGAAATGATTTTTTTTCTTTATGGCTTGATGAAACTTTAACTTACTCAAGCGGAATTTTTAGTGAGACCACTAAAGATCTTTCTGATGCACAAAATAACAAATATCAAAAAATGATAGATTTAATAAAACCAAACCATGGCGACAGGGTTTTAGAAATCGGATGTGGCTGGGGTGGTTTTGCAGAATATTTAGGAAAAAAATATGATGTAAAATTAGATTGTATTACTATTTCAAAAAAACAATTTGAATATGCAAAAAAAAGAATTCATAATTGTGGTTTAAATGAAAAAGTAAATATCGAAATAAAAGATTATAGAGATTTAAAAAATAAATATAATTCAATAGCGTCCATAGAAATGATTGAGGCAGTAGGGCAAAATTATTTGGAAGGTTATTTTAAAACTATTAAGAAAAACCTTTCTAAAAATGGTAGGGCTGCCATTCAAGCAATTACAATAGATGATAGTTTATTTGATAGATATAAAACGAAACAAGATTTTATTCAAAAATATATTTTTCCAGGAGGATTTTTGCCAAGTAAAAATAGCTTAAACAAATATGTTTCAGACAATGGTTTAACAATAAAGTCTTACGACTCATATGCTGATCATTATGCAAATACATTAGCTATTTGGAAAAATGAATTTAATAGAAAATGGGATCTCATTAAAAAACAAGGTTTTGATTTAACTTTTAAAAGAATGTGGGAGTTTTACCTATCTTATTGTGAGGCTGGATTTAAATCGAAAAATATTGATCTGATACAATTTTCAATTCAAAATAAATAAATAACGGGGTCTTGTGAGCAAAATAATAAACTTAAGATCAATTTTATTGATAATCTCTTTATTCTTAATTACAAACTGCTCAAATAATAGTGATATGAAACCAGAGGATTTTAAAGGTAAAGAACCAAGATTAATCATAGAAAATTACTTGTCAGGCAATGTTAAAGCTTGGGGAGTTCTTCAGAATAGATCCGGAAAAGTTACTAGACAATTTTCAGCAGATTTAGATGGTAAGTGGGATGGTAAGCAATTAATTCTTGATGAAAAATTTAATTGGGATGACGGTGAAGTACAAACTAGGCAATGGCAAATTACTAAAATAGACGACAACAATTATGAGGGAACTGCTGGAGACGTAGTTGGTAAAGCCAAGGGATATTCATATGGTCCCGCATTTAAATTTGAGTATGTTTTATTAGTTCCAGTAAAAGGGAAAGAAATTAAGATTACTTTTGATGATTGGATTTTTAAACAGGATGATCGAGTAGCAATTAATAGAGCTACAATGACTAAATTTGGTATTAAAGTTGCTGAATTGACAGTGGTGTTTGTAAAAGATTAATCTTTCTTTTGATATTTAGTTAATTTTCCAACTAAACCAAAATAAATCTTACTTGGGAGAAAACTTAAGATTTTCAGTACAATAGTTAATGATTTTGGAAAATGAATTTCAAAAGTCTTTTTATTTACTAAGCCATCATATATTTTTTCAGCCGCATATTCAGTAGTCTTTAAAAAAGGCATTTTAAAATCATTTTTATCTGTCATTGGAGTTTTGATAAAACCTGGAGATACCAAACATACTCTCACATTTGATCGACCAAAATCAAAATATAGACTTTCTGCTAAATTATTAAGAGCAGATTTTGAAGGTCCGTATCCGGTTGAATTTGGTAAACCTCTATAACCAGCTATTGATGAAACAATAGTAATTGTCCCACTTTTCTTGTTTTTAAAATATTCTTCGACTGCTTTGATGGTATTCAATGTCCCAAAAAAATTAATTTTGAACACTTCCTCAATTTGTTCAACATCAATATCCCTTTCTTTTTTTGGATTCCATGTGCCAGTGGAAAAAAAACAAATATCTATATTTTCAAATTTATTTTTAATTTTTTCAAAAACCTCTTTGCATTTTGATTTATCAGTCACATCTAATGGAAATGGACTTATATTTTCATGATTGACTGAAATCTCATTAAGAAGATTCTCACGTCTGGCTGAAATAGCAACATTCCACCCCTCATTAGCAAATTTTATTGCAAGAGCTTTACCGATTCCGGTACTTCCACCAGTAATCCAAATTGTTTTTTTATTCATTATCTAAAGATGTATAATACTTAAATGTTAAAAAATAAATTTTTATCATTCATACTTTTTTTTATTATCACATTTTCAGCCTCATTTATTGGTAGTTTAGTCACAATTAATTTAAAAGACCCTTGGTATTCTCAATTAGTCAAATCAGATTTTAACCCACCTGACTGGGTGTTTGCACCTGTTTGGACAACGCTTTACTTAATGATGACATTTGCTATTTGGTTTTTTTGGCATAGTAAAAATAGAGACATGAACACGATTTATATTTATTTTATTCACATTATATTTAATACAACTTGGAGTATTGTTTTTTTTGGATTACACCAAATTTTTTTTGCTTTGATTGTTATGGTAATCCTAATTGGTTTAATAATTACTTTGATAATAAGATATAAGCGTGTCAATTTTGTGAGTTATTATTTAATGATTCCCTATTTACTTTGGTGTTGCTATGCATTATTTCTGAATATTAACTTACTAATATTAAATTAATGGATGATGTTGTAATAGTTGGGGGTGGAATAATTGGAGCCGCAACTGCTTATTTTTTATCAAAAGAGGGCAGAAAAGTTAAAGTCATAGAAAAAGACCCAACTTATAAAACTGCTTCTTTCCCTTTGTCATTAGGTGGCTTTAGAAGACAATTTTTCCAAAAAGAAAATATTTTATTAGGAAAATTTGCCAGAGAATTTATTTTTCAAATTCCAGATTTATTAAAAACTGAAAAAAATCCAAAACCCACTGCTAGTATGGTGACCAATGGTTATTTATTAATGTTTGGACCTGAGCATGCAGATGAACAATACAAAGCGCTGGAAAATCATAAAGCTTGTGATGCGGGAACAAAAAATATCAAAGGCTCTGAATTAAATAAGTTTTTTCCATATATTAATGGTGAAGGAATTGAAACGGCAACTTTTACAGACAATCAAAGCGAAGGATGGATTGACCCCTTCATGTTTCATAGTGCTCTAAAAAGTAAAGCGATTGATCTTGGTGCAGAATTTGTTAAGGGTGAAGTTAAATCTCTCTCAGAAATTAATGCTAAGACAATTATTTCAGCAGCTGGATGCTGGACTAAAGAGCTTTTAGAGGATATCCCTGTTGAACCTCAAAAACATACAGTTTTTAGAGTAAAGTGCCCAAAACATATTCCTGAAATGCCATTAACCGGAGATCTAACAACAGGAGTTTATTGGAGACCGGAAGGTAAAGAATACTTAGCTGGTTCACCAAAATCAGTCTTTGATGCCAAAGATCTTGAACCTGCATGGGATGATTTTGAAGAATTGGTTTGGCCAGCATTGGCTCATAGAATACCGGCTATGGAAGAATTAAAATTAACCGGTGGCTGGGCTGGATATTATGATTGCAATCGACTTGATAACAATGCAGTTGTTGGAAAACATCCAAAATTTGAAAATGTTTATTTAGCAACAGGTTTCACAGGAAGAGGATTAATGCAAGCTCCAGGAATTGGTAGAGCATTAACAGAATTGATTACGACGGGTGCTTATCAATCAATTGATATTTCAAATATGGCGGTCGAAAGAGTTTTAGGTAAACAGGCAAGACATGAGCCATATGTTCTTTAATTAAGTTCCACAAAAAGTTTGATAATTTTCATTTGAACTGGATAATATTTGGTATTCACTGATATCTTTTTGATCAGTATAGGGACTATTTAAGATTTTTAAAAAGTTGAGCAAAGGTTCCAAATTTCCTTGATCTGCATCTCTAAGAGTATTTTCAACTATATGATTTCTTGGAATTAAAAGAGGGTTTGTACTTCTCATCAATTTTTTATGCTTTTCCTTTGAATTATCATGACTTGATGATCTTTCCTGCCACCTTTTTTTCCAGTTGCTAAAATCAGCACTTTCATAAATATTATCTTTTTGAGTTTTAAAGTTCATCAAGTGGCAAAATGTATTTGTGTAATCAACTTTATTTTGATGCATCCAAGTGAGTAAGTCTAAAATTAGGTACTTATCTTTTTTATCCGAACCAATTAAGCCTAGCTTAGCCCTCATCATATTTAACCACTTTTCTTCATATATTTTTTCAAAAGTGTCAATTATTTCAGTTGCTAATTTTACAGCTGTATCTTGGTCTTTATCAATCAAAGGTATCAAGCACTCAGCAAATCTCGAAAGATTCCATTTTGTTATAACCGGCTGATTGCAATAAGCATATCTTCCTAATTTATCAATTGAACTAAATACAGTTTTTGGATCATAAATATCCATGAAAGCACAGGGTCCGTAGTCAATGGTCTCACCAGCTATACTCATGTTATCTGTATTCATTACACCATGAATAAATCCAACTCTCATCCAATTAACAACTAAATCAATCTGTTTATCTAAAACAACTTTTAAAAGATCTAACGCTTTATTTTTTGAATTTTCTATTTCTGGGTAATGTCTTTTGACAACATAATCAAATAGTGTCTCTAATTCACCTTTTTTATTTCTCGCTGCAATATACTGAAAAGTTCCTACTCTAATATGACTTGATGCTACTCTAGTGAGTATAGCACCTTCTAATGGTGTCTCTCTAATTACATTTTCTCCAGTTTTGGCGACCGCTAGACTTCGCGTCGTTGGTATATTTAAGGCATACATTGCTTCACTTATTAAATATTCTCTTAACATAGGCCCTAATGCTGCTCTTCCATCTCCATTTCTTGAAAAAGCAGTTTTTCCTGAGCCTTTAAATTGAATATCGTATCTATGATTATTTTTAGATACATGTTCTCCAATTAAAACTGCTCTACCATCACCGAGCATTGTAAAATGGCCAAATTGATGACCTGCATAAGCTTGTGCTATTGAATTACTATTTTTCGGCAATTCGTTTCCTGTAAATATGGCCGATAACTCAGACTGACTTATTTCAGAAAAGTCTAAATTTAGATCCTTAGCCAAAGACTCATTTAATAAAATCAGTTTAGGATTTTTAACTTTTACTGGATTTATCTTTTCTCTAAATGGCTTAGGCAATTTGGAATATGTGTTATCAAAATTCCAATTGATATTATTTTTCATAAATTGCTACATTTTCCAAATTCTATTTAAAATCTCTTCTCTTCTACAAGCTTTTTTATATTTTAAATAATTTAAAAAATATACTTCATAATAATCTTGATGATGATCTTCAGCTATATAAAATTTTTCAAATTCTTTAATATAAGTAACAACTTTTTTATTAAATTTTTTTTCTAGTCTTCTAAAATCTTTTTCAATTAAATCTTTTTCCTTTTGATTTGTATAAAAAGCTGCGGATCTGTAGCTATAGCCTTTGTCACAAAACTGGCCATAAGGATCAAATGGATCTATATTGAGCCAAAAATTTTTAAGTAATTCTTCGTAAGATATTAAACTTGCGTCATAAATTATTTCTACAACTTCGAGGTGACCTGTATTTCCATAAGTAACTTCTTCATAGGTTGGATTTTCAGTTTTTCCTCCAGAGTATCCAGAAATCACTTTCTCAACACCTGTTAATTTTTCAAAAGACTCTTCCATGCACCAGAAACAACCACCAGCAAAATACGCTTTACTTTTCTCAGCTGCTAATACTGAATTTGCAATTATTAAGTTTAAAAATATGAATAATAAAAATCTCATGACCAAAAATTTATACAAAAATTGGGAATTGAGTCTAGATTATTAAAGGTAGCTACCTTAAGTAGCTATCCTTTAATAGTTAGAATGATTTATTTTTTCTGATATTTAGCTGCTTCTTCAGAACCACCCGTAGCAGATCCTTTACTATATGAGTGAGCACCCATTCCAGCCAATTGTCCATCTTTGACAATAAGATATTGATCTCTAATTGCTTTTCCCTCAAAGAAACATTCTAAGATTTCTCTTACACCATCAGCATATCTTGTTTGAGCTGACAAAGATGTTCCAGAAGTGTGAGGTGTCATTCCATGGTTAGGCATTGTTCTCCATACATGATCATTTGGAGCTGGTTGTGGAAACCAAACGTCTCCAGCGTAACCACTTAGTTGACCACTCTTCAATGCTTTTGCGATTGCATCTCGATTACAAATTTTACCTCTTGCCGTGTTTACAATATAAGCGCCTTTTTTCATTTTGCTTATCATTGCATCGTCAAATAAGTTCTCAGTCTCAGGATGGAGAGGACAATTTATAGTCACGACATCACAAACTTTAACCATAGACTCTACTGACTCATGAAATGTTAAGTTTAATTCTTTTTCAACACTATCTGGTAATTTGTGTCTATCAAAATAATGTAAGTGTACATCAAATGGTTTCATTTTTCTTAATGCATCTAAACCGATACGGCCAGCAGCAACAGTTCCAATGTGCATACCTTCAACATCATAAGATCTTTGCACAGCATCTGCTATGTTCCATCCACCTTCATTAACAATTCTATGTTGGTTGTGATAGTCTCTCACCATTGATACAATCATCATTACAATGTGTTCAGCAACAGATCTTGAATTACAAAAAGTTACTTCAACCACATCAATTTTGTTATCCATAGCTGCTTGTAAATCCACGTGATCAGAGCCAATTCCGGCTGTAATAGCCATTTTTAAGTTTTTAGCTTTAGCAATTCTTTCTTTAGTTAAATAGTACGGAAAAAAAGGTTGAGAAATTACTATATCAGCATCAACGATATGCTTATCAGCCTCACATCCGTCTCCATCTTTACTATTAGTAACTACTAACTCGTGTCCATTACTTTCTAAAAATTTTCTTAATCCTAATTCTCCTGAAACACATCCTAACAATTCTCCTGGATTAAAATCTCTTCCTTTTGGTGAAGGTAATGTCATCCCATCTGGATATTTTTCTAGTTTAGGAAGATCTTTAAGTGGATATGACTTAGGCATTCCTCCTTTTGGATCATCATATAATACACATAATATTTTCATTTATTCTCCTGCGTTACTTTCGATCGTTAATTTATTTTGAGACATCTAACATTATTTTAATGTCGCTAGCAAACAAATTATTTTGTTTTTGGATAATTCTTTTTAAGTATAAATTTATTAATTATAATAGCAAAAACTAGAATAATTATTGATCCTGAAATTATTGGGCTTAACAAATAGTCTAGTGAGACACTTCCCATAATAACTATAATTGGATTTCCACCTGCAGGTGGATGGGTTACATTTAACAATATCATTAGACCCACTCCAAAACCAACTGCTAATGGAATAATTATAAATAATGGCAAAGGAATTAAATATAAAAAAAACATTCCTACTGTTGCAGTTACTAGATGCCCAAAAAAAACATTTTTGGGTTGGGCAAAGGGGCTTTCGGGATATCCATACAACAGAACCATTGATGATCCAAAAGATGCAATAAGAAAAATTCCAAATTCAGTTTTGTAAGTTAGTAAAGTTAAAATACCTATAGTGATAATTGAAAATAATCCTGCAATAAAAGATTGTTTTAAATTACCCATGAGATCATTTTGATACTATTTTTTTTATTGTTTTAAAAGGTAATAAAATACATTCTTTACGAGATAGATTTTTATCATTGAATATTTTATTTAGTGATTTCCATTTTTTTTCAATATTTTCAACGTTTCCCTCAAAATAATGTTTTGCATCATCGCACAATTCATTAATTTTAGATTTATTTTCATTCATTGAAATTTTTGAAAGTAAGCTTGCTGAGGCTTGACAATAAACACAGGACTTACCTTGATAACCAAAATCAATAATTTTATTTTTTTTGATAACTAAATCTATTTGCATCTCATCACCACACATTGAATTTTTCAATTTTGAGTGGTGTGTATAATTTTTGATACTTTTGTTATTGTTGGTATCAGAGGCTATTTTAAGAATATCCAAATTCATATTAATTTATTATATTAGTCCTAATACTTTGTATAACAATTTAATTTATGTTGTAGTACTAATCAATTAGATCTAAATAGTCGATTATGGTTGAACTAAGAAATGAAAAAATAGCTGTACCGGTCGTTTTATTTGCAGGGATACTTTGGTCGTTTGGTCCATTGGTAGTGAGATATATGAATGATCCTCATATGGTCCCTTGGCAATATATTTTTGGTAGAGGTTTAACTATTTTTATTATTTTAAATTTATATTTATATTTCGAAGAGGGAATCAATTTTTATAAAAATTACAAAAAAGTAGGTAAATCAGGAATTGTTGGTGGCATGGGTCTTGGTATTGCAATGATTTCATTTATTTATTCAATTACAAACACTACTGCAGCAATTACTTTATTATGTTTAGCTGCAATGCCTTTTTTTACTGCATTATTAGCCTTTTTATTTTTAAAGGAAAAAATTTCTCTAAATGTCTGGATATCAATGCTTATTGCAACTGTGGGTATTATAATCATGGCTGTTGGTAATACTGAAAAAAATTCTTTAATAGGCTTTGTTTTTGGACTTACGTCATCAATAGGATTTTCAATTTTTTCTGTCACCTTAAGATGGAGGAAAGAAACGCCGAAATTTACAACAGTCGCTGTAGCCGGTTTATTTTGTTTTATAACTGCTACAATTATGATTTTGGTTAATAAACAAACCTTTTTTGCAACTAGTTATAATAGTGCAATGTTTTCTTTACATGGGGTATTAGTGTGTTTGGGTCTTATTTTATATTCGATAGGATCTAAAGCAATCCAAGCAGCAGAGCTGACATTATTGTCTCTAACAGAGGTTATTGGAGGAATTTTTTGGGTATGGTTACCATTGTTTGGGATTAATGAAATTCCATCTACTAACACAATAGTAGGTGGTTTCTTTCTGTTTGTTTCACTTATTTATTATAGTCTTATCATGAGGTGGAATAAGAGATACATCGCTCTAAATTAAATTTAATGGATAGAAATAAAGTCATTGTAAATAGTTGGAATGAGTGGGATCCATTAAAACATGTAATTGTTGGAAGAGCAGATGGTACATGTATTCCTGCAGCAGAGCCTGCGCTTGAAGCAAAAGTTCCCGAGGACTCTGATATGAAAGGTAAATTTGGTCCAAGAACAAAAGATACAATAGATAAAGCTAATCAATTGTTAAATGATTTTTCAGAAATGTTATCTAAGCGTGGTATAAAAGTAGATAGACCAACACCAATTGATTTTAATCAAAATATTTCAACTCCTGATTGGAAAGTTGAAACTATGTTTGGTTGTATGCCTCCAAGAGATGTTTTACTGACTGTGGGCAATGAAATTTTAGAAGCTACTATGAGTTATAGATGCAGATGGTTTGAATATCTTTGCTATCGACCACTTTTAAAAGAATATTATAATTTAGACCCAAACATGAGACATGAGTCGGCTCCTAAACCAAGATTGACTGATGCAGATTACAGAGAAGATTATTTATCTGACAAAATAGGTATTGAAAAAAGATTAAAGTGGACAGAAGATAAATTTTTTGTAACAACTGAGGAAGAACCTTTATTTGATGCAGCAGATATACTACGATTTGGAAAAGACTTAATTGTACAGCATGGTTTTACAACAAATTTAAAAGGTATTGATTGGTTAAGAAGACATTTTAAAGATCATAGAATTCATGCAGTAAACTTTCCGGGTGACCCATATCCAATACATATAGATGCAACCTTTACTCCTATAAAAGAAGGATTGATTATAAACAATCCCCAAAGAAAATTACCTAAAGATCAAAGAAAATTATTTGAAAATAACGGATGGAAAATAATTGATGCTGCTCAACCAGCTCATAATGAGCCACCACCACTTTGTTATTCATCTGTTTGGCTTTCAATGAATGTTTTGGTGTTAGATCCTAAAACAGTTTGTGTTGAAAAAAGTGAAAAATATCAGGCAGAACAATTAGACAAGTTTGGTATGGAGGTAATTCCAGTAGATTTAAGAGATGCTTATGCTTTTGGAGGCGGACTCCATTGTTGTACTGCTGACGTTTATAGGGAAGGGGAAATCAAAGATTATTTTCCAAAACAATAAAAAAAGATTAATTTTCTTTGGATTTATCTATATTAAAATTCTCTAATCCACTTGATGAACTTTTCAGATTTTTGTCAATTTCATCAAATCTTGCTCTTTTTTCTATTTCTTTTTGAATAAGTCTTTGTTCACGTCTAATTTCTTCTTGTTCTTTTTGCTTACGTTCTCTATCAAATTTTTCTTCCCACTCTCTTATTTTGATAAACTCAGCTTCTTTTTGTCTATCTTCCTCTTCTTTCAATATTTTTAACTCTCTATTTTTACGTCTTTGCTCTTTTAATTCTTTATTTTTTTGTTCATCTTCTCTTACTTTTAAATCAATATCTTTTCTATTTTGCTCTTCTTCTCTAGTTTTTAATTGTTTTTCTTTTTCCCTTAATTCTTTTGCAACAAGTACTAACTCCTCATCTTTTTTCGTTAGTCTTTCACTTTCAATTTTTTGTTGATCTTCTTTAGACCTAATTTCTTTTTCTCTTATCCTTAGCTCTTCTTCATTTGAGCGGATTTTACTACTTTCTTTATTGAGCCTATCCTCCCAAAGTTTCAATTCTTTCTTTTCCTTTTGATAAGAATTTCTTTCCTCAAGTTTTTGTAATTTAATAGCTTTGATTTTTTCTTGTTCTTTTTTTTTCTTATAATTAGTTAACGCGCTGCTAAGCGAACTTGTTGTAAACGATGCTATTTTAGCAAGCCCGTTATTTTTTTTTTTAATTTTTGTTTTCTTTTTTTTTAATGGCATTTTTTAAATTTTATTTATTTCACTAGATAAATGAAAATTATTCAATAAGATTCTTAAAAAAATCTATGTAGTCCGACTAAAATGAGTTACAACCTGAAAGGGATATATTTAGTATGTCGCTTCCTCTTTTTGATCTTCGTTCTCGTCTTTTTTATATTTTACACCTTTTCTTTCTAAAATTTCTTTAACTTTTTCTGAATATGGTTCTTCTATGTGTTCAGTAGTAGGATTAAGTTCAATACCTGCTGGAGTAATGGTCTGTGGCATTGCAACGAACTGAGAGTCTGGATTTTCAACAGTTTTTCTTACTTTCATTCTATATATTCCAAAAAATCCTATGAAAGAGTGAAAAATAAAGAGAAATACAAAAAAACCATTTGGTCCAACCAAATCCATAAATATTGAACAAAGAAATGGCCCGCTCATTGCTCCTAATCCAAAAGCAAATTGCAGTCCCGCTCCAGCTGCTACAAACTTTTCTTTTGAAATATAATCATTTGTATGTGCTAGTATTAAAGAGAACATCGGCAAACTACAAAATGAAAAAAGAATAAAGAAAAAATAAAACCATGTTTTGCTGGTTGCAAGACCACCAGGCAAATACATTTGTCTTGAAACGAATATTGCAATAATTGCAAATATTGCCGCCCCAAATGTTGAAAAAACAATTACTCTTCTTCTATCATAAATATCAGAAATTTTACCAACTGGAAATTGGGCTATTGCACCTGATATTGCCAATAAGAAAGTAACAATTGATATTTCTAAAATTGTAAAGTTCATGGAGGTAGCATAAACTGCTAGCAATGTGAATAAAGCTGATTGTATTGTTCCATAAAAAAGAGAGCTCACCATACCAAAAGGTGAAGCTTCGTATAACTCTCTCATATTCATGGCTTGTATTTTTTTAAAATTTGGTGGTTTTTTTTTAGTTAGTAAAATAGGAATTAAAGCAGCAGAAGTTATTACTGAAACCAAGATAAAAGGTTGAAAGTTTTTAGGACTACTAAAGTTAAGTAAAAACATACCAACGCCCATGGCTCCATAAAGTATGACCATATAAACTGAAAGTACGCTGCCTCTATTTTTATTACTTGATCTGTCATTTAACCAACTTTCTGCAACTGTATAAATACAGACCATGCTTACACCTGTGAGTATTCTTAATAGAAACCATATAAATGGATGAATTATTACTGAGTGAATTAAAACAACTAATGAAGCTAAAGATGCAAAAGCTGCAAAAACTCTTATGTGACCAACACTCGAAATTATATTTGGAATAGTTGCGGCACCGATAAAATATCCAACAAAATAACCAGACATCATAAATCCAGTTGAAGTAAGGCTAAATTCTTCCTGAACAGCCCTTACACCTAAGAGAGACCCTTGGAATCCATATGCCATCATTATGAAGCCCATTCCTAAAAACAATGCCCAGGAGTTTTTTAAAACTTTATTCATAAAAATTGAGGTAATTATTCGCGATGTATTATTAAATCAAGTCTTAATTGTGACAAGCTTAAGAATTTTTGAGTTTTAAGTATGAGTGAATTGCGATGGTGGTTATTATAATTAGACCACCCTGAAGTGTTTCTAAACTAGGCTGTTCTTTTATGATTAACCAAACCCAAATTGGACCAATTATAGTCTCTAGCAGAAAAAAAAGATTTACTTCTGCAGCAGGTATAAACCTTGGTGCAATGGTCACTAACACAAAAGGTATTGCTACACATAAAATACACATCAAAGGAACAATCAAAAGATCTTTACCAACTAATGCAAAACTTTCAATAAAAAGTAATGCAAAAGTTGCTACAAATAATTTACCAACTACCGCAGCAGGAACTAAATTTTTATTTTTAGCAGATCTGATAATAATTGCTCCAACCGCTAAACCTATCGCAGTAACAAATCCTAAAATATCTCCATAGAAATTACCTAACTTCAAAGAGTCATAGAAAATATATATTATTGCTAAAAAAGTAATTATTATAGAGGTCCAAGTTTTTTTATCAGGTGGTTCTTTTAAAAATATAGCTCCAAGAATAGCTGATAACATTGGAGCAGTCGCTATCATAACTAAGGTATTGGCGACATTTGTATTTTGAATTGAAATAACAAAAGTTATATTGGTTACACTAAATGTAATTACATAAAATATTCCATGATAACCACTAGTGAAAAGTATTTTAAAGAAATTTAACTTATAAATAATTAACATGCCTAATAAAACTGTTATAAAAGGAATAATTCCCCTATAAAAAACTAAACCCCAAGTTTCTACATTTGAAAGCCTAATGAAAAGTGAGTCTGGTGTAATAAACATTACCGCAACAAAGGCCAATAACGATCCCTTTTGTTGGTCTGTAAGATTTTTCACGCTTTTAATTCTTTCCAGAAAGTTGAGGCTAAATTTATTTTTGAAAGATCGTAGAAAGTTTTTAATCCGGTAGGTGATGTTACATTTATATCACCATTTAGTTGTTCATCTATGAAGTCAATTCCAGCAAAGAAAATTTTATTTTTTTTTAAATCTTTACTAATCAATTTTGATATTTTCATTTCTTTATTAGTTAATTTTATATTTATTGGTTTTGCACCTTTGCTTAAATTGCTTAAAAAAGAGCCTTTTTTTGGAATTCTCGATATTGCGCCACAAACTTTACCATTTATCAAAAAAACTCTCTTATCTCCCTCTTTAATCTTAGGTAAATATTTTTGACACATAATATGATTGTGTTTTTTAATAAATTTTTTAAAAAATTTTAGATTAAACTTGGTCAATAAATATATATTGTTTCCACTATAACTATTAATAGGTTTAACAATCACTTTTTCATGTTTTTTAAAAAACTTTCTTATTTCATCAATACTTTGTGAAAAAATAGTATCTGGCATAAATTTTTGATATTTTGTGGAAAAAAGTTTTTCAGATACATTTCTTATTGCTGCTGGATCATTAATAACTTTAACCCTTTTTTTTATTTTATCTAAAATAAGAGTTGAACAAATGTATTCTAAATTGAATGGTGGATCTTGGCGAACGAGTAAATATTTACACCTAATTAGCTCTAATTTTTTTTTTTTTAAAATTTTAAAAAATCTTTTTTTTCTGTAATCAAATTTGACGAAAAATCCTTTAGCAATTACTTTAAAATTAATGATAGATAAATCTTTTGGATCATAATAGAAAATTTTATAATTTTTCTTTTGTATTTCATGAGCTAAAAAAATACTGGTATCTGTTCTAGGGTTAAGTTTAGAAGGATGATTTCCCTGGATAGCAATAATTTTATTTGTCATATAATTCAGTTAAATCTTCATCTTTAGAAAATTTAATAATCATATGATGTGCATTTGTAGTTTTATTATCAATCACTTTTTGTAGATGATTTAAAAATATGGTCTCATTTTTTCCACTTTTATTGAATATATCTCTTTTTTCTAATCCCTTTTTAGATAAATTTAATAACACTGAAGACCAATAAAGCAGGTCTTTACCCATAAGCTGGGTATTAAAACCTTTTTGTGGCGCTTCTAAATATGCATTTATAATTTTATCTTTATCCCAACTAGAAATTAATTCATAAACTTCATCTAAATTTCCATATAACATTCCAACGTTAAATGCTGGTCCTGCACATAGACAATCCCAACCACAAGTATCCATAGACCTCAATTCAATATATTTTTTAAGTCTATTCTCGGTAAAAATTGTACTTAAATGAGTTGATAAATCATTTTCATCGGGCAGACGATTGTTTATCTCTTTAATATTTCCTGACATGAAATCACTAAAATTGTATCCTCTGCCTGAAAAATAATTTTCTTTTTGTTGTATAAACAGAACTGGAAAATTAATTACAAAATCCGCATATTTTTCAAAATCAAAGTTTTCTAGGAACAATTTAGGCAAACCTCCTCGAGAAGTATTTTGCCATACTTTAGACCGGTACGATAAATAATTACTTTTTTTCTTCTCAACTATGGATGAATTAGCGAATAAAGCAATTGAAATAGGTACCAGAGAATTAACTATCTTAAATTTTTTTTTAAAATCTTCTTCCGAACAGTAATCTAAATTTAACTGCGTTCCACAGGTTCGGTACATCATATCAAGACTTAATTCTCCCCCTAAAGGCATATCTCTTGTCATGAGTTTGTATCTTTTTTTAGGGTTATTGGGGATCTCATCTAATTTTGATATTGGATCAAAACCTGCACTTACGATTTTAATGTTAAGTTTTTTTGTGACCTGTTTTAACTCAAATAAGTAATCATAAGACTCTGCACACGCTTCATGAATATTAGTAAGTTTATCACCAGATAATTCAATTTGATTACCTGGTTCAAGAGTAATGTTTTTACCACCCTTATTTAAACCAATAATATTTCTGTTTTCTAATACAGGATTCCATCCAAATTCAAGTAGAGCCGAGCACATCTCCTTTATTTTTTGATAATCAATTCTCTTATTATTTTGACTATCAAATAGAAATTTCTCATGTTCGATACCAATTTTAAATTCTTTTTTATTTTTAATTCCAGACTTGAAATATTCAATTATTTGCTCTTTTTTTGTAATCATTAGTAGTATTTTTTTTTAATTTTTCGTTAGAGAAGAATATGGTTTTCTAGAAAAAATTTTTTTTACAATTGGTTTGAAAAATTCCAATGGTAAAGACTCATATTTAGGATCAAAAGAATTTTGATCATATTTTTCGCAGAAATCTATTGTATCTTGATAATATTTGTGATCTTTATATTTATCTCTTCTGTTCTTATCACCACCTAAATGATGCGCATAATAATACATTTGAAATTCGCCATGCTTTTCTACTATCCAATGAGTTTTTTCTGATACATAGGGCTTTAAAATTGAGGCAGCATACTCAGAATGATTCATTGGCGCCAATTCATCACCGATATCGTGCAACAGACAAGCTACAACCATCTCTTCACTTTCACCATTTCTATGAGCTCTCGTAGCACTTTGAAGTGAGTGCTCAAGCCTTGATACCTGATAACCTTCCAAGGTTTCATTTAATCCAGACATAAATTTTAATATTCTATCAGCAGTTTTACTAGCAAAATCTTTTTCATGTTTATCTAAAAAAAGATAATCCTCTTTAGTTCCATTTTTCATTTCAGTAAAACTTACTTTTTTCATTTAATTGTTAGATGCAGTATTTAATAATGATAATTGTGTGATTTTACTATCACCAAGTTCATCGATAGGTTTGACAGGATAATCTCCAGTAAAATAATGATCAGTTAATTCAGGATAAGTCTCATTTCTTTTATCAAAACCAATTGCCCGATACATTCCATTCACTGACAAAAATTTCAATGATTTTGCACCTATGTACTCACAGATTTCTGAGTTACTTTTATTAGCAGCAAGTAATTCTTTTTTAGTTGGCGTATCAACTCCATAAAAATCAGGAAATTTTATTTCTGGACAGGCAATTCTAACATGAACTTCTTTTGCGCCAGCATCATATAGCATTTTAACTATCTTATGGGATGTGGTGCCTCTTACTAGTGAGTCATCTACTAAAATTATTTTTTTGCCTTGAATTGTTGATTGATTGGCATTTAATTTTAATTTAACACCTAAACTTCTGATCTTCTGACTTGGTTCAATGAAAGTTCTTCCGACATAATGATTTCTGACTAAACCAAGCTCAAATTTTACGTTCAGGGATTGTGCAAAACCTAAAGCGGCTGCATTTCCAGAATCTGGTACTGGCACAACAATATCAGCATTTATATCATTTTCTTTTGCAAGTTCTGAGCCAAGATTTTTTCTATGTTCATACGCAGTTTTTCCATCAAGCATGCTATCTGGTCTTGCAAAATAAATATACTCAAAAACACAAGGTCTAACTTTTCTTGGTGGAAATGGTTTAATACTTTTCAATTCATTATTTTCGATTAAAACTATCTCCCCATTTTCAACTTCTCGTATGAATTTTGCACCAATTATATCTAAAGCACATGTTTCAGATGCTAGAACATAACTGTTCTTTAATTTTCCAATCACTAAAGGTCTGATACCAAAAGGATCTCTAACACCTACTAATGAAGTTTGAGTTAACATTACTAAAGCATATCCACCTTGTATTTGAAAAATTGCATCAACAATTTTATCTATTGTTTTTGCCCGTTTTGACTTAGCAATTAATTGAACTATTGTTTCTGTATCAGATGTTGTGTAGAAAATTGCACCCTCATCAACTAATTTTTTTCTCAAAGAAATAGAATTGGTTAAATTTCCGTTGTGAGCTACACCAATCCCTCCAGCATTAGTATCAGCAAAGAAAGGCTGAATATTCCTCAGAGTATTTTCACCTGTTGTGCTATATCTATTATGACCAATAGCATAATCTCCTTGAAGCTTTTTTAATATTTTCTCTTTATTAAAATTATCGCCAACCAGACC
Source organism: uncultured Pelagibacteraceae bacterium (assembly GCA_902552805.1). Classification (GTDB taxonomy): domain Bacteria; phylum Pseudomonadota; class Alphaproteobacteria; order Pelagibacterales; family Pelagibacteraceae; genus Pelagibacter. The sequence continues at coordinate 64,544 of CACDIC010000002.1, forward strand.
AAATCTTTTTTCAGAAAAATATTGTTTGCCATCAAAGGATACGATGCCACATCCTTCCTGACCTCTATGTTGAAGGGCATGAAGTCCTAGGGCAGTTAGTGCAGAAGCATCCTTGGCATTACTTATTCCAAATATACCACACTCCTCCTTGAGCTTAGGATCAAATACTTTCAATTTTCTCTTTAGATTTTTGATATGTTTTTTCATCAGGAAATTTTTCTAGTAAATAATTACTACCTTTTTCTAAATATGGAAAGATTAATGATTTATCTAAATTTACTGGCCATTTATCGTGATTATATACAATGTGTACACCCGAGAAGATACATACAGAGATAATATAAGCTTTGATAAATCCAAAAAAGAATCCAAACATTGTATCTAAACTTCCAAGACCAGTGAATCGGACAGCTTTCTTGATACCTCTGCTAATCATCAAAATTAAAAATATAACGATTACAAATATTGTAATGCCTAAAACTATATCTAGAATGTACTCGTTATCAATTGTGCCCTTCAAATAAGGTTTTGCCCTAGGGAATATTATCAATGTAATTATGTAGGCTATAAACCATCTAGCCATTGAGATAATACTTAAAACAAAACCTCTTCTGTAACATCCAATTAATGTAAAAATTGTAAATATTAAATATACAATGTCTATAAAATTTGTAGTTTTATAAAAATCTACAACAAAATCTTGCATCTAGTTATTTATTAAATGGTTTGATCAATAATATTAAAGAAGGAAGTAACGTTAAAACTAAGACCATAGCTAATAACATTGCTAGTCCAGTAAAAATACCAAAATAGATTGTGGGTATAAATTTTGATAAAACTAATATAGAAAATCCAAAAACGATTGTTATAGAGGTATTTAAAATAGCTCTACCAACTGTGGAATGGCATAAAATTAGCGTTTTATTATAATCTTTCGAGGTACTAAATTCCTCCTTAAATCTATAAATATAATGAATACTATTATCAACAGCTATTCCAATTGTAATTGCTGCTATTGTGATTGTCATCATATCCAATGGAATACCAAGCAAGCCTATTATTCCTAATATAAAAAAAGCTGCTATAAAATTTGGAACTACACCAATTAGAGAAAGTTTAATATTTTTGAAAAGAATTACGAACATCCCAAATATTCCTATCATCACTAAACCTAATGTTAGTATTTGGGATTTAAAAAGACTTTGAAGTAAATTATTAAATAAAATTAAAACACCACCAAGTTTGAACTCACTTTCTTTTAAACCCAATTCATTTTTCAAATCATAATTAATCTTTTTTATGAGATCGTTTCTCCTTAAATTTTCTTGAGAGTCAATAATCCTTAGATTAATTCTAGCCTCATTATCTTTTATGGAAATATATGGATCAATTATTTCAGTCTTAATACTTTCAGGGATTTTGGTGTAAAGAACACCCATTTCTAATGTTCCCAAAGGCTTATTGTTATTGAGCATTGTTGCTACATCGATTATCGATGAAAAGGATAAAACTTTTCCAACCTGAGGTAAATCATCTAGATAGTTATGGACAGAGGAAATTTTATCTATTTTATCTTTGGTGAACCAATATTTATCATCATTTTCATTTTCTTCATCACCCCAATCTTCAAAATCATCTTCGTCATCTATTTTCTCAACTTCTTTTTTTGGAAACTTTAAAATTACTTCAAGTGGAGTTGTTCCACCTAATTTTTCATCTATAAGTTTCATTCCTTTATAAATTTCAGTTTTTTTGCTAAAATAATTTATAAAACTATTTTCAACTTCAAGCTTACTGATGCCCATTAAACTAAGAATGATAACTAAAACAGTTAAGGTAAAAATTGTATTGTGATTATTTAAAGAAATTTTTGCAAAGAAAGAAGTAATTTTTGACTCTTCTTGTTTTTTTAAAAATATCTTCTCTTCTGGCATAAAATTTATTAGAGATGGAAGTAAAGTAAACGTAATAATAAATGATGTAATTAAACCTAAAGTCATCATCCAACCAAAATCGATAATTGGTTTTATTTCACTGAAGATTAAAGACAAAAAAGCGATAATAGTTGTTAAAGCAGTATATAAAATTGGCCAAAACATTTTATTAGTTGTTAAAGTAATAAGCTCAATAATTTTTTTATTAGGATATATTTCTTTAATTTGTAAAAATCTTGTGCTCATATGAATATTCATTGCCATTGTTAAAATTAACATTAATGCAATGAAGTTTGACGAAATAACTGTAACTTTCCACCCTAGTAGCCCAAGCAAGCCTGTCATAATTATTACTGAAAAAAAACAACTACTTATCGGAACAATAATCCAAATTAGTTTTCTAAATACAAACCACAATGTAGCAATAATAAATAGTAAAACACCTAATCCAAAAACTACTATATCACTTTTAATAAATGTCATCATATCGTCAGCAATCATTGGAATTCCACCTAAATTTATTTTTCCAATATTGTTGTAACTTTTAATGACATTTCTAATTTCAAGAATATTTTGATGATTTTGTTTTTTAATTAAGTTTTTATGAGCTTCAATCTCCTCTTTTGTTTTATTAGAAATATTTTCTATTGGTTTTTGATTTTTGATATTAACTATGATCCCGGAGGTTTTCCCATCTTCACTAATAACAAAATTTCTAAATACGGGGCTGCTTAAAATCTCATTAAATCCTCTTTCTTTATCAATATCTTCGTCTTTTAAAGTCTTAAAATTTTCTAATCTCTCTTGCAAAGGTGCATCTGAATTATTTAATAAAGGAATATCTAAAAGTGTAATAACACTATGAACCCAGTTTAAACTTTGAATTTTATATTTTAAACTAAGAAGGTTATTTATAGAAACATCAGAGATCATTTCCTCGTAAGGGGTATAAGTAAGAATTAAAAATTCTTTTGACCCATACCTGTTTGTTATTTCTTTTAGATATTTAAGGTCTGGATCTCCTTCGATTAGCAATGTTTCTGACGAAGCGTCTAATTTAAAATCCTTAGAATAATAGCCAAAAGTAAATAAGGCGATAAATAAAAATACCAATATCACCCTTGGATTTTTAAGAATTAAATTTTGATAAAATTGGGCAATCATCTCACCCTTTTATATTGGAATTTAGTTAATTTGAGTATCTTTAAATTTAGTAAACATTGCCTCAAACTCTAAGAATACATTTCCAGTTGGACCATGTCTTTGTTTACCAATAATTAATTCTGCCAGATTAGATACTTCATTCATCTTTGCTTGCCATTCAGCATGCTCTACAGTTGCTGGTTTTGGTTCTTTATTCTCTAAATAATAAGACTCTCTGAAAACAAACATTACCACATCAGCATCTTGTTCTATTGAACCTGATTCTCTCAGATCAGATAATTGTGGTTTTTTATTATCTCTTTGCTCAACTTGTCTTGATAATTGTGAAAGAGCAACTACAGGTATTGATAATTCTTTAGCGATCGCTTTTAAACCTTGAGTAATTTCTGATACTTCTTGAACTCTTCCATCTTTATAATTTAAAGTTCCCCTCATCAACTGAATGTAATCAACAATAATCATATCAAGACCATGAGTTCTTTTAATTCTTCTTGCTCTATTACTCATAGATGCAATAGTTATCGCTGGTGTTTCGTCAATATAAAGTGGAAGTTCAGATATATTTTTTGAAGTCTCCATAAATTTTTCAAATTGTTCATTTGAAATTTTACCTCGTCTAATATCATTTGATTTAATTCTAGATTGTTCTGCTAAAATTCTTGTAGATAACTGTTCAGATGACATTTCTAATGAAAAAAAAGCAATAGATGATTTTTTGCCACTTTCTTGTAGTTTTTGAGCTGCATTAAAAGCGATGTTAGTAGCTAGCGCTGTTTTTCCCATTCCAGGTCTTCCCGCAATTATAATTAAATCAGATTTGTGTAAACCTCCTAATCTATCATCTAAATCCCTAAGTCCAGTTGGTACCCCAACAATACCCTCGTCATTTTTAAAAGCAGCTGAGGCCATATCAATTGTATCTTTTAGTGCTTTATCAAATTTAATAAAAGAGGAGCTAAAAGATCCTTTTTCGGCTAATTTGAATAATTCTTTTTCTGAATTTTCAATTATTTGTTGCCCACTTGTGTTAAGTTCACCTAACTTAGCATCATCGATAGTTTGTTCAGAAATCTTTATAAGCTCTCTTCTTACAAACATATCATATATAATTTTTGAATATTCAACTGCTTGTCTTAAAGAGGTTGAAAATTTTGTAATTTTTACCAAATATTCTGGTACATTTAACTCATCTTTTTCATCTTCAAAATAATTTTTTAAAGTAATAGGATTGGCTAACAATCCTTTGTAAATTAAATTTTCTATTGCTACAAAAATCTTTTGATGCATTGGGTCATAAAAGTTATTATTTTTTATGATAATATTGATTTCATCAAAAATTTCATTTGAAACAAGTATAGAACCAATTACTGCCTGTTCAGCTTCAATATTATTTGGTAATTCTTTGAATTTATCTTTAACAATTGTTAAATTTTTTTCCACAATTTAATTTATATTAATTCAATTTCTAAATAAATTTTAAAAATTGATTGGGGAGAAGATTGTATAATTATTGGATAGTCTCAGCTGACTCAACTATAATTTGTATATCTGCATCAATTTCTGAGTGTAAAGTTATCTTAATTTTAAATCTTCCAAGAGATTTAATTTCTTTGATCGGTTGTATCATCGACGGTGTAATATCTAAGTTTTCTTTTTCTTTAATAAGTTTAGAAATTTCTGTTGGTTTGACAGATCCATATAATTCTTTATTTTCAGTGCTCAGTTTTTTTATTTGGAATTCTTTTTTATTAATTTTTTCTGCTATTTTTTTTGCTATCTGTTTTTTTTCGTTATCTTTTTTGGATAATTGAGTTTTAATCTTTTCAACTTGATTTATATTTTCTTTTGAAGCGTATAATGCCTTTTTATTAGCAATAAGAAAATTTCTAGCATAACCTCTTTTGACATCTATAATTTCACCTATAGATCCAATTTTTTTTATATTTTCTAAAAGAATTACTTTCATTTATAGTAAGGCTAAGTTTCTTGCTCTTTTAATTGATAGTGATAATTCCCTTTGTTTTTTTTGGCTAACATTTGTTATTCTTGATGGTAATATTTTACCATTTTCTGAGACATACCTTTTTAATAACTTTATGTTTTTATAATCAATCTTTGGAGCACCTTTAGATGATAGTGGGCAATTTTTTTTAAATCTATATTTATTTGGCTGGAAAATACTTAGTTTTGCAAAATTACTTTGTTTACTTTTTTTATTTCCACTTTGTCTTTTAGGCATGATTAATTTTTTGGATTATCCTTTTTTTCGTTTTCATCTTTTTTTGAAAAAAAATTAGTTTCAAGATCAAATTCCTTAACCTTTATTGTTAAATATCTTAGCAATTTTTTGTCAATGGCCTCGTTTTTCTCTAATTCATTAATTACATTACTTTTACCCTTAAACTTGAAGTGGATATAACTTCCTTTTTTATTTTTCTTAATTAAATAAGATAGATTCATCAAACCCCAGTTTTCTGTTTTTATTATCTCACCTTTATTTTTCTCAATAATACTAGAATATTTTTCAGTGAGTTGTTTTATTTCACTTGGAGAAGTGTCTTGTCTTGTTATAATAGTATGCTCGTATAAATTCATTTAAGTTCTTTGATAAAAAGTGAGGATATACTATTATAAATCTTTAATTACAATAGCAAAAAAAATAGAGAAAATAGGTTTTTTTATATGTTTTCAATAGTATTTCCAGGCCAAGGTTCACAGACAATTGGAATGGGAAAAGATTTTTTTGAAAAATATGATTTGGTGAAAGATTTATTTAAAGAAGCTGATGATTCATTAGGGATTAGTTTGTCAAAAATAATTTTACAAGGACCAAAAGATGAACTGGATCTTACTATAAATACACAACCAGCAATATTTTTAATAAGCTACGCAATTTTTCAAGTAATGAAGAAAGAATTTGAAATTAATCTTGATAGAGCAAAATATTTTGCTGGTCATTCATTAGGAGAGTACTCTGCTTTGTCGACAGCTAATTATTTAAATTTTTCAGATACTATTAAACTTCTTAAAATTAGAGGCGATGCTATGCAAAATGCTGTGCCTAATGGAGAGGGGGGCATGTTAGCCGTTCTAGGTTCAAAAGTTCAAATTATCGAAAAAATTTTAAATGAAAATAGTAATGAATTTATGGTACAAATCGCTAATGATAATTCTGAAGGTCAAATTGTTTTAAGTGGAAAAATTGTGGATTTGGAAAAATTAGTACAAGTTTTAAAATCTAAAAATATAAAAAATATTAAATTACCAGTCAGCGCACCATTTCATTGTAAACTTATGAATAATGCAACAGAAGTAATGAAAAAAGAGATTGAAAAAGTAATTTTTCAAGAGTCAAAAATCAAATTAATCTCTAACGTAACAGCAAAAGAAATGTCGAATAAGGAAGAATTAAAAATGTTATTAATTGATCAAATAGAGAATAGAGTAAGGTGGAGAGAAAGTGTAATTAACATGATCAATAATGGTGTAGATCATTTTATAGAGATTGGACCTGGAAAAGTGTTATCAGGATTAATTAAAAGAATAGATAAGAACGTTAAAATTAATACAATAAATAATGAGAGTGATATAAAAGATTTGAAACTATGAATAGTTTGAAAAATAAAAATATTATAGTAACAGGAGCTTCTGGAGGTATCGGAAACTCAATTGTAAAAAAATTAACTGAATTTGACGCTAATATATTGGCAACTGGAACAAAAGTTGAGAAATTAGAGGAATTAAAATCAAAATTTAAAAATATCAAAATTTTAAGTTTTAATATTTCTCAAAGTGAAAAAATTGAGGAATTTATTGATAATGCAACAACTCAACTAGGGGGGAGTCTTGATTGTATCGTCAATAACGCAGGATTAACACAGGATAATTTGGCAATTCGTATGAGTTTAGAGGAGTGGAAAAAAGTAATAGATATAAATTTAACATCTACTTTCCTTTTGAGTAAATTTGCTATCAAGAAGATGTTAAAAAATAAATCAGGAAAAATTGTAAATATTACATCTGTTGTTGGGCATACTGGGAATTTGGGTCAAGCTAACTATACAGCATCTAAAGCAGGTATAGTTGCAATGTCTAAAAGTTTGGCAATAGAATATGCAAAAAAAAATATCAATGTAAATTGTATTTCTCCTGGATTTATAAAAACTGCTATGACAGATAAGTTAGATGAAAAATTTAAAGAATTAATTATATCTAAAATACCTTCTGCAAGATTAGGAGATCCAACAGATATTGCTAATGCAGTTATTTTTTTAGCCTCAGATCATTCAAATTACATTAATGGTGAAACAATTCACGTTAATGGAGGCATGTATATGGCTTGACAAACTATGTTTTTAAACTAATAAGAATTTATATAACAAAGGATCAAAATGTCAGAAGATGTTTCAAGTAAAGTAAAAAAAATAGTTGCTGATCACTTAGGTATTGATGAAGCTAAAGTAACAGAAGAGTCAAGTTTTATAGATGATTTAGGAGCAGATAGTTTAGATACAGTTGAGCTAGTTATGGCTTTTGAGGAAGAATTTGGTTCCGAGATTTCTGATAGCGAAGCTGAAAAAATTTTAACAGTTGGTGATGCTGTAAAATTTATCGAAGGAAAAGCAAATTAATTTTTAAATGCCCTTAAATAACGATGGGGTAATGATAATTTTATCTTCTCCGTCTGGAGCAGGGAAGACAACATTAGTAAATTTACTATCAAAAATAGATAGTTTTGAAATTTCTATTTCCCACACAACTAGAAAGCCAAGACCCAATGAGGTTCCTAATAAGGATTATTTTTTTGTAAATGAAGTTGAATTTCAGAGGCTAATAAAAAATCAAGAGTTTTTAGAATACGCAAAAGTCTTTAATAATTTTTACGGCTCAACTAGAACACCAGTCATAAATAATTTAAATAATGGGAAAAACGTGCTTTTTGATATTGATTGGCAGGGTGCTGATCAAATTAAAAATAAAAAACTAGATTATAAATTGATAACTTTTTTTATACTTCCCCCAAGTAGAGAGGTATTATTTGAAAGATTATCCAATAGAGACATGAAAGATAAATTAATAGCTGATGAAAGAATGAAACAATTTGAACATGATGTATTACATTGGATAAATTATGATTATGTTGTTATTAACAACAATTTAGAAGAATGTTATGAAAAAATTTACAATTTAATTCAAGCTGAGGTAAAAGATGGTTCAAAAGATTATGACAAAGACTTTATTAGGAGTCATATAGAAAAACTTACATCATAATTTTTCGTATTCTCTAGTCAATTCATAATAAATCTCTTTTTCCAAATTATGAGGTCTTAGATTTAAATCAATCTGAAGATTTTTAAGTATATGAATATTATCTTTAAATAATATATTGAATGGTTTTTTTAACTTCTTTCTTCTTTGATTGAAAAATATCCTAGTTATTTTCTCTAAGCTTTTTGGATCTTTAAATTTATAAAAAATCTTTTTTGGTTTGAATAATAATAATGAGCTATCAACTTTAGGTTTAGGAAAAAAACTAGATGATTTTACATCACAAATTTTATCTATATTCAATTTCCAATTTGCTAATATTGAGAGTCTGCCATATTTAGAAGAATTAAATTTAGAGATAATTCTATCAGCAACTTCCTTTTGAAACATAAGAATTAAAAAATCAAACCAAAAATTTTTATCGTTTAAATTGAGTATCCATTTAGCTAATATTTCGGTTGAAATGTTATAAGGTAAATTCCCAAAAACAATTAGTTTTTCTTCATAAAGATTTTTTTCATCAATTTTTAAAATATCATCGTTTATAATTATAATTTTATCCTCAAACTTTTTTTTTAAAAAGATAGCTAGCTTTTTATCTTTCTCAACAACAAATAATTTTTTTGGGCCACTTTTAAGAATATAAGAGGTTAAATTTCCTGTACCTGGACCAATTTCAAGAATAGTTTTATTCTTAATATTTATAATCGAAACAATTTTTTCTAATATATTTTCATCTATTAAAAAATTTTGACCTAAACTTTTTTTTGGTTTGATCACTTTTTAAAGTCTAAAAATGTTAATGCTCTTATCAAACTCAAAGGATTAGATTTATTTTTTCCAATCATTTTTTCATTAGGGCCATGGTCAGGAGAAATTCTTAAGAATGGAAGCCCTAATGTAATATTTATTGCATCATACTCGAATAAAGTTTTTATTGGTGTTAAAACCTGATCGTGATACATACCCAAAATCACATTATATTTTTGTCTATTTTTTTTTAAAAAAATTGTATCTGCCGCAAATGGTCCAAATATTTTATAATTAGATTTAATTAAAGAGTTTATTGAAGGTCTTATAATTTTTTCGTCTTCATTATATTTATCAACACTTTCACAATGTGGATTTAAACCCGTAAGGGCTATCAGAGGCTTCTGATAAAAATATTTCCTATAAAATTTATCAATTAGTTTAACTTTATTTTTAATTGATTTTTTATTGATCTTTTTTGGCACTTTTTTTATTGGTACATGAGTTGTTAAAGGGCAGACTGAAAGATTTTTATTATAAATAAGCATAGCAAAATTTTTAGTTTTCGTTTTGTGTGCTAAATATTCTGTTATGCCTAGATATTTTTTATTTAAAAAAAATTTTTTTGAGATAGGACCATTAATAAACTTATTTGTTATTTTTTGGCTAAGAATTTTAAGCGCAATATCAAATGATTTCTCAATATAATTATTAGATTTATTTGAAATAATATCAAATGCCTTCTTTTGATTGATATCAACATTAATTAAATTAATTTTTTTATTGTCAAAACTATATTTTTTCAATTGCAAAAAATCGACTAGTCTTATTTTCATCTTAATATTTAATTTTTTCATTTGAAGACTAATCAACTTTTGTGAAGCAATAATAACAATAGGACTTTTGTATTTTTTATATTTCAATGATTTAAAAAAAATTTCTGAAAAAATACTATTTGGTTCTCCAGCAACAATAATTATAGGTTTATAATTCATAAATTATTAAATCTTTTTTTAATTTGTTAAAATACATACTGGAAAATTGATTAAGTTGGTTATTTGTTTTAAATTTTATGACCTCTTCTATTTTTTCAGCTAAATTAAATTTTGATTCGTATTCTTTTGTGTCTTCAATTTTAATAATCATAAAGCCGGATGATGTTCTTATAGGTTCAGAAAATTCTCCAGGGGGTAATTTTGAAATAATTTTTTTAATATTTTGATTTAAATTATCTTCTTTGATCCATCCAATAAGTCCACCATTAGATGCGGTATCGGAATTACTATGTATAAGTGCAGTTTTTTTAAATCCTATATCTTTAATATCAAACAGAATTTTTTCGTATTTATTTTTAAAATCTTTTTTTTCATTTACATTAAAAGTTATTTCCGAAAGTAAAAATTCTCTTTGACGCTCTTTTTGGGGATTTTGTAATATTTCATTTTTTATCTTTTCTTTGTCAATTATTACTTGTTTATTAAACTTTTTAAAAATTAGATCATTCCATATTAATTCAATATAAAGTTTTTCTTTTATATGTCCTATATTTAAGTTATTTTTTCTTAAATAATTTTCAAAATTTTCAATAGTATTAATAGTTATCTTTGGATATTTATTTTTAATGAATAATAGTAAAAATTTATCATCAACTTTTAAATTTTTTACAAAATTTAATATTTCGGTCTTTTTAATTTTATCTCTTAAGATCGAATTTTTTGATACTTCAAATAATTCTGATTCATTCAAATTATTTATTTCAGGATTAAATATTTTTAAGAATCTTGTTTCCTCGTAAATATCAATTGTAGTAATAATTTCATTATTTACTTTAAATAAGATCTTATTTTCAAAAGAAAATGAATTTTCAATATAAAAAAAATTTATTAATAAAATAACAAATAAAACTTTAAATTTTTTTGCTAAGTTCATTTTGTTAATTTGCAAATTTTTGTTCAACTGAAGTTAATGGAACTAATTTTAAGCTTAACATGAAGTCTTCAGTTGGCTCTAAGTCTCTATCTTTATAATATGTTTTGTTGTATTTAATACCCGCAACTAAACAATCATTTTTATATTCATAAATTAGATCATAATACTCAGTAAGATCTATTTCTTTATTATCTCTTGTTCTAAATGTAATAAAGTTTTGTTTATCAAAATTAAAAGTTGTAACATTTTCTAAAATATTTGTGCTTCCAATAACTCCCTCTTCTTCAATATAATTAAATGTTGTCGTAAAATTGTTTTTTGAAATGGTAGTTCCAAATGAGCTATATTGAATTTCATCCAAATCATGATTGATGGAAAATTCATAATTTAAATTTATATTATTATTTAAATTATTTGTAAGTTTACCAAAATAGTTTGAGTTTTTTTTATCAAGCGTACTATTAGAAGGGATATTATTGTTTGGTTTTGTTCTTATAACTTTACCTAGTTTTAGCTCGAAGTATTTATTTATATTATCTATCCTCTCTTTTTTGTAATCTAATCCTAGTGTTAAATTTTGTCCTGGCTCTAGTGCATCTGTCAAACCTAATCTATTTATATTGAATATATTTTCGCTATTTATTTGTCTTTTTTCATTTTTGTATCCTTTCATATCTGAAGGATTTATTCTTAAGGATAATTTTGGATTTAAATAGTTTACAAAATTTCCATTAATATTTACGAGTGGAAAGCTTGATGATACCTCAAAAATGTTCATAAATTTAACATGTGGACTAGAGTCATATTCAATGTTGTTTTTACCAGCAGTAATTGTATTTTTTAGATAATAGTTAAAATTGTTTTTAAACCCATTTTTAGAAAAAAAATCAAAACTTTGGATATTTAAATTATTAATCATTCTTGATCTGAGACTGTTTGTATCTTTTAAAATATTATCACCTTGTGAAAAAAAATTAAATGAGGCTAAATTATTATTATAAAAGTTTTTTGAGAAATCATAATAAGGTAATACATATTGATAACGATCACTATTTTGTTTAGAGAGATTTTCATAAGCAGTGAAACCGGTATTTAATGTAAATTTTTCATTCTCTAAATTTAAATCTATTTCAGAGGTTAAGGTATCAAAATTATCTGGCTTAAGATCAGTATTTACTATATTTGTATCAAAGACCTTAAGATAAGTATCACTATTTACTTTCTGAAATGAAATGTTAATCGAACTATCAATAAAATTTTCGTAATCCAAATTTATTTGAAAGTTAGAAAATACATGAGTTAAAGTATTTTCTTTTTTTGTTTTTTTTGATTTATAGCCATCTACAATATTAAAGTCAGTTATAAAATATGAATTCTTATTCTTTTGTCTATACTCATTTTGAAACATAAAAATATTTTTATCAAAAATTGTTGGCTTAAAAGTAATATCTTTATTATCAGATAATGCGAAAAAATATGGTATTTGAATTGATGAACCGAGCACATTCGAGTTATTAATATGAGGAACTAAAAAACCTGTTTGCCTTTTTACTGTCGGTCCTGGGTGAAAAAATTTTGGAAAATATAAAATAGGAAAATCATATACTTTTACCAAAGCATTATTATAAAATATTTGTTTTTTATTTTCATCGTAAGTAATCTTCTCAGCTTGAATAGACCATGGTGGACATTTGTCATTTTTTTTACAGCTTGTAAATACACCCTTGTTAATTGTTGTAATTCCATTTTTTTTTGTTGAAGATACACCCTTAAATCTAGGATCATTATTTTTATTACCAAATATATCTTTTTTAAAATCAATATTAATATCTTGAGCAACATAATTTTGGTTTTTGATGTTTAAAACAGCACTTTTAAAAAAATATTTATCACTAAAGGGCTGATTGTATTTTGTATTAACAAAAATATTTTCACCTTTTAAGACTTCTTCATTTAAAGAATAGCTAAATTTTCCTAATTCATATCTTGTTTGATTAATATTATCTAAAATTGTTGCACCCATATCTGAACTAATAATCATATTATCTCTAAGAATAGTTATACTCTCAGTATTAAATCTATAATTAGCGTCAAAAACAGCCTCTACTTTTCCTTCAAGTACAATTTTTTCCTCACTTTTGAAGTATAAAATATTTTGTGCTGAAAAATTATAATTATTAAGTTTATCTTTAACAACTATGTTACCATTAGCTTTAAGTGTGTTTTTTATTTTATCGAACTCAAATTTATCTGCTTCAATTATGATTCCATCATTTGTATTTATTGTTCCTCTGTTTTTACCAACTATAATATTACCATCTTCTAAAATTTCTATTTCTGTTACATCAAAACTTATTTGATCATTACTTTGCACATGAAAAATTATTAAATTAAAGATTAATAAGAAAAATATTATAGTTTTATTTATCATTTATATTTTTAATTAATAAAGCATTAATTATTGTAAGAATAATTAAAGGAATAAAAACAGAGCTTACAACATTTACTTTTTCTGTAGTTCCTAAGATATAAAAAAAGTTATTGATGTAATAAATTATTACAGACAAAAAAAGCCCAATTATCACTTTAAGACTTTTACTTTTAAAAGTTTTGGTATTCATCATAATAATCGCAGAAAAAATAAACATCAAAATAAAATAAAAAGGAAATGAAATTAGCTTAAAAAGTTGAAGATCTATTTCTGTTAAAGAATAATTAAGTTTTTTATAGTTTTTTCTCATTTCAATGAGCTCAATAAAAGATAAAGAAGACATATTTGAAAATAAATTTTGTATCAATTTATAATCAAAATTAGTTTTGAATTTTAATTTTTCAATTATCTCTTTATTATTTTGAACATAAATTTCTGCATCATTTATTATCCATTCTTTATTTGTTATATCGACCTTTTGACTTTTAATATTTCTTATAATCTCAAAATTTTTGTCAAATTCTGAGATATAAGTATTGATAAGTTCATTATTATTAAATGAGCTTGCATTTATCATTAGTATTTTTTCATTATATATATCTTTAATCCATAAACCATTATTAGTTATCACAGCAAGATATTTCTTATCATCAGTATAATTAGATTTTAATCCTAAATATAAATTTTTAAGATTCGAGGATAAATTATAAAAAATAGAAATTATTAAAATACCAATAAAAAAAGTTGTAGTAGCTAAAATTGAAAATATTTTTGAATTTTTAAGTCCAGAGTATTTAAAGATATTAATCTCATTATCTGTAAAAAGAGTATTAAAAAAGAATTGAGTTGATATTAAAAAAATGAATGGAAACATTTCAAAAACAAAAATTGGTGTATTTATAAGTGATAAATATAGCGGAAAATAAGTTTTAACATCTGTTTGTTTAAAAAATTCTAGCTCTGTAAGAAGATTTAGTACGTATATTAAACAAAAAAAAATAAAAAAAACATTTAAAAAAGAAATTATATAAGTTTGCACTAAAAATTTTGTATATGTATTCATTCTTGAAAATTTTCATTTTTAAATCTAATAAAATAATTTAAGTAAATACTTACTACTAAAATTATTGGTATCATAAAAAATTTGATATTTTTTACTAAATCTTGATTTATCAATCTAATCGTCATTTCTGATAGAATAATTGTACTAAAACCAATTAAGAAAATTATCATTCTGTATCTTGAGTAATTGATATTTTCTTTAGATTTAAATATTAACATTAATGAAATAAGTATTAATACAGGAATATATAATGGAATTATAATTCGTTTATATAATTCTTTTATTATATTTTCTACATTATCTTTTCTACAATTTTCCACTTCGAAATTTTTATCAATTTTAAGTAAATTTAAATTCATTAAGTTGTGATAACATTTTACAAGATCTAATGTAGCTACTTCTTGAGTTTTTTTATAAGTCGTCGTGTTATCTTCGAAATTACTTAAGTTAAAATCTGTCTTTTTAAATTTAAAGTTAGTTATCTTATCATTGATTACACTGATTGTTTCTCCAAAATTTAATTCTAAAAATTGGTTTTTACCAATTTGTTTAAATTTCCCTTCTTTTGCAAAAGTTATTTGAAAATTATCTCCAGTCCCTTTTTTGAGATAAATTTCTTTTAAATTTCCCGACTCATCTTTAGAGTTACTATAAATTGTTAAACCCTTGACAGCATCATTAAATATCCGCGGTTTGATAAAATTTTCTAAATAGTTTATTGATGAAGCTCGTAGGAAAGATCTAGCTAAGTCCTGACTTTTTGGAACAACTATAGATGTTAAAAAAATTTGAAATAGCATTATAAATAATGAAAATTTTACAAAAAAATTTATAAGTTCGATTTTGTTGACACCAAAATTCCAAAAAATTATTAATTCATTTTTTAATTCATATTTTCCAACAACATATATAAAACTTAAAAATAAAATGAATGGTATTAGTTTGCTTATTACTTTTGGAAAATTTAATAAAGAAAAATTTAAATAAACTAAATAATTTCTGCCATCTTCAACAATGATATCTAGGAAGTTCACAGCTTGAAATACCCATATGATAATTCCTGAGGAAAAAAGGGTTATGAGAAAAAAAACCAGACAATCAGATAGTAGCTTTCTAAATAATATTTTTTTCATTGAAATCTATCAAAATATATTTATATATTTTCAACTATTAGTTTACAATTTAAATACAACTCAAAGTACATATATATAAAAAATGTCAATAAAAATAAGCATCAAAAATAGTTTAAACCAAAAATCAGTAAAAAATCATGTTTTTTTTACCGATAAAAATTTTAAAATAAATGAACTCAGTAAACTTCCAATATCTAAATTTTCTAGTTTTATAAATCAGTCACTTAGCTCAAATGAGTTAGGTGATAAGAATTTTTTATCATTCGATATAAATGCTTCACAAAAAGTTATTTTGATAAAAATTAAAGATAATCAATCTCCATTTGACATTGAAAAAATTGGTGCTGAATTTTATGTGTATTTAAAATCAAATTTGTATTTAAAAACAACTTTTTATGAACAAAATATAAGGAACACTTTTCCTAAAAATAAATTCTTTTTTGATCAATTTGCACAAGGCCTTCAATTAAAATCATATGAATTCAATAAATATAAATCTAAAAGTAAAGAAAAAAAATTTGATATAGAGGTCTTAAATAAAAACAAAGCTTTTCAATTCAATAGAAATAAGAAGTATAGATCTTTAATTGAGGGTACAAATTTAACAAAAGATCTCGTTTCAGAGCCAGGAAATATTCTTCATCCAGATGAATATGCAAAAAGATTATTACAGCTCAGAAAATTTGGTCTTAAAATAAACGTATTTGACAAAAAGAAATTAAAAAAGCTAGGTATGAATGCACTTCTAGGTGTAGGACAAGGTAGTATTAGAGGGTCTTATCTTATTACTTTAGAGTGGGAAGGTTCAAGATCAAAAAAGAAACCTTTGGCATTTGTTGGAAAAGGAGTTTGTTTTGATACCGGTGGTATTTCTCTTAAGCCGGCAAAATTTATGGAAGATATGACTTATGATATGGCTGGTTCTGCCGTTGTTGTAGGTTTAATGAAAAATCTTGCGCTAAGAAAAGCAAAAATAAATGCCGTTGGAGTTGTGGGTCTTGTTGAAAATATGCCCGGCGGTAATGCTCAAAGACCTGGTGATATAGTGAAATCTTACAGTGGTAAGACAATCGAGGTTTTGAATACAGATGCTGAGGGAAGATTAGTTTTAGCTGATGCACTTACATATACAGAAAAAAAATATAAGCCTGAATTTATTGTTGATTTAGCAACTTTAACAGGAGCAATTATAGTTTCTTTGGGTTCCGAATTTGCGGGTCTTTTTTCAAATAATGATAAGTTGTCCAAACAATTGTTTGATGCGGGTCAAAAAGTTGGAGAGAGAGTATGGAGAATGCCACTTGATAGAAATTATGACAAATTAATTAATTCTAAAAATGCTGATGTGCAAAATATTAATTATGTTGGAGGGGCTGGCTCAACTACTGCAGCTCAATTTTTACAGAGGTTCATTCTCAATAAAACTCCTTGGGCACATTTAGATATTGCAGGTATGGCATTTTCAAAATATGGGGGTGCTTTAAACTCTGAGGGTGCAACTGGATTTGGAGTTAGATTGTTAAATCAATTAATTGAAGATTATTATGAGTAAAACTGAACAAACTTTATCAATTATAAAACCAGATGCAGTAGAAAGAAACCTGGATAATGAAATTAAACAAATGTTTATAAAAAATGGATTTAATATATTTAAAGAAAAAAAAATTCAGATAGAAAAATCAGAGGCTGAAAAATTTTATAAAGTTCATGAGACAAAACCATTTTATAATGACTTATGTTCATATCTTTCATCAGGCCCAATAATTGCAATGATACTTGAGAAAGAGAATGCTGTGGCTGACAATAGAAAATTAATGGGAGCAACTAACCCAAACGATGCAGAGGAAGGAACAATCCGGAAAAAATATGGAATTTCAATAGATAAAAATTCAGTACATGGTTCTGATAGTGTTGAAAATGCAATAATTGAAATTGATTTTTTCTTTAAAGACTAGCAAATATCTTGCTTATAGCTCTTGGATATAAAATATGTTCATGTTTTAATATTTTCTTTTGAAGAGATAAGGGTGTTTCTTTTTTAGATAATTTAACTTTTTTTTGAAGAATTATTTTTCCTGAGTCAAGCTTTGAGTTTACTAAATGCACTGTACATCCTGAATATTTTTCTTTGTTTTGAATTGCTCTATAGTGTGTGTTTAATCCTTTGTATTTTGGCAACAAAGAAGGGTGTATATTCAAAATTTTTCCTTTAAACTTTTTTATAAAATCCTTAGATAAAATTTTCATAAACCCCGCAAGACATATTAGTTTAATATCATTTGACTTTAGGTCTTTTAATATTTTTTTTTCTGTGATTTTTTTTTGATCATAATTATAAACTTTTTTTTTAATCTTATATAGTTTTGAAAATTTAAGTCCTTTTGCTTTTACATTATTCGAAATGATTAAATTTACTTCAATTGGAGAAACTTTTTTTAAAGAATATTTAATTAGATTTTTTAAATTACTTCCTGTACCAGAAATAAAAACCGCAGTTTTTATTTTTTTAGGACCAATTAATTTTACCATTCAATTTTATTTTTTTTGAATTTTTTGATATTTTGCCAATCACATATGGCTTATAATCTTTAGAAAAATATTTATCAATTTTTCTTAAATTTTTTGGACTAATAATTAAACAAAAACCAACGCCACAATTAAAAGTTTTTAACATTTCGAAGTCATTTACATCATTTTTTTTTAACCATTTAAATATTCTAAGAGGTTTTATCTTTCCCAAATCAATTTCTGCACAAAGATTATTCGGGATAACTCTTCTGATGTTGTCTGGTAAACCTCCACCGGTAATATTTGCACAACTATTTATTAGTTTTTTATTAATGAGACTTAAAATTTCTTTAACGTAAATCTTTGTTGGTTTTAGTAACTCTTTTTTTAAAAAAATATTTTTATTAATCATTATATTTTTTCTTTTAATAATATTTCTAACTAATGAGTAACCATTTGAATGTAAGCCACTTGATGGAATAGCTAAAATAAGGTTATTTTCTTTAACATTATTTTTGTTTAAAATTTTTTTTTGTTCAACTAATCCAACTGCAAAACCAGCAATATCAAATTTATTTTTTTCATATGTACCGGGCATTTCAGCTGTTTCACCACCAACCAAATCACAACCAGATATATTACACCCTTTAACAATTCCTTTTATGATTGATTTTAGTTTTGGTAAATTAATTTTGTTTATCGAAATATAATCTAAGAAAAAAAAGGGTGTTGCACCTTGAACTATCAAATCATTTACACTCATCGCAACTAAATCGATACCAATAGTATCAAATTTTTTTAAAAGATTTGCTATTTCTATTTTGGTACCAACCCCATCAGTGCATGCTACAATTTTTGGATTTTTTAAATTGTTGGGAATGTTTGTTATAGAACCAAAACTACCTATATTATTTAACTTTTTTTTGCCCTTTTTTTTTGATGAAATAGAAGATATGAACTTTATAAACTTATCTGCAGCCTTAATATCAACTCCACTTTTTTTGTATGTTAATAGATTTTTATTCATTATTATAAAGTATGATAATTAGATTTAAAAATTTTTCATATTTTTTATATATTTTTTTTTCATTTCTATCTTTAAATATATTTTTTTTTTCCACAGATAAAGTTGAGGCAAAATCTTTCGATGTAAATAATATTGAAATTTCAAAGCCGTTTGAAATAAATTTTGATAAAAACAAGGTTATAGATGATGGCTTTATTAAAGCTTTTTCTAGATTAATCTCAACTATTACAATTTCTTCAGATCAAGAAAAAATTAAAGGAATAAAATTAGCTGAGATAAAAGGAATGATAGAGTCTTTTACCGTAAAAGAGGAAAAGTTTATTGATGAGACTTATTATGTAAATTTGGGTGTCGCTTTTAATAAAAAAAAAATTTTCAATTACTTAGAAAATAAAAATGTGTTCCCATCAGTTCCAAATAAAAAAAAATTCTTATTGTTTCCAATTATAATAGAGGAAAAAAATGACAATTTAATAGCCTTTTCAGAAAATAACCTATTTAACAATTGGAATAAGAATAATAAAAAATCACATCTTCTCGAGTATCTTTTGCCAACCGAAGATCTAGAGGATTTAAATCTCATAAAAAAAAATTACGAGACAATTGAAAAATATAACTTTGAGGAGATTACTAGGAAATATAATTTAGACGACTCAATTGTAACTTTAGTTTTTAAAAATAATAATAATGTAAGAATTTTATCAAGAATAACAATCGAGGACAAAGTAGTTTTAAAAAACCTTTCCTTTTCTGACATAAATTTCGATGATGAAGATGATATTACAAATTTAATAGATAAATTAAAAATAATTTACGAAGATCATTGGAAAATTTTCAATAGAATTAATACCTCAATTAAACTGCCAATATTTGTCAAATTAGACTCTGATAACAATTTGAAAGTTTCAAATTTTGAAAAAATATTGAATGAAATAAATTTAGTATATGATTATTTTGTTTTAAAATTTGATAAAAACCATATCTATTATCAAATTATTTTTAATGGTACCCCAAATATATTTTTAAAATTAATGAAAGATAAAAATTTTGTTTTTAGCACTCAGAATAAGACATGGATTTTACAATGAAAGATATAGATCAAGAAATTATCAAGTTTAATTATGATGGTAATTTTAAAGAAGATGATTTTTACGTATCAAAAAGTAATAAGCAAATATTTGATTTATTAAACAAATGGCCTAAATGGGAAAAAAATTTTCTCAATATTAGTGGTGAAAAATTTTCAGGAAAGACACATTTAATTAATATTTTTTTAAAAAAACATCAAGGAATTAAAATTGAAGCTAGTTTATTATGTGATAATGATTTTAAGAAAATAAAAATCTTCCAAAATATTATTTTAGAAAATGTATCTGAAAAGATAAATGAAAATTTATTTTTTACTCTGTGTAATATAGTTGAACAAGATAACAAATATTTAATAGTTACCTCTGAAAGTTCTATTGTAAATATTGATTTTAAGTTGAATGATTTAAAATCAAGATCAAAAAATTTTTTACTTCAAAATATTGATAAACCTGATGATGAACTTTTATTCGCTCTAATTTTAAAAAATTTATCTGATCGTCAAATATCAATAGATAAAAAATTAATTGACTATATTGTTAAAAGAATTGATAGATCATATGGAAAAATAGTTGATTTTATATATAAAATCGACGAAGTAAGTTTAAAAAAAAAAAGATCTATAAATTTAAGTACAATTAAAGAGGTATTGGGAGAATAATTGAATAAATACAGAAGTCATAATTGTAACGAACTTAGAAAAAAAAATGTTGGGAGTAATATTTTACTTTCAGGTTGGATTAATAAGAAGCGTGATCATGGAAATCTCTTATTTTTAGATTTACGTGATAACTATGGCATAACACAATGTATAATAGATAAAGGAAATAAAAACTTTAAAGAATTAGAAAAATTACAACTTGAAACAGTTATTAATGTAGAGGGTAAAGTAGTTGATAGATCAACTGATACAATCAATAAAGAGATAGAAACAGGAGAGATTGAAGTCATTATCGAAAATTTTGATATTTTAGGTAAGTGCAAAGAATTGCCGATGCCTGTTTTTAGTGACCAAGAATATTCTGAAGAAATCAGATTAAAATATAGATATTTAGATTTAAGAAGAAAAAAAATTCATGAAAATATTATTTTGAGATCAAAAGTTATTTCTTTTATCAGAAATGAAATGAATAAATTTGGTTTTTTAGAGTTCCAAACACCAATATTAACTTCATCAAGTCCTGAAGGAGCAAGAGATTTTCTTGTGCCAAGTAGATTGAATCCAGGTAAGTTTTATGCTTTGCCGCAGGCACCTCAACAATTTAAGCAACTCATAATGGTTTCAGGCTTTGATAAATATTTTCAAATCGCCCCATGTTTTAGAGATGAAGACGCTCGTGCTGATCGAAGTCCAGGAGAGTTTTATCAATTAGATTTAGAAATGTCTTTTGTTGAGCAAGAGGATATCTTTAAAGTCGTTGAACAATTATTAGTTAACACCTTTAAAAAATTTTCAAAAAAAAAAATTATAACAGAAAAGTTTCCAAGAATTACTTATAAAGATGCCCTATTAAAGTATGGAAGTGATAAACCTGATCTTCGAAATCCACTGATAATTGAGGATATAACAGAAACTTTTACAAGAGAGGATGTATCATTTGATATCTTTAAAAAACTTGTCAAGTCTGGCTCAAATGTAAGATGTATTGTTACTCAGAATACGAAAGATAAACCAAGAAGCTTTTTTGATAATATTGATAGATGGGCCAAAGATGAGGGAGCTTCTGGTCTAGCTTATTTCACTATTGAAAATGGGATTTCTGCAAAAGGACCAGTGGGTAAATTTTTTTCAAAAGAATCTTTAGATGAAATCATGAAAAAAACAGGTGCAAAAGTTGGAGATAGTATATTTATGGCATGTAGTAAAAAAAAGGATTTAGAGCGAATAACTAGTTTAGCTAGAGATAAAATTGCAAGAGACTTAAATTTAATAGATGATAAAATTTTTGCATTTTGTTGGATAGTTGATTATCCAATGTTTGAAAAAAACGATCAAACAAATAAAATTGAATTTAGTCATAATCCTTTTTCGATGCCGCAAGGAGATATTAAAAAACTTAATTTTGAAAAACCTTTGGATATGTTAGCCTATCAGTACGATATAGTATGTAACGGGATTGAACTTTCATCTGGTGCTATAAGAAATCATATTCCTGAACTTATGTATAAATTATTTGCTATTGCTGGATATGATAAAAAACAAGTTGATGAAAAGTTTAGTGGTATGATTAACGCTTTAAGTTATGGCGCACCACCACATGGAGGAATTGCACCAGGAATTGACAGAATAATAATGCTTTTGGCTAATGAAAAAAATATAAGAGAAGTCACAATGTTTCCCATGAACCAAAATGCACAAGATTTAATGATGAATGCTCCGTCATCAATAGACGAAAATCAATTAAAGGAACTAAATCTAGCTCTTAAAATTAAGAAATAGATTATTTTTTACCTTTAAGGTTTATCTTCACATCTGATAAGTCTACTAGATTCTTTTTATAGTTGTTTCTTACAAAACCTTTGCTAGTAATATCTTTAACTATTTTCAAAAGTTGATTTTGATCATCTGAATTTTTTTCATCAATATTAGAAAGTTCTGAACTACCAATTGATGGAGTATGTGCTAAATCTTCCCTATTTTGATAAGAAATTGCTAATTCTCTAAAAATATAGTCTAGAATTGATGTTGCGGTCAAAATTCTATCATTCCCGTGAACTTTACCAGAAGGTTCAAATTTTGTTCCAACAAAAGCACTTATAAATTCATCCAGTGGAACTCCATATTGTAGACCTAAAGATACTGCTATAGCAAAATTGTTCATTAGAGCTTTAACTAACTCACCCTCTTTGCTTGTATCAATAAAAATTTCTCCAATTTTTCCATCTTCATATTCACCAGTGTGTAAATAAACTTTATGATCACCAATAGTCGCTTTTTGGATGTAGCCTTTTCTTCTATCTGGCATACTAAATCTTTTTCCTGATTTTTCTGAATTATTATTTGAATTGATTATATTTTCTAAATTTTTTGATGATGATTGATTATTAGTGGCTACAACATCAATTTTCTTATTTTCAATAATTTTTTTATTATTTGGATCTAAGCTTTTGGTTTTTCTATTATCAAGTTTTACGTCCAGTACTTCAAATTTACCATCGTCACGTTTTTCCAAATTTTTAAGCTCAGCTTCATTAATGTCATCTAAATAATGATTTACTTTAAAAGTACAAGTGTAATATGTTTCAACTAAATATTTTGCCATTTAACCTCAGTTTTTTAAAATTAATTTGAATAATGAATCAATTAATTTATATACAAAAACAAATTTTAGTCTAATTTTATTTATACAATTTGAAATTGAAAATAAAAATTTTATTATGTTGACATTTATAAAGAAAATTTTCACGTGGTGGAATCGAGACACTTTTGGAACTAGAATAAAAACAATTCTATTTGGTAAATTAAAAGGGACAGATCATTTAGGAAATAAATATTACGAGTCCAAAAATGGAAAAAGATGGGTGATCTATGCTGCTGAAATTGATGCATCAAAAATACCTGTTGAGTGGTATTCTTGGATACATTTCACTCATAATAAAATAGAAAATAATCATGAGCTAAAAAAATATGATTGGCAGAAACCTCATCAAGAGAATTTAACTGGCACAGACTCAGCTTATTATCCAAATAAAAATAAAGATGCTATTCAAAAAAAATATAAGTCTTGGAAAAACAAAACTTAGTTTAACTATATTTCTATTTTTTATTTTTTCCTCTTCTGCATATTCAGAGCAAAATTTGGAAGGTAGTTCTACTTATATAAAGATTTTAGATAAGATTTCTTCAAAAAATATTTTGGTAAAACTTAAAAATGGAGAAGTAAAAAGACATAAAGATCTTCTTATTAGAAGTATGAAGTGTAAAAACTCCGAATTTGATGATAATCCAGAAATTACAGCTTATATTCAAGTAAGAGATCTAACAAATCGAGATAAAGATGATGTATTTGTTTTTAATGGCTGGATGTTTTCATCAAGTCCATCAATTACTCCATTTGATCACCCTGTATATGATATATGGTTAATTAGCTGTGATTAAACAATCTTTTCTTTATCAAGCCAACTTACGTTAAAGTCAGAATTAATAAATTTTTGATGATTTAAAAGTTTTTTATGTAAAGGAATTGTTGTTGTAATGCCTTCAATAACAAATTCATCCAATGATCTATTCATTCTTTGTATTGCCTCACCTCTATTTCTACCATGACAAATTAATTTACAAATCATACTGTCATAATAGGGAGTTACTTTATAACCTTGAAAAATTGCTCCATCTACTCTCGTTCTAAAACCTGATGGTTGATGACACATACCAATAGTACCTGGTGATGGCTGGAAATTTTTTTCAGGATCTTCAGCATTTATTCTACATTCAATGGCATGCCCTCTAGGATTTATATCTGATTGTTTAAGAGCTGTTTCACCAGTAAATGCAATCCATATTTGTTCTTTAATTATATCTATCCCTGTAACCATCTCGGTTACAGGATGCTCGACCTGAACTCTTGTATTCATTTCTAAAAAATAAAATTTTCCATCTTCATATATGAATTCTACTGTGCCAGCTCCTTGATAACCAATTTTTCTAACCATATTTACAGTTTTATTAAATAAATCTTTTCTTATTTCGTCATTTAAAACAGGGCTTGGAGTTTCTTCAATTAGTTTTTGATGTCTTCTCTGAACAGAACAATCTCTTTCATGTAAGTGAATTGTTGCATTTTTTCCAGCTAAAATTTGAACTTCAATATGCCTTGGATTTTGAAAAAATTTCTCGATATAAACCTCATCATTACCAAAATATTTGTTTGCCTCTGATTTTGCTGTAGAGAACAGCATATCAAAATCTTCCTCTTTTTGAACAATTTTCATACCCTTACCTCCTCCACCTCCAGAGGCTTTAATTAAAACTGGGAAACCAATTTTTTTACACAACTCTTTTGCTGCAGCCACATCTTGAACACCACCCTCAGATCCTTCTATAACTGGTAATCCATTTTCTTTTGCAATTTTTTTTGCTTGAATTTTATCTCCCATCATTTCTATATGTTTTGCGGAAGCACCAATAAATTTGATTTTATTTTCTTCAAGTATCTTTGCGAAGTTTGCATTTTCAGATAAAAAACCATAACCAGGATGGACTGCTTCAGCATTAGTCAAATCTATGGCTGATAAAAGTGCAGGAATATTTAAATAACTATTAGCCGGTTGATGAGAGCCTATACAAACACTTTCATCTGCTAATTTAACATGCATACTTTCTCTATCTACGTCAGAATGAACAGCAACAGTTGAGATCCCCCATTCTTTACAGGCTCTGATAATTCTAACTGCAATTTCCCCGCGATTTGCAATCAAAATTTTTTTAAACATTATTCTAGAATGATAAGGGTTTGACCAAACTCAACAGGTTGACCATCAGCTACAAGTATATTTTTTACTATTCCATCAGAACTCGAGGGCACGTGGTTCATAGTTTTCATAGCCTCTACAATCATAACAGTATCACCTTTTTTTATTTTCTTTCCAACCTCTACGAATTTTTTAGCACCAGGTTCAGGTGCATGGTAAGCAGTACCAATAATTGGTGATGTAACTTCAATTCCAGATATTTTATTTTGATTTTCTATATTTTTATTTGAGCTTATTTCTTTTGATAATGTTTGATTTGTTTGATTGTTAATTGAAATATTATTTTTTGAGACTTTTATTTTGGTATCTTTTTCAGTGTACTCTAGTTCCGTAAGATTAAATTCATCTAAATAATCACTTAACTCTTTTATTATTTTTTTATCTATTTTCATTTTGAATTAGCTTTTGCATTGAAATTATGGCTAAAATATAACCATCGGCATTTAGGCCAAATATTCCACCAGTAACCACATCACTTATTAAAGATTTTTTTCTAAATTCTTCGCGTTTATAGATATTTGAAATATGTACTTCAATAATAGGTTTTTTAAAAATTTCTAAAGCATCTCTAATTGCAATTGAGGTGTGAGTAAATGCAGCAGCATTAATAATCATCCCATCAAATTTTTCTCTAGCATTTTGTATTATATTAACCAATTCCCCCTCTACATTTGATTGTGCAAATTCAGCGGAAATTCCTAATTCTTTTGATTTCGTGAAGCATTCTTCTTTAAGTTTGTCAAAAGTGATTGATCCATATTGTGATTGTTCTCTTTCACCTAATAGATTAATATTTGGACCATTAATAATAATTATTTTATTATTCATTCAGCTTTTATATACGATGAAAAAAAAAATAAAAATAAAATTAAATGGAAAATTGAAATCTATTAATTATAATTCAACATTATTCAATATTGTTCAAAAAAACAAAATTCCATTAACAAAAGTAGCTATTGAATTGAATCAAGAAATAGTGGATAAAAAAAAAATAAAAAGCATCAACCTTAAAAATAATGATAAAATAGAAATAGTTCATTTCATTGGAGGTGGTTAAAATTGAAAAAAGACAAATTTATTATTTCAAAGAAAAATTTTAGCTCTAGACTTATAGTAGGAACAGGTAAGTATAAAAGTATGCAGGAGTGTGCTAAAGCAATCAATTTATCTGGAGCCGAAATAATAACAGTTGCTGTTCGAAGAGTAAATATTACTGATAAAAAAAAACCATTGCTAATGGATTATATTGATCCTAAAAAAATTACCTACCTCCCTAACACTGCTGGGTGTTTTAATTCAAAAGAAGCATTAAGAACTCTAAGATTAGCAAGAGAGATAGGTGGGTGGAAATTAGTTAAACTAGAAGTTTTAGGAGATAAAAAAAACTTGTTTCCAGAGATGATTGAGACACTTAAATCAACTGAGATATTAACGAAGGAGGGATTTAAAGTGATGGTCTATTGTAATGACGATCCTTTAATGGCAAAAAGATTGGAGAATGTAGGAGCGTGTGCAATTATGCCTCTAGCTGCTCCAATAGGTTCGGGTTTAGGCATTATCAATAAAATAAATATTAGAATAATGAGGAAGCAAACAAAATTACCATTAATTATTGATGCCGGATTAGGCCAAGCTTCAGATGCCGCTATCGCTATGGAATTAGGCTGTGATGGGGTTTTAGTTAATACTGCTATTGCAAAAGCAAAAAAACCATTTCAAATGGCTTTAGCATTTAAGAATGCAGTTATTGCTGGTCGTCAATCGTACTTGTCTGGCAGAATAAAAAAAACATTTTACGGAAATGCATCTTCTCCAAAGGCAGGAATTATCTAGCTTTCTTAAAAAATTTTTTTTTTCTAAAAGTTTTCTTTTTATATTTCTTTTTATCTTTTAATTCAATAACGTTATTAACTTTTTGCTCTTCAAGATTTTTTAATTTTTCGAAATGTTCAATAAGCTCTATAGTTTTCTTAGATTTATTTTTAATATCAATAATATACTCAGGAATTATCAAACTATTATCAGATATTATATCAATTTTCATTTTATTCTTTTTTTCAAAGTATGTAAGATCTTCAATAAAATTTTCTTTCAGAAAATCTGAAATTTTTTTACAAACCTTTAAATCTACAAACTTAGCTTTATTTATGACTGCTTTTAATTCAACTAATTTAAGAATTTTCAGCGCAAAAGACTCATCTGTTAGTTTGATATTCCATTTAACTGCACTTTCTCTTAATCTCTGTCGAGACATTTCTAAAAGACCAAAATTCGATATTCTTCCAATTTGGATTCTTGCTCGATCAGACCTACACTTTTCTTTTAGTCTTCTTTCTACTAATCTTCGATTATTGTAACTAAGCATGTCAATAAAATCTATAATGATAAGTCCTGATAAATCTCTAATCTTTATTTGTCTTGCTATTTCATCTGCTGCTTCAAGATTTGTATCTAAAGCAGTACTCTCTACATTCTTCT
This sequence comes from uncultured Pelagibacteraceae bacterium, assembly GCA_902552805.1. Taxonomy (GTDB): domain Bacteria; phylum Pseudomonadota; class Alphaproteobacteria; order Pelagibacterales; family Pelagibacteraceae; genus Pelagibacter. The sequence goes on from CACDIC010000002.1 coordinate 92,787, forward strand.
GTTTTATTGAACTTCCAGAATTAATATCAATGGATACCAGGGCCTCTGTAGGATTAATTACCAAGTAACCACCTGAGTTTAATTTTAATTCACTTTCAAATATTTGATTTAATTTCTGTTCAATTCCCTCTTCAATAAATAAAGGTTTTTTTCCTCTGTATTTTTTTATCTTTCTTACATGAGAAGGCATCATCATTTTCATAAAATTTTGAGCTTTTTTATAACCTTCATTACCCTCAATAATTATATTTTTTGTATTTTCATCATACATATCTCTTAAAGTTCTTTTAATTATTTCACTTTCTTGATGAATTAATGAAGGCGCTATAGAGCTTAAAGCATTTTCTTTAATTTGATTCCAATTATTAATAAGTGTATTTAAATCATGATTAATTTCATTTTTAGTTTTGTTGCTTCCAGCGGTTCTTACTATAAGTCCCATTTCTTTTGGGATTTCAATTTCATTTAAAATACTTCTTATTTTTTTTCGATCTGCAGGATTAAAAATTTTTCTCGAAATTCCTCCTCCTTTAGGTGTGTTAGGCATTAAAACTATATATTTGCCTGCAATAGAAATAAATGTACTCAATGCAGCACCTTTTTGTCCACGCTCATCTTTTATCACCTGAACTAAAATCACTTGGTTTGGTTTGATTACTTCTTGGATTTTATATCTTTTAAATTTAAACTTACTTTCAAATTTCTTTTCTTTTTCATCTTCAAAATTTTCTTTATCATCAGGATTTTTTTTTTCTATTGGATCTTCAATTTCTAATTTTCCCTCAGCCAGACTCTCTTCATCTTTGGCTTCAACTTTTTTTGATAATTCCTCTCGAACTCGCTCTTCTTCCTCTTTAATCTTTTCTAAATCACTTTGAGGTATTTGGTAATAATCAGACTGAATATCGTTGAAAGATAAAAAGCCATGTCTTTCCCTTCCAAAGTCGACAAAAGCAGCTTGTAAAGATGGTTCTATGCGGCTTACTTTGCCTAAATAAATATTATTTTTAATTAGATTATTTTTTATGCCCTCATACTCATAATCTTCAATTTTATCACCTGACTTGAGCACAATTCTAATTTCATTAGGATGCGATGCATCAATATATAAATTTTTTTCCATAACATTTTTTTTGATTGTTTCATAAATTATTAAAATTTTGTTTTTATTCTTATGCCTTATCTTTAACAAATTCCCATATATAATGGAAACAAAATGAACAAGATAATCAAGAATTTATTTATTGGTTTTATTAGTTTTTCACTAATTTCATCAATAATTGTTTTAAGCATTTTATGGAATTTTTCTAATAATATACCTGATTATAAATTTTTGAAAAATTACAAACCTCCAGTTTCAAGTAAAGTTTACTCTGGTAATGGTGATTTAGTTGCAGATTTTTCAAAAGAAAAGAGAATATTTGTACCATATGGATCAATCCCTCAAAATGTAATTAACGCTTTCTTGTCAGCTGAAGACAAAAATTTTTTTTCCCACCCAGGAGTTGATGCTAAAGGTGTTTTGCGAGCAATTATAAATAATATTAAAAATGTTCTTACTTCTAAAAGATTAGAAGGAGCCTCAACAATAACTCAACAAGTAGCAAAAAATTTTCTTTTGACAAATGAAGTCAGTTTAAATAGGAAAATTAAAGAGGCTATATTGGCATTTAGAATTGAGAGAGCATTATCAAAAGAAAGAATACTTGAGCTGTACTTAAATCAAATTTATCTTGGTAGTGGGGCCTATGGTGTTGCTGCTGCTAGTTTAGAATATTTTGATAAATCACTTAAAGAACTTAGTTACGAAGAAGCAGCTCTGTTGGCAGCACTTCCTAAAGCGCCCAGTAAATATAACCCATATAGAAATATTGAATTGGCAAAATTTAGAAGAGATTTAGTTTTAAAAAATATATTAGACAATAATTTCATCACAAAAAAAGAATATCAAGATTTAAAGAAACAAAATATTCAATTGAAAAAAACTAAAAGAGTTTATTTAGAAGATGCGCAATACTATATTGAAGATGTAAGAAAAAATATTATTGAAATTCTATCATATGAAAAAGTTTATAATCAAGGTTTTTATATAAATACCCCAATTAATTTAGAATTACAAAAAATAGCAACAGACTCTCTAAGAAATGGATTAATAAAATATGATCAACGTAAAGGTTGGCGTGGTCCACTGTTAAATAAACAATATTCCAAAAATTGGTCAAAAGGTTTAGAAAAATATAACTTAGAAAATTCTATAGATTGGAAAATTGCAATAATAACAAAAATTTCTAAATTTTCCCTTGAAATAGAAACAAAAAATAAAATCAAAGGAGTTATTGATTATAATAATGCCTCTTGGGTTAAAAAGGAATTTAATAATCTTTTTAGAAAGGGAGACATAGTCTATGTTGAGCATATTAAAAAAAATAAGTTCAGCTTAAAACAATTACCAAAAATAAATGGTGGTATAGTTGTGATGGATCCATATACTGGGAGGGTTGTTGCTTTGAGTGGTGGATTTAGTTTTAAAAATAGTGAGTTTAATAGAGCCTCACAGGCTTTACGGCAACCAGGTTCAGCATTCAAACCATTTGTTTATGCTTTAGCTCTTGAAAATAATTATACGCCTTCCTCATTAGTTCTAGATGCACCAATAGTTTTAGATCAAGGATCTGATTTAAAAATGTGGAAACCAGAAAATTATGGAAAAAAATTCTATGGACCATCAACTTTGAGAATTGGTTTAGAGAAATCGCGAAATTTAATGACAGTAAGAATTGCACAGAACCTAGGCGTAGACAAAGTTGCTAAATTTTCTAAAAATCTTGGCATTTATGAAAATCCTGATCAGCTTTTATCAATTTCTCTCGGTTCTGCTGAAACGACTTTATTAAAACTTACTTCAGCTTACTCAGCTTTTGTAAATGGTGGAAAATTAGTTTCACCAATTTTAATAGATCGTGTTCAAGATAGTGAAGGAAACACAATTTTAAATAATGAAAATAGATCATGCTTAAATTGTGATAAACTTTCATATACCGGCAAAGACTTTCCTGATGTAGGAAATAATTTTAAACAAGTATTTTCTCCTCAAACAGCTTACCAAATTACCTCTTTACTAGAAGGTGTCGTAAAAAGAGGAACAGGAAAAAAACTAAGAGATTTAAATTTGAATCTTGCGGGCAAAACAGGAACAACTAATAAAAACACTGACGCATGGTTTATTGGGTTCACCTCAAATTACGTTATTGGAGTTTATGTAGGAATGGATAATCCTCAACCCCTAGGTAAATTTGAAACTGGTTCAAAAACAGCATTACCAATTTTTAGGGAATTTATCGAATCAGCTATTAAAAAATCTGACGCTCGACCATTTAAAGTTGCTGACGGAATTACAATGATGGTAGTTGACCCGACGACAGGTCAAAAAGCAAAATTTTCATCTAAAGATACAATTTTAGAAGCATATAAAAGCAATAACGTTATTGATGGCAAAGTACTATATTCAAATAATAATAGATTAGATACGAATAATATATTAAAGTTTTACTAATGGATCATAAATATACAGATTACAAAAAAGAGATAGAAAAAATAAATCAAAGAGTTAAGGAGTATCTTTGATAAAAATAAGATAGATTTAAAATTACAAAGTCACAACAAAACAATTCTTAAACCTGATTTTTGGCAGGATAAGTCTAACTCAAAAAAAATACTTAAGGAAAAAAAATTGTATGAAGATTTGGTTGTTTCTTACAAAAGTTCTTTAAACCAACTTAAAGATCTAAGCGATTTGTATGAACTCGCCATAGAAGAAAATAATACAAACGTACAAAATGAAGTTTTAGAAAATATTAAGAATTTGAGAAAATTAGCAAAAAAAAATGAAATTAGTTGTTTTTTATCAAATGAGACAGACTCTTTTGATTGTTATATTGAAATTCATGCTGGCGCAGGAGGAACTGAGAGCCAAGATTGGGCAGATATGTTGAGGAGAATGTATCTAAAATGGTCTGACAATAAAAATTTTAAGTCAACATTGATAAGTGAACACAAAGGTGATGAGGCAGGCATAAAATCCTCAACAATTAAAATTGAAGGTGATTATGTATTTGGTTGGTTAAAAAAAGAGTCTGGAATCCACAGATTAGTAAGAATTTCACCATTTGATTCAGGTGCAAGACGTCATACTAGTTTTGCAAGTATTTGGGTTTATCCAGTAGTGGACGAAAATATTAATATTGAAATTCAAGACAAAGATTTAAGAATAGATACCTATCGATCTAGTGGTGCTGGTGGTCAACATGTTAATACAACTGATAGTGCAGTTAGAATAACACATTTACCATCTAAAATTGTGGTTCAATGTCAAAATGAAAGATCACAACATAAAAATAAAGAAACATGCATGAATATGCTTAGAGCAAGACTATATGATTTTGAGATAAAAAAAAAAGAAAAAGAAAGTGAAAATACAGAGTCATCAAAATCTGAAATAGGTTGGGGACATCAAATAAGATCTTATATTTTACAACCATATAGATTAGTAAAAGATAATAGGTCAAACTTTGAAAGTTCTAACCCAGATAAGATTTTAGATGGGGAAATTGATGAATTTTTAGAACAATCACTGTATCAAACATAATGAAAATATTTCTTAAATTTTTTATAACTATATTATTATTAATATTTATTACTTTAACGTACCTAAGTATTTTTGGTGTTAAAACTGATAAATTTAATAATCAAATAACAGAAAAAATTCGAAAATTTGATAAAAATTTAGAAGTTGAATTAAAAGAAATCAAATTAATTCTAGATCCATTTCAATTGAAACTTCAAGCAAAAACAATTGGTACAAATTTAATAAATCAAAGCAAAAAAATAGAAATTGAAAATATTAAAACACAACTTTCGTTAAAGTCCTTAATAAAAGATAAGTTTTCAATTGAAAATTTAGAGATTTCATCAAAATCTCTTGAGTTAAAAAACTTAATTTCTTTTTTGAGATCATTTCAAAATACTCCTGAACTTTTCATAATGGAAAAAGCCATTAAAAAAGGATATTTGATTGCTGATATAAAGTTAGAATTTGATTCAAATGGAAATATTAAGAGTAATTATGAGATTAATGGTATTGTAAAAGATGTTGAATTAAATGTATTAAAAAAATATGATCTACAAAAATTAGACTTTATTTTTAATTATAGTAGAAATAATTTTTTAGTTAAAGATTTTAACTTTAAATTTGATAAAATAAAAATTTCCTCAGAAAAAGTATCAATAAAAAAAAAGAACGATGATTTTTTTGTAGATGGTACCTTCGCGCACAAAAAGTCTGATTTAGATAAAAGAAATATAGATTTATTAGTCAAACCATTTTTACCAAATTTTGAAATAGAAAAAATATCATTAACTTCCAATAATAATTTTTCTTTTGAACTACAAAAAGGATTTAAATTTAAAAATTTCAAAATTAACTCAGAAATATTACTTCATGAATTAATAATACCTAATAATTTGAAATTAAAAAGATTTTTTCCTAAACAAAAAAAAACAATTTCTCTTTTAGACCAAAAAATAAAATTACAATATGAAAAGAATAATTTTACTATTGAGGGAAATGGAAACCTACTATATCAAGTTAACAATGATGATATAGATTATTTTTTTTCAAATAAGAATAAAACTAAAAACTTTGAAATAATTTTAAGAATAAAAAATAACCCTTTTAATTTTGATTATTTAAATTACCAAAAAAAGGAGAAAAATGAAATTTTCTTAAATTTCAAAGGGTCTCAGAATATAAATAACGAATTAGTAATAAAATCTTTTAATCTAAATGAGGATAAAAATTTTATTAAAATAAAAAATTTAGTCTTAAATGAAAAACTTCAAATTTCTGAATTAGATGAGGTAGATTTAGATTATCTTGATCGAGATAGACAAAAAAATTCAATAAGATTAAAAAAAAATAAAAAAAAATATTATTTAACTGGGTCTAGTTTTAACGCCGATAATTTTATTGAGAACTTATTATCAAATGATGATGAAGGTTCAAAAATCATAGATATAAATAGTAATTTGAAAATTGATATTGAAAAAATTTTTTTAGACAATGAGTATTATTTAACAGATTTTAAAGGAAATATTTTAATTAAAAATAATGAAATACAAAAAGCCAATCTAATAGGAAGTTTTTCAAAAAATAAAAAACTTAAATTCACAATTAATAGTGTTGATAATAATAAAATCACCACTTTGTTTGTTGATGAGGCAAAACCTTTTGTAAAAAGATATAAATTTATAAAGGGTTTCGAAGAGGGATCACTCGATTTTTTTAGTTCAAAAAAATCAAAAAAATCTGTCTCGCAAATAAAAATTTATGATTTCAAATTAAATGAGCTACCTATATTGACAAAAATTCTTACTCTGGCATCCTTACAAGGTATTGCAGATATCTTATCTGGAGAAGGAATACGTTTCACAGAATTTGAGATGAACTTTAAGAATGAGGGTAATTTGATGACCATTGAAGAGATTTATGCAATTGGCCCAGCAATATCTATTTTAATGGAGGGCTATGTTGAAAAAAACAAATTGATTAGTTTAAAGGGCACATTAGTGCCAGCCACAACAATTAATAATTTTATTGGTTCATTACCTGTACTAGGTGAAATACTAGTTGGAAAAAAAACTGGTGAGGGAGTATTTGGAGTAAGTTTTAAGATCAAAGGTCCTCCAAAAAATTTAAAAACTTCAGTAAATCCTGTCAAAACTTTAACACCTAGATTTATTACAAGAACATTGGAAAAAATTAAAAAGAATTAACTTAACACAATTTTTAAATGTCTTTTTTTTCCCACAGAAAGTTTTAAATAATTTTGTCTGAATAATTCATAAGAAATAATCAGATTTTCTTGAGATATAATTTCATCATTCAGTTTTATTGCCTTTCCTTTAATAAGACGTCTGATTTCACTCTTTGAATTTTCTAGTTTAGATAAGATTACGAGATCTATAATATTCATTTTATTTTCAATATCAGTTTTCTTAATTTTGACTGAAGGTAAATTTGAACTTAGTGAAGTTCCTGAGAACGCTTCTTTTGCTGCTTGCTCTGAACTTTTAGCAGCTTTTAAACCATGAAGCATAGAAGTTGTCTCGTTAGCTAACCTAATTTTAAGTTTATTGATGTCTTCATCCTTAATTTTGTCAATTTCTTTAATATCTAAATCTGTAAACATTTTTAAAAATTTTATTACATCTCTGTCATCAATATTTCTCCAAAATTGCCAATAGTCATATGATGATAATAATTTTTCATCTAACCAAATAGCACCTGACTCAGTTTTGCCCATTTTTGCTCCTGAGGATAATGTAATGAGAGGGGTAGTTAAACCATAAGCTTGTTTACTAGAATATCTTTTAATAAGTTCTGTTCCATTTATAATGTTTCCCCATTGATCAGAGCCTCCTATTTGTAAGGAACAATTCTCTTTTTTATTTAGCTCTAAAAAATCATAAGCTTGCAAAATCATATAATTAAATTCCATATAACTTAAAGATTGTTCTCTATCCAATCTAGTTTTTACACTTTCGAATGTAAGCATTTTATTAATTGTAAAATGTTTACCTATTTCTCTTAAAAATGAAATATAATTTAAATTTTTAAGCCAGGAATAATTATTTACAAAAATAGGTTTTGTTTTTGGATCGTTATTATTTAAAAATTTTTTTAATATTTTTTCAATGTTTTTTGTATTTTTATCTATTTCTTTTTCAGTTAAAATTTTCCTTGTTTTGTCTTTACCTGAAGGATCTCCAATTCTGGTAGTTCCTCCACCTAATAAGACAATCGGTCTGTGCCCATATTTTTGAAGAAGTCTGAGACACATGATTTGAAGTAAGCTTCCAACATGAAGACTCTCAGCGGTACAATCAAAACCTATGTAACCTTTAATTTTTTCTTTATTTATTAATTTAGATAATTCATTTTCATTCGTGCATTGATAAAAGTAACCTCTATCTTTAAATTCTTTTAAAAATTTATCCATAAGTCTATAGTTCCACAATATACATTATTTAATAAAAAAAAATAAGAATGGATAAGATTTATACAGCAATGGGTTTAATGAGTGGTACCTCATTAGATGGAGTAGATGTATCCATAATTAGGTCAGATGGTAATTATGAATTTTCAATATTAATTGATAAATACTTTCAATATGATGATGAATTAACTCAAAAAATACTTAAAATAAGGAATAAAATCTTAAGTCCAGATGATTTAACCAAATATCAAGTTGAAATCAAAGATTTAGAAAGAGAGATAACTTTATTTCATTTTAAGGCTGTTAATAAATGCCTTGAACTATCAAAATCTGATGTTGATTTAATTGGTTTTCATGGTCAAACAATATTTCATGCTCCAGAAAAAAAAATTACAAAACAATTGGGTGACGGATTGCTACTATCTCAATTAACGAAAAAAAAAGTTATTTATAATTTTAGACAAAATGATTTAGAAAATGGGGGGCAGGGTGCTCCTCTAGCGCCAATCTTTCATAATGTTCTAGCTAATGAATTAAATAAAAAATTTAATTTAGGTTTTCCAATGAATATTCTTAATATTGGAGGTATTTCTAATGTTACCTCTACAATAGAATATAATAATTTGGGTTTTGAAGAAAAAATTTATGCCTGTGATATTGGACCTGGCAATTGTTTGATAGACGAATGGATGAGAAAAAATTCAAAAAAAAGATATGACAAAGAAGGTTTAGTAGCAAGATCTGGAAAAACAGACAAATTAATTTTAAATCAGGCTTTGGACAATTTTACTGAAAAATCTAATTTTGAAAAATCTTTAGATATTAAAAATTTTGATATTTTTTTTGCAAAAGGACTTTCATTAGAGGATGGTGCTGCAACCATTACTGAATTTACTGCTAAATTAATTTCCAATGGAATGAATTTTATTCACAATAAGAATAATTCTCACAAAAGTAATTGGTTAGTATGTGGGGGAGGAAGAAAAAATAAATATCTCTTAGAAAGTATAAAAAGTAATTTTAATGATATAAATCTTGACTCAATTGATCAATATGAATTAAACGGAGACTTCATCGAGTCCCAAGCTTTTGCTTTTTTAGCGATAAGATCAATAAAAGGTATTCCTATTTCATTTCCAAATACAACTAGATGTAAAAAATCGCTTACTGGTGGAGTTTTAGTTGAGAATTTTTAATACAAAGCTATTTCTTTTTTTATGTATTTATCAAGAGATTTTGAAAGGGCGTTCTCATTTTTTGAAAAAAAATGATTTGCTTCTGAAATTGACTGAAATTCAACTTTGATACCTTTTTGCGCACTTAATCTTTTGTTTAGTTCATTGATGTGTTCAACAGGTACCAATTCATCTTTTTTTCCATAAATCATTATCCCAGAGGTTGGACACGGAGACAAAAATGAAAAATCATAAACATTTGGTTGGGGAGAGATTGCGACAAATCTATTTATCTCTGGTCTCCTCATTAAAAGTTGCATAGCAATCAATGACCCAAAAGAAAAACCTGAAACCCAACACTGAGAATTATCAAAATTTTCTCTCTCTAACCAATCAAGAGCAGCTGCAGCATCTGCTAATTCACCTTGGCCATTGTCAAATTCTCCATCACTCTTTCCTACACCTCTAAAATTTACTCTACAAACTGAAAAATCATTTTCCATAAAAGTATGAAAAGTTTCTACAACAACTTTATTATTCATTGTCCCTCCATACTGAGGGTGTGGTTGTAAAACTAAAGCTATTGGTGAAGTATTTTTTTTACTCTTATAATATTTGGCTTCAAGTCTACCTGCAGGTCCTGGAATAAATATTTCTAATATTTTATTTTCCATAATTGTTATTGATTATTATTCTCAAAAAAAAATTAGGTTTATCACAACTGCGTGACAAAATGTTAGCTTTTTTTTACTCACGATACTTGACTATTTTGGTCAGGTTTATATATACCCCTGTAAAATAAGGAATTATGAGACTTACTTCTAAAGGCAGATATGCGGTAATGGCTTTAGTGGATCTGGCTAGATTTGATGGAATTAATCCAGTTTCTCTAAGGGATATATCTTTAAGACAAGGCATTTCGTTAGATTATTTAGAACAAATTTTTTCAAAATTAAGAAAAAAAGAAATTGTTCAAAGCGTTAGAGGAACTCAAGGTGGATATATTTTAAATAGGAAAGCTAAAGAAATAAAATTAACAAATATTTTTGATGCAGTAGATGAAAAAGTAAAAACTGTCCAATGTAAAAAAGAGTCAAAAAAAGGGTGCAATGGTAAATCTACAAAATGTTTAACTCACAATCTTTGGGATGAACTTGAAACTCACATCAATAATTTTTTTGATAAAAAAAGTTTAGACGACTTAGTAAAAGAAAACTTTGAAAGAAGATTATAAAATGGATACTAGAGAAAAAAATATAGAAAATTTAAAAGATTATAAATACGGTTTTACAACTGATATTGAAAATATTAAAGCACCAAAAGGTCTAAATGAAAATGTAATTAAGTTTATTTCAAATATTAAAAAAGAACCTAAATGGATGTTAGATTTTAGATTAAAAGCATTTGAAAGATTTAAGCTTCTCAAAGAACCTGACTGGCAAAAACCTAAGTATCCTAAAATTGATTATCAAGATTTATATTATTATTCGGCTCCTAAAAGCATGAAGGATAAACCTAAGAGTTTAGATGAATTAGATCCTAAACTTTTAGAAACTTATAATAAATTAGGAATCCCTCTTCAAGAGCAAGCAAGATTAAATGGAATAGCTGTAGATGCGGTATTTGATTCTGTTTCAGTAGCTACAACATTTAAAGGTGAATTAACAAAACATGGAATCATTTTTTGTTCAATGTCCGAAGCAATACAAAAACATCCTGATTTAGTAAAAAAATATTTAGGAACAGTAATTCCAACAACAGATCATTTTTTTGCGACATTAAACTCTGCAGTTTTTACCGATGGGTCATTTGTTTATATTCCTGAAGGTGTAAAGTGTCCAATGGAGCTCTCGACGTATTTCAGAATTAACGCATCAGAAACTGGTCAATTTGAAAGAACTTTAATCATTGCTGATAAAGGAAGTTACGTGAGTTATTTAGAGGGATGTACAGCACCGATGAGAGATGAAAATCAATTACATGCTGCTAACGTTGAACTAATAGCTCTTGATGATGCAGAGATTAAATATTCAACTGTTCAAAACTGGTACCCGGGAGATGAAAATGGAAAAGGGGGAATTTATAATTTTGTAACTAAAAGAGGACTATGTAAGGGAAAAAATTCTAAGATTTCTTGGACACAGGTAGAGACAGGTTCTGCTATAACTTGGAAATACCCTAGTTGTATTTTAAAGGGTGATAACTCAATTGGAGAATTTTATTCAATAGCAATTACAAATAATCATCAAAAAGCAGATACTGGGACAAAGATGATCCACCTTGGTAAAAATACTAAAAGTAAAATAATTTCCAAAGGTATTAGTGCTGGATTTTCTGATATGACCTATAGAGGATTAGTAGATATAAATTCAAAAGCAAAAAATTCTAGTAACTATACTCAATGTGACTCTCTTTTAATGGGAAATAAATGTGGAGCACACACTGTTCCGTACATAAAGAATAAAAATTTTGACTCAAATGTTGCTCATGAAGCAACAACGTCAAAAATAAGTGAAGAACAATTGCACTATTGTCAACAAAGAGGATTAAATCCTGAGGAAGCTGTTGGGTTAATCGTTAATGGATTTTGCAAAGAGGTTCTTCAGCAATTACCAATGGAGTTTGCTGTAGAGGCACAAAAACTTGTCGGAATTAGTCTTGAAGGGAGCGTGGGTTAATGCTGAAAATTAATAACTTAAACGCAAATGTTGAAAATAAGTCAATTTTAAAAGGATTTTCACTAAATATAAACCCAGGTGAAGTTCATGCAATAATGGGTCCTAATGGCTCTGGAAAAAGTACTTTATCTAATATTTTATCGGGAAAAAAAGGTTACGAAGTATCTGGAGAAATATTATTTGAAAATAAAAATTTATTTGAACTTGAAACTGAGGAAAGAGCGCACAAAGGTATATTTTTAGCTTTCCAATACCCTTTAGAAATTCCTGGAGTAAATACTAATATTTTTTTAAAGACTTCTCTAAATGCAATTAGAAAAGCTCGTGGACAAAAAGAACTTGATGCTATCGAGTTTTTAAAACTCGTAAAAGAAAAAGCTAAGGAACTTAAATTTGATGAAGAAAAACTTAATAGGCAATTAAATGTAGGCTTCTCTGGTGGAGAAAAAAAGAAAAATGAAATTCTACAAATGTCAATGCTGGCGCCAAAACTTTCAATTTTAGATGAAACAGACTCAGGTTTGGATATAGATGCTCTAAAAATAGTTGCAGATGGTGTAAACACATTAAGGAATAATGAAAATTCTTTTTTAATCATTACTCATTATCAAAGACTATTAGATTATATTAAGCCAGATTTCGTTCATGTTTTAATGAATGGAAGAATTATTAAATCAGGTGGACCTGAACTTGCAGAAGAATTAGAAAAAAAAGGATATGAGAGTTTTAATTAGATGAAAGAACAATTAAAAATAGATTTTAACAAAATTCAAGAAGTTTCTAATTTTTCTAATAGAGATATTGAGATAAAAAAGTCTTACTTAAATAAATTTATTGAAAATGGTTTCCCAAATAGAAAACAAGAAAATTGGAAGTTTTTAGATATAAATCAAATTATTAGTAATAATATTTCAGATTTAAGCTTTTATAATGATTATTCAATTGAAAATAAGATTGATCCATCAATTTTTATTGATGATTTAGAACATAATAAAATTATTTTTATTAACGGAAGAGTTGAAAAAATTGACTTTACTTATGAGGATAAAAAACAGATTGAAATAATTGAGGACTCTTACACAATTGATAAGTCTGAAAACAACAATTCATTAATTGATTTGAATATTGCATTAAGCAATAAACATTTTAAAATTTTAATTAAAAAAGACTACTCATTAAAAAAACCTTTAATCATTTATCATTTGTCCAATGAGAAAATGAAATCAAAGAATATTAATTTAAGGTTAGATTTTGAGCTTGAACAAAACAGCTCACTAAAATTAATAGATTTCTTCAGTGATAATAGTGAAAAAAATTTTATGAATATTTTTTACAATTTTAATTTGGATAGAGATGCGATTCTTAAAAATTATAAAATTGATAAGTCGTTGAATAAAAATCTAAAATATTCATTTAATAATATAGATCAAAAACAAAATAGTATTTCTGAAACTTTTGTTTTTTCTGCAGGTTCAGATTATTTCAAAAATGAGATAAATTGTAATCTAGAAGGCGAATATTCTTCAGCATTTATAAATGGTATTTTTTCGTTAGATGATAATAAACAGCACGAAATAAGAACTACTATAAATCATTTGGTTGAAAATACAAAAAGCTATCAGTTAATTAAGAGTGTGCTTGGAAAAAATACAAAGTCTGCTTATCAAGGAAGAATATATGTAGACTCAAAGGCACAGAAAACAGATGGATATCAATTAAGTAAAGCAATTTTGTTAGACGAAACCTCAGAGTTTAACGCAAAACCTGAATTAGAAATTTATGCTGATGATGTCAAATGTTCTCATGGATCAGCATCTGGTAGTCTTGATGATAATTCAATTTTTTATTTAATGTCTAGAGGACTAAATTATAAACAAGCTAAAGGACTATTAATAAATGGTTTTTTGCTTGATGTAATCGAAAAGATTACTGACGCTGAAATTAAAGATTTATTAAAAAAAATGATTGGTTTAAAAAAATGAACATAGATAATATTAAAAAAGAGTTTCCTATTTTTGATGAAAAGATACAAAACAATGATCTAGTTTATTTGGACAGTGCTAATTCTTCTCAAAAACCTAAAGTTGTTATTGATAGAATAAACGAATTCTATACTAAAGAATTTTCAAATGTGGGCAGAAGTATTCATTATTTGGCAGTGGCAGCTACAAATTTATACGAAAATACACGATCTTCTGTCCAAAAATATATTAATGCAAAAGATAAAAATGAGATTGTATTTACTAAGGGTGCAACTGAAGCCCTCAATTTAGTTGCTAATACACTTGGCCAAAAGTATTTGAATGAAGGTGACGAAATTTTACTCACTGAGTTAGAGCATCATTCAAATTATGTACCATGGCACTATTTGAGAAAATCAAAAAATATAAAGATTAATTTTGCTGAAATAAATGAAGAGGGAGAAATTCCAATTGAAAATATTGAAAAAAAAATTACGCCAAAAACAAAGGTGATTGCCATTAATCATCTATCGAATGTCACTGGCGCAATCCTACCAATCAAAGAGATTACTGAGCTTGCACACGCAAAAGATATAATTGTTGTTGTAGACGGATGTCAAGGTGCACCACATTTGAAACTTGATGTGCAAGATCTGGACTGTGATTTTTATGCAATTTCTTGTCATAAAATGTATGGACCGACTGGACTTGGAATTTTGTATGGAAAAAAAAAATGGCTTGAAGAATTACCACCTTATCAAGGTGGTGGTGGAATGATTAAAGAAGTTAAAAAAGATCGTATTACTTATGGTGATCTTCCAAATAAGTATGAAGCAGGCACTATGGCCACTGCACAGGTGATAGCTTTTGATAAGTCTATCAAATTTTTAGAAAGTATTGGAATTGAAAATATAATTAAACATGAAAAAGAATTAATAGAATATGGTCAAGAAATTTTAAAAAAGAATAATTCAGTAAAAATAATTGGCAATCCAAAAAATAAAGGCGGTGTAATATCGTTCACGATTGAAGGGGTACATCCACATGACATCGCGACAATACTTGACGAAGATGGTGTAGCTATTAGAGCTGGACACCATTGCTGTCAAATTTTACACGACAAACTCGAGATTCCTGCTAGTGCAAGAGCATCAGTAGGTGTCTATAATACTAAAAGTGATTTTGATCAATTAAATGAGTCTATAAACAAATGTAAAAAAATTTTTGATTTAAAATGAATTTAAAAGAATTATATCAAGAAATAATTTTAGAACATGGAAAAAATCCAAGGAATTTGAGGAAGACTGAGAATTTTAATAAAGATGCTAAAGGGAATAATCCTTTATGTGGGGATAATGTCCATGTTTATTTAAAACTGAATAATCAAAGAAAAGTTGAAGATATTTCTTTTGAAGGAAGTGGTTGCGCAATATCAATGGCCTCAGCTTCAATAATGACAGATTTGATTAAAGGCAAAAGTGACAATGAAGCAAAGGAGATCATAGATGATTTTCTTGGAATGATAAAAGAAAATCCTGAATTAAAATCTTCGATTTTAGAGGAGGATGATAAAACAAAACTAATGTGTTTATCGGGAGTAAAACAATATCCTATGAGAGTAAAATGTGCTACTTTATCATGGCATACTTTGATTTCTGCAATGGAAGATGATGGAAAGCAAGTGAGTACAGAAGATTGATATTATGGAAATAAAAGAAAAAATTATAAATGAAATTAGAAAAATTTATGATCCTGAGTTACCCGTTAATATTTATGAACTTGGTTTAATTTATGATATTCAGGTAAAAGGAAAAAAAGCTGAAATTAAAATGACCTTAACTACACCAAATTGTCCTGTTGCAGAGAGTTTACCAAAAGAAGTTAAAGAAGGAGCTATGCAAGTTGAGGAAATTAATGATGTTGATCTTCAACTAGTTTGGGACCCACCTTGGAATAAAGATATGATGTCAGATGCTGCTAAGTTGGAGTTAAATTTATAATGAGTCCTGTAATTAAACTAAGTGAAAATGCAGCAAATAGAATTAAAGAAATCATGTCAAGTGCTGAAAAAGATGCTTTAGGAGTGAGAGTTTCAGTTAAATCTGGAGGATGCGCAGGCATGTCATATGTAATGGAATATTCTAAAGAACTTAATCCGAATGATGAGGTAATTGAGGACAAGGGAGTTAAGGTTTTTATAGATTCTGCTGCAGTGATGTATTTACTAGGTACTGAAATGGATTACAAAAAAGAGGATTTTACCTCAACTTTTGTGTTCAATAATCCCAATGAAACAGAGAGATGTGGTTGCGGGGAGTCTTTTAAAGTAGAATAAAATTTAGTATCCCATAAGTTGCATAGCTGAATTGCTTAAAATGCATATCTAGTATATAATCATTATATGAACGTTTTTGAATTTAGAAATTTATTAGCGTCTGAAGACAGAAAAGAAAAAAGAAAAAGCCTTCAAAGATCTTTAATTAAATCTGTTGAAACAGGAGCTAATGGAACTCAAGATTACGTTGTTAAAAAAGGTCCTGGCAAAAATAAGATTGCCACTACTAGACAATAATTTTTAACAACTATAATACATATCGAACTCTATTGGGTGTGGTGTGTGTTCGAAATTATGTATTTCCTCAAATTTTAAAGCAATGTAAGCATCTATCTGATCATCAGTGAAAACGTTACCTTGTTTTAAAAAATCTCTGTCCTTATCCAAACTTTCCATTGCCTCTCTTAATGAGCCACAAACAGTAGGTATTTTTTTTACTTCATTTTCAGATAAAGCATAAAGATCTTTATCGAAAGATTTACCAGGATCAATTTTATTCTTTATACCATCTAGTCCAGCCATAAGCATTGCTGCAAAAGTTAAGTATGGGTTTCCAGCTGCATCACCAAATCTAATTTCACATCTCGCAGCCTTTTTACTTAAAGTAATAGGGATCCTACATGAAGCTGACCTGTTTCTCGCTGAGTACGCTAATAACACTGGGGCTTCAAATCCCGGGATCAATCTTTTGTAACTATTGGTTGTTGCGTTTGAAAAAGCGTTTATAGCTTTTGCATGTTTTAAAATTCCACCAATATAGTGTAAAGCTAAATCTGATAAGCCAGCATATTTATCTCCTGAAAATAATGCTGTATTTCCTTTCCAAATTGATTGGTGCACGTGCATACCTGATCCATTATCACCTTTTACTGGTTTAGGCATAAAAGTTGCAGTTTTTCCAAATGAATGTGAAACCATATGAACCGCATACTTATATAATTGCAAGTTATCTGCTTGATCAACTAAAGTTCCAAAATACATTCCAAGTTCATGCTGACTTGGAGCAACTTCATGGTGATGTTTCTCAACTTTAATACCCATGTCTTTCATTGCTTTTAAATACTCACTTCTCATATCTTGTGCACTATCAACAGGAGGAACTGGGAAGTAACCACCTTTGATACCAGGTCTGTGTCCCATGTTTCCGTTTTCATATTTTTTTCCAGTGTTGTAAGGGCCTTCAGTACTATCAATTTTGAAGCCAGTTTCATTCATGTCATTTTTAAATCTTACATCATCGAATACAAAAAATTCAGCTTCTGGACCAAAAAATGCTTTGTCACCAATTCCAGATTTTTTTAAATATGCCTCAGCTTTTTTTGCTGTTCCTCGAGGATCTCTTTCGTAAGGATCTTTTTTTATTGCATCCAAAATATCACAAAAAATGTTTAATGTATTATGAGACGTAAACGGATCAACCACAGTTCTGCTTAAATCAGGCTTTAAAATCATGTCAGATTCATTAATAGCTTTCCAACCTGCAATTGAGGAGCCATCAAAGAAAATTCCATCGTTTAACATATCTTCGTCAACTACTTTAGTATCCATCGTGACGTGTTGGAGTTTGCCTCTAGGGTCAGTGAATCTTAGATCAACGTAATCAATCTCTTTGTCTTTTATAACTTTTAATACATTCTTAGCGCTCATATATCTCCTCTGTAATTCAGTGGGTTGTGATACCAAATAAAGACTGATAAATAATCCTCTTTTACTTAATAACACCTATGCATTTTTTACATAAGTGTATAACTTAAAGACTAAAAATACTAACAATTCAGAGTTGAATAATGACATTACTTGATAAAGAACCAGTTCAAAGGGTTGGTAAGATTATTAAAGAATTTGATCAAAATTTAAGTGTAAGTGTTTTAGAAACTTCAGCTAGAACTGCTCTAGAAGCCGCATCTTCTTTAGGATGTGAGGTCGGAGCTATAGTTAAAAGCTTACTTTTTAAAACAGATAATAAGTTTAGTTTATTTTTGGTTGCTGGAGATAAGAAAGCTTCCTTAAAAAAAATTAAAAAGAATATTAAATTTAATGATGTTTCGATGGCTACTGCTGAAGATGTAAAAAAAATTACTGGTTTTACAATTGGTGGCGTTTCACCGGTAGGTCATTTAGAAAATGTTGATATTTATATAGACAATTCCTTACATAGGTTTGATTTTTTGTTTGCAGCCGCAGGTCATCCAAATTGTATATTTAAAATCAATTTCTCAGATTTAAAGAAAATTACAAAAGGGACAATTGAAGATATTACTGAATGAGACAGCCAAAACTATTAGATTATCTTTTATTAATTTTGTTAGCCTTAATATGGGCATCAGCTTTTTTTAATATCAAAATTGCAACATATTCATTTGGACCAATTACCATCGCATTTTTAAGAGTGTTTTTTGGAGCAATACCAGTTTTGTTGCTTTGTTATTATAAAAAGATAAAGATCGAAGCTTTTTCAAAAGATTGGTATTGGTTCGCAATGATAGGATTTATAAATCTAGTAGCTCCTTTTTTTTTAATTGCGTACGGAGTACAATCAGTTCAAAGTAATTTGGCTGCGATATTGATGTCAACTACACCATTAAGTTCAACTGTGCTCGGTCATTTTTATACAAAGAATGAGAAATTCAATTTTATCAAAACAATAGGAATCTTAATTGGTTTTTCTGGAATACTTTACTTATTTTCTGATAATATTTTGATTAATGAAAATAATTTTTTTTCCGCAATACTAATTCTTTTAGGCTCAACTTGTTATGTAATAGGTGGTGTTCTAACCTTAAAAATTAGTAAGAAAAAAAATGAAAATGTAACTGGCTCAATACTGGTTTGGGCAGTTTTGATTTTGATACCTATTGTAAGTATTGTTGAACAACCATGGAATGTCTCGCCTAGGTTAGATTCTACAATATCCGTGATATATCTTGGCTTAGTTTCTACTGGAATTGCATGGTTATTGAGATTTAGAATTTTAGTTAATAATGGACTGATATTTCAGTCACAAGTTTCATATTTAATTCCAATTTTTGGAACTATCTTGAGTTATATTTTCCTGAAGGAATTGATCACTTTTAAAGTTTTGATATCTCTCATTGCAGTATCAGTAGGAATTTATTTTGTGAGAAAAGCAGACAATAAAATTAGTGAAATTAAGCTCGATTAATACAATTCTTAGTTGAAAACGTTATTGACCCATTTACATCATTCCCAAAAAGGTCTTTAATTAATTTATATAAATAATAAGAGGAGAAAAAAATGAGTGCAGAAGCAATGAAAGTGTCATCTGTATTAGATACTTCTCATTTAAAGGTTAAATTTCCGTTCAAAGCAAAATACGGAAACTACATTAATGGAAAATTTGTAGAACCAAAATCAGGCAAGTATTTTGATAATGTAAGCCCGATCTCAAATGAGAAAATCTGTTCAGTTGCGCGATCAGACGAAAAAGACGTAGAAGCAGCATTAGATGCGGCTCACGCAGCCTTCCCGGAGTGGGGAAAAACAGACATCACAACAAGATCAAACATATTATATAAGATCGCTGATGTTTTAGAAAAAAATCTAAACTTACTAGCAACAGCTGAATGTTTAGATAATGGAAAGCCAATAAGAGAATGTATGGCAGCAGATTTGCCTTTGGTTGTTGATCATTGGAGATATTTTGCTGGTGTAATAAGAGCAGAAGAGGGATCAATTGCAGAAATTAGCAATTCTCAATACTCTTACAACATACCTGAACCTTTAGGAGTAGTTGGTCAAATAGTTCCTTGGAACTTCCCATTACTTATGGCTACATGGAAACTAGCACCAGCTCTTGCAGCGGGTAACTGTTCAGTTTTAAAACCAGCTGAACAAACGCCAGCATCCATAATGGTAATGATGGAACTTATTGGGGATTTATTACCTCCAGGAGTTGTCAACATTGTTAGTGGTTTTGGATTAGAGGCAGGTAAACCTTTAGCATCATCAAAAAGAGTTGCTAAAGTTGCATTTACTGGTGAAACAACAACAGGAAGATTGATAATGCAGTATGCTGCACAAAACATAATTCCGATAACTTTGGAATTAGGTGGAAAATCTCCAAACATTTTCTTTGAGGATATCATGGATAAAGATGATGATTTCTTCGATAAATGTATTGAAGGTTTCGTTATGTTCAATCTTAACCAAGGTGAGGTTTGTACTTGTCCGAGTAGAGCTTTAGTTCAAGAGTCGATCTATGATAAATTCATGGAAAGAGCTATAGCTAGAACAAAAGCTGTTGTTCAAGACAACCCTTTAAAAATGGAAACCATGATTGGAGCACAAGCTTCCGTAGAACAAATGGAGAAGATTAAATCTTATCTTGATCTAGGGAAAAAAGAAGGTGCGAAAGTCCTAACAGGAGGAAGTGTTGCAAAACTTAACAGTGGATTGGAAAAAGGTAATTACATTCAACCAACTGTTTTTGAAGCAAAAAATGATATGAGAATATCTCAAGAAGAAATCTTCGGGCCTGTTGTGTCTGTAATTAAATTTAAAGATGAAGCAGAGGCATTAAAAATTGCCAATGATACTCTTTATGGTTTAGGTGCAGCTGTTTGGACTAGAAATGGTAATATTGCCTACAGAATGGGTAGAGCAATACAAGCAGGGATAGTATGGACTAATTGTTATCATGCATACCCAGCTCACTCACCATTTGGTGGATACAAACAATCTGGAGTTGGCAGAGAAACTCACAAAATGATGCTTAATCATTACAGACAGAATAAGAATCTTCATGTTTCTTACGCTGAGAAAAAATTAGGCTTCTTTTAATCAAATAATATATACTGGTCCATGATTCGATATCATGGGCCAGAGAAAAAATATGAAAGTATCTGCAACACATTCGGCACTAAGTTTATTATCTGAACTTAAAGAAAAATATGGTGAAAAATTAATGTTTCATCAATCAGGTGGATGTTGTGATGGGAGTGCTCCTATGTGTTTCCAAGAGGGTGAATTTCCATTGGGAGACAATGATATTAAACTTGGAGAAATAGGTGGTGTTCCATTCTATATGAATGGTGATCAATATGAAAAATGGAAACATACTGATCTTACAATAGATGCCGTAAAAGGAATTGGTGGAATGTTTTCATTAGATAATGGAACTGGAAGAAGATTTTTAACTAAATCTGAAATATGTCTCGTAGTGGATAACGATAATCCAAATCATTAAATTTTTATTTTACAATGCCGATTTTTTTAAGTTCACAAAAAATTGTGAAAGATTGGATTGATTATAACAATCATATGAATGTTTCTTATTATCTTTTGATCTTTGATAAATATGGGGCAGATATATTGAATGACACCTTTAAAATGGGCGAGCATTCAGCGAGGACTACTGGAAAAAGCACAATGATTGTTGAGTCTCATATTACCTATAATCAAGAACTAAAGATGAATGACGAAGTAGATGTAAATCTAGTTTTTTTTGATCACGATAAAAAAAGGTTGCAATATAAGATGGAAATGATCCATAAGCAAAAGCAATATTTAGCATCAACAATTGAAGTCCTAGCATTATATGTTGATTTAAATACTCGAAAAGTCTCAGAATTCGAAGGAGATAAATTAGAAATTATGGAAAATTATATTAAAAACAATAAAGAAAAGTTTGATAATACAAATCTTAAGTTTTCTTCTAAATTGAAAAAGTAAATAAATTTACTTCCAGCCCGCGTACTGGAAGTAATAATCTATTTATTGTCCTGGCGCTTTGTATGCACCTGATGCAACTTCACTTGCTTTAACAGTAGCTTTATTAAAATCAATAGCTTCTAACATTGTTAAATTTTTAACTGCTCCTGATGCTTCTACTACAAGTTTTACTGCCGCAAAGTCTTCAAACGTTGTAAGTTCATTTACAACTATAAAGTCATATGGACCTCTAACTATATCCATACTATGCATTGTTCCACCCATAGCTTTTGTTAATTGTTCAACTACTGCTTTTCTATCACTTTTAGGATCTTTTAAAAAACCTTGAAAAGCTTTTTCAGTGTAGTTTCCCATTATATATGCCTTCATATGTTACTCCTTTCTTTATTTTAAAAAATATTACAGCAAAATTTATGTATGTAGAAGTGATATATTTGTCTAATTATTTTCTATTCGGTCCATTTCTTTAAGTTCGACTTCTAACTTATCTAATTCCTCACCACCTGCCATCATGCTTAAAAGTTTTTCTCTAGATATATCTTTTTTTTGAAATGTTCCCATACTTTTTCCTCGATTTAAAACTGTAAAACTATTTCCAACAGGATAAGCATGATGAACGTTGTGTGTTATTAAAATTACAGCTAAACCTTGCGATGCTGCTTTAACAATATATTTCAGGACCATTGAAGCCTGATGTACACCTAATGCTGACGTTGGTTCATCTAATACTAAAACTTTTGCTCCAAAATAAATTGCTCTAGAAATAGCGAGACATTGTCTTTCACCTCCAGACATCGTACCGACAGCTTGTGATGGGTCTCTCACATCGATACCTATTTGTCCCATTCTTTCTGCAGCTATAGTGTTTGCTTTTTCAATATCAAAAGTTTTGAAAAAAGGTAAACCTTTTTGTGGCTCTCTACCCATAAAAAAATTTCTAGTTACACTCATAAGAGAAACTAATGCTAAATCTTGATAAACAGTACCTATCCCAATATCCAAAGCATCTCGTGGTGAGTCAAAAACTATTTTTTGATCCTCAAAAATAATTTCACCTTCATCAGGTTTATGAACGCCTGCTAAAGTTTTTATCAAAGTAGATTTTCCAGCTCCATTGTCACCAAGTAAGCACATTATTTCGCCTTTTTTAAGTTTCATAGTGACATCTTTCAAAGCAATCACTTTACCAAAAAATTTACTTATATTATTGAATTGAACTAAATATTCAGACATCACTTAGTCTCCGTAACTTTTTTTCTAATATAATTATTGAATACTACTGCAATTAACATCATTGCACCTAAAAAAACCTTAAACCAATCAGTATCAACATCTGTATAAAAAATTCCCATTGATACAGTGCCAAAAATAATAGCACCCAATGCTGCTCCGATGGCAGAGCCATAACCTCCAGTCAAAAGACAACCGCCAACCACGGCAGCTGCTATTGCTTCCAATTCTTTTAAAGTTCCTCTCATAGTATCTGCAGAACCTGCATCTAAAACTTGAATACAAGCAAATATTGTCGATGCTACAGCTGTTCCAATAAATAGACTTATTTTTACTCTTCCAACAGGTACACCAACATTTGTAGCACCAACTTTATCTCCACCTGATGCAAATATCCAATTTCCATATCTAGTTTTCATAAGTATCCAAGTTGCAAATAATGTAAGAGCAATAAACCATATTACTGATGGTGGAATACCTGTGGCTAATGGTGAACCGTCAGTTCTCAGTGCAATTAATTTCATCGATCCTAGCCATGTGAATAACCATTGAAAAGTATCTGTTGCAAACAACCAAGCAATTGGATCATCCTCTATTAAAACTCTTAATCCTGGTACTTGAGTTCTTCCTGTAATTAATCTTGTAATAGCCAAAGTTGCCCCTCTTAAAATGAACAACATTGCTAGAGTTACTATGAAGGATGGAAGACCAGTTTTTACTACCATTATACCATTGAAATAACCAATTAGTACTGCCATAGCAAAAGCAAAAATAATACTCGTCCATAAAGGCCAGCCCCAATAAATTGCAGGTATAGCGATACAGATTCCTGCAAAACCAATCATTGAACCAATTGATAAATCAAACTCTCCACCGATCATTAACATTGCAGCAGCAATAGCAATAATTCCTAAATTAGCTGAAACATCTAAAAAATTTAATGTCCCATAAGCGCTAAACATTCCGGTGTCACCAGCAACTATTCCAAAAAAAATAAAAACTAAAATTGAGCCACCCAAAGCTCCAAGTTCTGGTCTGTTTAATAAAACTCTAAGAGGTGAAATTTTTTTAAGTCTTTCATCTTGTCCACTATCTTTTTTAGATTGAATACTCTCTGATTTTACAGACATATAAAAATTATAATTTAAAGATGATTAAAAAAAAGGCCTGACTAATATTAGTCAGGCCTTTAATTCATATTTTTATCTATAACCTTGAGCTGCCCATTTAATTACTTTAGACGCATTGTCAGGAGTAACAAACCCAGGTCCAGTCATTACTACACCTGCTGGCATTGTTCCCCATCTCATATATTGTCCAAAGATAGCTATTGGTAAATATCCTTGTAGATATTGCTGTTGGTCAATTAAAAACTCTACCTTTCCTGCAGCAGCAGCTTTTAACATATTTGGAGACATATCAAATGTTCCTAATCTTACAGAACCAACTTTTCCAGCTGACTCAAGTGCTTTCAAAGCTGCTTCACCAGACAATCCAGCACCTAAAGTTAGAATAGTGTCATAGCCACCACCTAATTTTGCAGCAACAGCCTTTTGAATTTCTGTTGGGTCATTTGATGTACCTAAAATATCAACAGATCCACCAAAACCTTTTTTGAAACCAGCACATCTTCTATCAAGTGCAACGTTTCCTACCTCATGGTTAACACATAATGCTTTTTTTCCACCAGCGGCTTTCATTTTTTGTCCACCACCTACACCTGCTTCAAACTCAGTTTGTCCAACGTGTGCACTAATTCCTAAAGATGCATAATCATCAGAACCAGAGTTCATTGATATTACAGGAATACCAGCAGCAATCGCAGCTTTAACTGATTTTCCTAAAGCAGCAGCATCCGGTAATGTTATCACAATACCTTTCGGTTTTTGTGATACAGCATTATCAATTAATTTTGCCATTTCTACCATGTCAAAAGTAGCTGGTGCTGTGTATTTGCAAGACACTCCCATGTCTTTACATCCAGCATCAACTCCATTTTTAGCAACTGACCAGAAAGGATCGTTTGCTTGACCATGAGAAACCACAATTATATCTACAGCTAAAGCAGATACAGACATCATTGCCCATGCAGCTAAAGCTAATATAAAGTTTTTTATTGTTTTCATTATTCCCCTTTTATTAAAGTTAACTTTTAAAAATAAAATCTAATCAAAATATTATTTAGTTGTAAAGCAGACAGGTTGTATTCTACTTAGGGTTGATTCAATTAAAGATTAAGTTTTTCAAACTTTTTTGATCGTAAAGATTTTTGAGCTGCATTCGCAATTATTAGAGCTTTTCTTCCCTCTTCGAATCCTGCAAGAGGTTGAATTTTCTTTCTTATATATTTCGCAAAATCCTTTAGTTGATTTTTATATGCATCTTTATACCTCTCAATAAAAAAATTAAGCAAAGGAGATTTGTTCGAAGTTGATTGTGCAGAATATAAAGATGTCTCGTTTTGTCTTTTATTTTCTGAAATTAACATACCTTTTGATCCAAATAATTCTATTCTTTGATCATAACCGAAACTACAGTGTCTGGAATTAGTTATTATGCACTGAACACCAGCTCTAGATCTAATTATGGTAGATGCTAATTCAAAATCTTTTATTTTATCAAATCTTTTGTCTGATATGTTGCTACCAGAAGCTATTATTTTTACAGGCTCATCATTACCAAGGTAGAATCTAACAAGATCAAAATCATGGATCATCATATCTCTAAAAATACCACCAGATTCTTTTAGATATTTCATAGTTGGTGGGGCAGGATCACGACTAGTGATAATAATTTTTTCTAATTTACCTATTTTTCCACTAAGTAATTGTTTTCTTAAATTATTGTGTGTTGGATCATATCGTCTATTAAAACCTAATTGTATTTTTGGATTTAATTTATTAATTTTTTTTTTACAGGACTCAATTTTTTTAATACTTAAATCCAGTGGTTTTTCACAAAAGATAATTTTTCTATTTTTAACACCATCTAAAATAAATCTAATATGTGTCGATGTTGTTGAGGCAATAAAAACAGCTTTTATATTTTTGTCTTTATAAGCTACAGATGGATTGTTAATAGCTTTTGTTTTTAATGTTTTTGAATATTTTTTTGATAATTTTTGTTCAATGTCATAAATATATTTAAGATTAAAATCTTTACTACGCATTAAATTTTTTCCATGCATAATACCAATTCTACCAAGTCCAAATAAAGCTATATCAATCATTTAAAATTTGTATTAAAATAATAACTTAACTAAAAAAATTTCTTATGTCAGTAAAATTAGGAGTTGCACCCATTGCATGGAGTAATGATGACATGCCTGAGTTAGGTGGTGAAACTACATTAGAACAATGTTTAAAAGAAGCCAATGAAGCAGGCTATATAGGCATAGAGTCTGGTGGAAAATTTCCAAAGAAATCTTCTGAATTAATTCCAAAATTAGATCAATTTAATCTTAAACTTTGCTCAGGATGGTATGGCGCAAATCTAAGAAAAAATTCTGTTGAGGAAGAAAAAAAATCCATTCAAGAACAACTAAATTTATTTAAAGATTGTAATGCACCTTGTATAGTTTTCGCAGAAGTTTCTGGCTCTATACAAGGAGACCCTAACAGAAAATTATCAACTAGGCCTCAAATGGAAAAGGATGAATGGCAGAAGTTTTGTGAAAAAATTTCTGAACTAGGAAAATATTTAGAGGATGAAGGAATGCCATTGGCATATCACCATCATATGGGAACAGTAATTGAAACTCAAAAAGATACTGAAAGACTTATTGAAAATACCCATGAAAGTGTAAAATTAACACTAGATACAGGACATATGTTATTTGCCAAAGGGGACTCAAAATCCATATTACAAAATTATCATGAAAGAATTTTGCACGTCCATTGTAAAGATATAAGAAAACAAGTTCTTGAAAAATCTTTAAAAGAGGATTTAAGTTTTAGAGGTGCTTTTTTAGAGGGTGCTTTTACAGTACCAGGGGATGGTTGTATTGATTATCAACCTTTATTTAATGTGTTAAAAAATAATAATTACTCAGGATGGTTAGTAGTTGAGGCAGAGCAGGATCCAGCAAAAGCAAATCCGTTAGAGTATGCAAAAATTGGTTATAAATATCTTACAGATACATTAAAAAAATCTGAAATTGAAATTTATAAAAATTGATTATCTATAGAGTGAAGTAAGTTCATTATTTCCAGCGGCAACACATGGAGATTTAAAACAAGTACCCACAACCCATTCAGAACCAGGATCAGGTAAAAAACTTGATGACATCACAAATATAACACCCATCTCAACTGATTGCCCCGCTCTACCTTCCGCTTTAATTCTAGGATCAGGATCAGTTTTTACTTTAGTATCCTCTGAAAAAGGATTCTCTATATTAAGATTTTTGTTTATATAATTCACAACTTTAGATGAAGACCATTCGTCATTGCAGGGGTCACCCCAAACAGTCAATTTACCTTCATCATTGTTCCCACAATTATTTATTTCTCCATTAATAAAATCAACTACTTTCTTATGATTTTCTTTAACTAAGTTAGCTTTTGCTTCAACGGCGGGTCTTGTACTTGCAGTCCAGATCAACATACCAACCACATATACCAACGATAACAACACTAATACTTCTAATAGTCCAAAATTTTTGAAATTTATTCGCATAATTAAAATTTAATAATTTTTGATTTGTCTAATTTTTTTTCAAAAAAATCAATTATATTTTGTATTGTTTCTTTTCCCATTCTTATCATGCATTCCTCAGTAAATGCAGCTGTATGAGGACTTAAAAAAACTTTATTGTTTTTTAGCAAAGGATTATCCTCTTTAGGTGGTTCTGTCTCAAAAACATCTAAACCTGCACCAAATATAAGACTTTCATTTAATGCTTTATCTAAGTCATTCTCATTAATCATCCCTCCTCTTGCAGCATTTATTATTATACAATTTTTCCTCATTGTTTTAAGTAGATCATAATTAATAATATTTTTTGTTTTCTCGTTAAGAGGCATATGTAAAGAAATGGCATCCATAGATTTTACTGCTTCTGTAAGATCCTCAACTTTTTTTCCACCCAATCCCTCAATAATATCTTTTGAAACAAATGGATCATAAACAAAAACATTCATTTCAAATCCTTTGCATCTTCTGATTAAAGATTGACCTATTCTTCCAAATCCAGCAATTAAAATATTTTTTTTCCAAAGTTCAATTGTTTTTGGAAGTTTGTTTCTATTAGAAAAATTTCCTGTTTTAACAGCTTCATCATACATGTTTTTTCTTTTCGATATATTGAGTAACATAAACATAACATGTTCTGCCACCGCAACAGCATTTGCTGTAGCCGTAATTGCTAAGGTGATATTTTTTTCTTTAGAAGACTTGAGGTCAATATTGTCGTACCCAACGCCGTGGCGAGATATAATTTTAAGTTTTTTTGATATATTAATTAATTCATTAGATAAATTTGCTGTTCTAATTGACAAACCATCACACTCCAAAATTTTTTGTTTAATATTCTTGTCATCTATATTTTCAACAATCTCATAATCATAATTTGGGTTATTCTTTATAAGATCTATCCCCGCTCTATGAATAGCTTGAATTATTAAAATTTTTTTTTTATCTGACACTTAAATTTAGTAAGCTTTAGAGTCTTCTTTTGATTTAGTTGATTTTAATTTAGATACAGCATCTTTTGCACCTGCACTCATATACCTTTGATCGGATCCTATAGTTACTAAATTAAATCCTAGATTAAGCATTTTCTTAGCATACTCTGGAGTAGCATTATGTATACCCGCGAAAATTTTATTTTTTTTTGCATGTTCTAAGATTTTCAAAATCTTTTCATAAGTTGGGCTTCCTTCAGGATTATCAAAAGCAGGTTTTTGACCTATAGCCAGACTTAAATCAGCAGGTCCAATGTAAATTCCATCTATTCCAGGTGTACTCATAATTTCATCTAATTTATCCAAGGCCTCTTTTGTCTCTATCATTGCCATTTTTAAAATCTCATCATTTGCAAAATCTCCATAATCTAAACCCCCATAAATTAATCCTCTAATTGGTCCAAAACTTCTATACCCTTTAGGGGGATACATGCATGCTTGAACAAATTTTTCTGCTTCAGATTTGTTACTCACCATTGGACAAATTATACCGTAGCATCCAGCATCTAAAATTTTCATTATTTGTCCTGGCTCATTCCAATTTACTCTTGCTAAAGGAGTAACATCCGTAGATGAAATTGATTGCAGCATTTGTAATGCATTTGGATAATCTATAACACCATGTTGCATATCAATTGTAAGCGAGTCCCAACCTTGATGAGACATTACTTCCGCTGAAAAAGAGCTAGGAATTTGTAACCAGCCATTAATTATTTGCTCACCATCTTTCATCATCTTTTTTATTTTATTTGGTCTCATTTTAAGATTTCAAACCAAGGTGAGTGTACTTTATATTAAGATAATCTTTAATTGCCATTGAACCACCTTCACGTCCATATCCAGTTTGTTTAATTCCGCCAAAAGGTGCTTCGGCTATCGCAACTGCAGGGGTATTTACCGCAACAGTACCGGTTTCCATTAATTCTGAAGCTCTGTGAGCTTTATCCATAGAATTTGTATAAATATAACTACATAATCCTAAGTCATTATTATTAGCTCTTTCAACTACTTCATCAAAAGTTTTAAATGACAACATTGGAACTAAAGGACCAAATGGTTCTTGTTTCATTATTGTGAAATTGTCCTTTACATTATCAAAAACTGTTGGCTCATAAAAATAGCCTTTGTTAAAACCTTGAGGTCTTTTTCCACCCAGTAAAACTTTTGCTCCTTCCTTTTTAGTTGTTTCAACTAATTCTTCGATTTCTCCTAATCTTTTTGCAGTTGTTAGAGGACCTAATTGAACTCCCTCATCTAAACCATTTCCAATTTTTAATTTTTTTGTTCTTTCAATAAACGCATTAATGAATTCGTCTTTTTTATTTTCTTGTATATA
This sequence comes from uncultured Pelagibacteraceae bacterium, assembly GCA_902552805.1. GTDB lineage: Bacteria > Pseudomonadota > Alphaproteobacteria > Pelagibacterales > Pelagibacteraceae > Pelagibacter. Next base: position 122,931 of record CACDIC010000002.1, read on the forward strand.
AAATCTGTTAGGTGAAATACAAACTTGACCATTATTTCTAAATTTTGCAGTAATTGCCATATCTGCAACTTTATTTATATCAACATCATCAAAAACTATAAAAGGTGAGTGTCCACTAAGCTCCATTGTGACTCTTTGAACTTTGTCTGCGGCCTTTTTTAAGATTAATTTACCTACTCTTGTTGATCCAGTAATTGAAACCTTTTTAATAATATCAGACTCTAACAACTCATTTGAAATACTTTCAGGATCTCCTGATAATAAGTTTACAACTCCAGGAGGGACTCCTGCTTCTTTACAAATATCTACTAACTCCATTACTGTTCCTGGAGTAATTACATCAGGCTTACAAATTACTGAACATCCGGCAGCTAATGCTGTTGAAATTTTTCTTGCTGCTAGAATTAAAGGAAAATTCCATGGCACTAAAGCTGCTACAACTCCAACTGGCTGATAATAAACATGAACTCTCGTACCTGGAAATCGACTTTCGACTGTTTGTCCATAAATTCTTTTTGTTTCTTCAGCATTCCACTCAAAAATATCAGCAGCCCCACCAGTTTCGCCAATTCCCTCTGCTAAAGGTTTTCCAACTTCAATCGTTAACCATTTTGCTAAAACATCTTGTTTTTTTCTTAAAAGATCAGCAATTTTTCTAATAATATATGATCTCTGCCAAGGTAAAGTGTTTTTCCAAACTTCCAAACCTTTCTCTGCAGATTTAAGAGCTTTTTGAACATCTGCTGAAGACGCTTTAGACGCCTGGCCAATAATTTCTTCCGTAGCAGGATTTATAACATCGTAAGTTTCTTTTTTTTCCGCTTGTTGCCACTTACCATCAATGAACTGCCCAAATTTACTATACATAATTTTTATTTTATGGTTAATTAAGCGAAATTTTAAGAGAATATATCTACAATTATGAAAAAAATAAAGCTTACATGTGCTCATGCAATCGTAAAGTTCCTGACTTCTCAAAAAATTCTTATCGATGGTAAAAAAGAACCTTTATTCGCTGGTGCTTTTGGAATATTTGGTCATGGTAATGTAGCTTGTTTAGGACAAGCTTTAGAGGAAAATAAAGATAAACTTCCAACTTATAGAGGTCATCATGAGCAAAACATGGCTTTAACAGGAATTGCTTACGCTAGAGCAAAAAGAAGAAAACAAGTATTTGTAGCAACAAGTTCTGTAGGTCCTGGTTCTACAAATATGGTAACAGCTGCAGCAGTTGCAATGAGTAATAGACTGCCAATTTTATTTCTTCCGGGCGATACTTACGCAAACAGGATGCCTGATCCAGTTTTACAACAAGTAGAACATTTTAATAATCCAGGAATTACTCAAAATGATGCTTTTAAACCGGTTACAAAATATTTTGATAGAATAACTAGACCAGAACAAATTTTACAAACATTTCCCCAAGCTGTTCAAGTTTTGCTAGACCCAGCTGATTGTGGTCCAGTATGCATATCTTTATGTCAGGATATACAAGGAGAAATTTTTGAGTATCCTGAGGATTTTTTTAAAGAAAAAATCCATAATATACGAAGACCAAGACCTGATGATTTTCAAATTAAAGAAGCAGCTGAAAAAATAAAAAAATCAAAAAATCCAATCATAATTTCTGGTGGAGGTGTTTTTTACTCTGATGCAATGGAGGAACTTTCTACTTTTGCAGTTAAACACAATATACCTGTAACACAAACTGTAATGGGTTATTCTTCTATGAAAAGAGATCATTCTCATTTTTTAGGACCTATTGGAGGTTTAGGAGGAAAAGCAGCAAACAACTTTGCAAAAAAAACTGATTTAGCGATTGCTATTGGAACTAAGTTAGGAGATTTCACAACTGGGTCATGGTCCAATTTTGAAAATCCAAATTTTTCACTAGTATCAATTAATGTTGCAAGATTTGATGCTAGTAAGCATATGGCACAATCAATTATTGGAGATGCAAAAGTTTCTTTAAACGAACTATCACAAGCTTTAGGTGATTGGAAAGCATCCGAGGAATGGCATAAAAAATCCAGAGATGAACTTAAATCTTGGAATGAATATGTTGATAAAGAAAGTGGACCAACTAATCAAAAACTCCCAAGTTATGCTCATGCAGTTGGTGCAATTTATAGAAACTCTGATCCAAGTGATATCGCTGTCACTGCAGCTGGAGGTTTGGTAGGTGAAGTTGTTCAAATTTGGAGACCAAGAGAACTTAATACTCATGAAACAGAGTGGGGTTTTAGTTGTATGAGTTATGAAATTTCTGGAGCTTTAGGAATTAAAATGGCCAATCCAAACAAAGAAGTTATCACCTTTGTAGGTGATGGATCATATTTACTTTATAATTCAGATATATATTCATCTGTAATAACTAATAATAAACTAATTGTAATTGTCTGTGATAATGGTGGTCACGCTGTCATTAATAGACTTCAATTATTTAAAGGTGGAAAAGAATTTAATTGTTTGTTTGAGAGTTCAAATGTTTCAAATTTAGTAAAAGTAAATTTTGCAAAACATGCAGAAAGTATGGGGGCAAAGTCTGAAGAGGTAAGTTCTATCAGTGAATTAGAGGAAGCTTTCAAAAGAGCTAAGAAATCAAAAGTGACTTACGTTATTTCAATTAAAACTCATTCGTATCAATGGCTTGAAGGATCAGCTTATTGGGAAAGTCCAACTTTAGAAATTCCCAAAACCAAAGAAAACGAAAAAGCTCTAAAATTACACAAAGAAGGTAAAGCAAAACAAAGACAGGGAGTATAACCCTAATGGGCAAAGTATTTAAAGTTGGCTTAATTGGTTGTGGTCATATCGCAGAAACATATTTCAGAGCTCACAAATATTTCAAAAATTTTGAAATAATTAAATGTGCAGATGTAAAAGAAAAAGCAGCTAAGAAATGTGCTAAAATTTATAAAATTAAAGCAGTTTCGGTAAGTAATTTACTTAAAGATAAACAGGTTGAAATAATTTTAAATCTAACCCCTCCAAAAGTTCATTACCAAATTGCAAAAAAGTCTTTGTTAAATGGAAAACATGTATACTCAGAAAAACCACTAGCAATTAATTTAAAAGAAGGAAAAGAATTACTTAAGCTCTCAAAAAAAAAGAAATTATACTTAGGAAATGCTCCAGATACTTTTCTAGGAGGAGGCAATCAAAAATCTAAAGAATTATTAGAAAGTAAAAGTATAGGCAAAGTAAATTTAGGTAATGCGATTTTTGCTTTTCCAGGGGTTCAATCTTATCATCCAGACCCAGAACCATGGTTTGCAAAAAAAGAAGGTGGTCCAGTAATTGATATGGGACCTTATTATCTCACAGCATTAGTAAATTTATTGGGTCCAGCAAAAGAGGTAAAAGCAGCAAGTTTAATGAAAGGTTCACGATTTAGAACAATTGGTATTGGTCCTAAAAAAGGAAAAAGAATTAAGGTAGATTGTCCAACGACATATTTTACAACAATCATATTTGAAAATGGTAGCATAATCAGACTCACTTTATCTTTTGATGTTATAGCTCATCAAAGAAATCATATTGAACTTTATGGAACCAAAGGTTCAATGATCGTGCCAGATCCTAATATGTTTGGTGGTTCAGTTTATGTATGTAAAAAATTAGGAAGCCCATGGAAAGAATTTAAAACAAATCAAATGCCGCTAGGAAAAATTAATATTAGATCGCAAAGTTCAAGAGCAAATGAGTCACCTACTAATGCTAATTACAGAGGAGTTGGTCTTGCAGAAATGGCTTATTGTATTGATAAAAAAAAGATACATAGATGTAATGGAGAAGTATCTTTGCATGTTCTTGACTTGATACAATCAACTATGCAATCTGCTAAAACAAATAAACCAATTAGACTAAGTACAACATGTAAAATTCCAAAACTTTTTATTAATAAAGAAATAAACAAATTAATGAGATAAAATATGCAGATTGGTATTGATCTTGGGGCAAGTAAGATAGAGTATGTGTTATTAGATGATGTTGGCAATGAGTATCATAGAGAAAGAACCGAAGTTCCAAAAAATTATAAAGATACATTATCTATAATTAAAAAAATAGTTATCGAACTTGAGCGTAAAGCTGGTAAAGAATTACCAGTGGGTGTGTGTCATCCAGGGATACATTCTATTCAAACAGGATTAGTTAAGAATGCACCTAACTCTTTTTGGATTAATGGCAAACCTCTACAAAGAGATTTACGGAGTGAGATTGGTAAAGAAATTTATTGTGAAAATGATGCAAACTGTTTTGCTTTATCAGAAGCAATAGATGGTTCTGGAAAACATTATAAAATAGTTTTTGGGGTAATTCTTGGATCTGGTGTTGGAGGCGGTTTAGTTATAGATAAACGAATTGTCAATGGACCTAATGGGATTACTGGAGAATGGGGGCATAATCAAATACCGAGCGCTTGTATTGATGGGGTTCAAATAAAAAAAACTAATTTAAGAGCTGGGGAAATAGAAAACTTTGTTGCGGGTATAGGTATTTCTAAAGCGTTCAAAAACGAGTTTAAAAAGGATTTATCTGCCCAAAAAATATTTGAGATGCATAGAAAACTTGATTTAGATGCAGAAAAATTAATTGATAAATATAAAGATCAACTCGCTATGTCCTTGGCTACTGTTGTTAATATTATTGACCCAGATGTGTTTGTTTTTGGGGGTGGGGTATCAAACGAAATAAATTTTTTAGATGAAATTAAACAAAAAATGAAAAAATTTGTAGCTGGGGGTGAATTTGAGGGGACTTTTTTAAAACCCAAATTTGGTGATGCAAGCGGTGTTCGGGGTGCAGCTCGATTAGCAAGAACCACAAATTATTGACTAGTGAATAAAATTCATTTACTACAAAAGGAGCTAATTATTTAAGCCTAGGAAGAGAAATATGAAATTATGTAGAATAGGTAGTGTTGGAGAAGAAAAACCAGTAATCATAGATAGTGAAAACAACTACCGAGATTTGTCATCAGTAATTAATGATTTAAACCCTGACACATTGAATTTTGATACATTAGAGAAAATAAAAAAAACTGATATTTCAAGTTTACCAAAGCTTGACTCAAGTTCTAGAATAGGTGCATGCGTTTCTAATCCATCAAAATTTATTGGCATTGGTTTAAATTTTAAAGATCATGCCGAAGAGCAAAATTTGCCAATACCAAAAGAACCTATAATTTTCTCAAAATTCACTAGTTGTATAGCTGGACCGAACGATCCAATTATTGTTCCTAAGGGGTCTAATCATACGGATTGGGAAGTTGAGTTAGGTTTTGTTATCGGAAAAAAAGCCATAAATGTAAGTGTTGAAAATGCCATGGATCATGTTCTTGGGTTTTTTTTAGTGAACGATGTAAGCGAAAGAGATTTTCAAAAGAATAGAGGTTTAACTTGGGATAAAGGAAAGGGTTTTGATACATTTGGCCCAATTGGTCCTTACATTGTGACAAAAGACGAGGTTACTGATTTTCAAAACTTGAATATGTTTTTAGATGTTGATGGCAAAAGAATGCAAACAGGAAACACCAAACATATGATATTTGATGTAAAGACATTAGTCTCTTATATGAGCTCATGTATGAGTTTACACCCTGGTGATATTTGTTGCACTGGAACACCCCCAGGTGTTGGAGAAAATATGAAACCACCTCACTTTTTAAAAGGAGGTGAGGAAGTAGTTTTGGGTGTAGATAAACTTGGCACTCAAAAACACCAGGTTTTTCCTTACAAGGAATAATATAAATTTTATTTATTAGATGTTAGAAATTTTTATTGCTTTAGGCGCAGGTTTAATAAGTTTTTTATCCCCATGTGTATTACCATTAATACCTGGTTATATCTCTTATATTTCTGGTACTTCACTAAATGAGTTAATAGAAAAAAAAAATATAAACTTAATTCCTATCATTCTTTTTACAATTGGTTTTTCAATTGTTTTTATTATTTTTGGAGCTGCTTCAACTTTTTTAGGCCAAGTATTATTACAAAATTCAAATGAATTAAGAATTGGTGCTGGATTAGTGATCTGTATTTTATCTTTACATCTAATTGGAATTATAAATTTAAAATTTTTAAATTATGAAAAAAGACTTCACACAAATAGTAACACTAATTTTTTTAGCCCAATATTAATTGGTATGGCTTTTGCTTTTGGTTGGACACCATGCATAGGCCCTATTCTTGGATCAATCTTAGCACTAGCCTCAACAGAAGAGAGTATCAATAGAGGTATAATACTTTTATCATTTTATTCTTTAGGTCTTGCTTTACCATTTATTTTATCGGGTTATTTAATTCAAAAATTTTTAATTTTTTCAAAAAATTTCAAAAAGAACATTAATTTAATTTCAAAAATTGGTGGTGTAATATTATTAATTACCGGTATATTAATATTAACAAATCAGTTACAAGCATTAGGTTATTATTTACTTAACATATTTCCTTTTTTGCAAAATTTTGGATGATTATTTATGAAGATTTATCAAATTGACTCAAGCGCTAGAAAAGAGGGATCGACCTCAAGAGCTTTAGCTAAAAAATTACTGGAAAAAATTAAAAAACCTGAAGATGAAGTTATTTATAGAGATCTAAATGAAGAGATGGTTTTTGTGAGCGGTTTGACAGAATCTGGAATGAATATTGACGAAAAAGATCAAAATGAAAATCACAAAAAAATGTTTGAACTCTCCAATCAACTCGTAAAAGAACTTAAAGAGAGTGATATTATAATTATTTCAGCACCAATTTATAATTATGGTCCTCCTGCAACTTTAAAAGCTTGGTCAGATTTGGCAGCAAGAATTGGAGAAACATTTAAATTTAAACCTAATGGTAGAAGAGAAGGTTTGTTAAAAAATAAAAAAGCTTATTTAGTAATTACATCAGGAGGAACTAAGTTAAATAGTAATGAGGACTTTTTAACTCCTTGGTTGAAATTTATTTTGAATTTCTTTGGTATAGAAAAAGTTGAGACAATCAGTGCGGATCAAATGGCGCTAGATTATGAAAAATCAATTAAAGAAGCTCACGCACAAATCGATAAAATAAAACTATAATCAATTTAAATTAATTTCGAAATTTTGATTTGCTCTTTTCTAATTCAATAAAATAAATTAATATGTACAAAGGGGTGTCTTAACAGACTGAGATTAAACCCTATGAACCTGTCCGGTAATTCAGAAAGGGAACAATGGATAAAACATATTTTTTAACACAATCAACCACATTATCTTTAGTAATTGTTATATGTTTAATTTTTTTATCATTTGGAATTTATTATTCTAAAAACTATCAAGGATTAAAAAATTATTTAACTGCAAATAGAAATATTGGATTTCTCTCATTAACAACAAGTTTGACAGCATCTGCACTCGGAGCATGGATTCTTTTTGGTCCTGCTTCAGCTGCAACTTGGGGAGGTTTAGGTGCGGTAATTGGATATTCCCTTGGGACAGCTTTTCCAATGATTTTTTTTATATATCTTGGAAAAAAAATTAGAAAAGAGTTTCCCCAAGGCTCCACTCTCATTGAATTTTTAAGAAAAAAATTTGGTAAAAGTTTATTTAAACTTATTTTGCTGATGACAATTTTTTATATGTTTATTTTCTTATGTGCTGAAGTTACAGCGGTTGCAGTTTTGATTAACTATATTTCAGGTACTGAACTTT
>CACDIC010000003.1 GCA_902552805.1 uncultured Pelagibacteraceae bacterium
AGAGTATGCCAAAAAAATGGAAGATAATGGGGCAGGAGAATTACTTGTAACCTCCATGGATAGAGATGGAACACAAATAGGTTATGACGTCGATTTGATGAGTGAAATTGCATCAAAAGTAAATATACCTTTAATTGCTTCAGGAGGCGTTGGTAATTTAGATCATTTGGTTGATGGAATTAAGTTAGGAAATGCTAGCGCAGTCTTAGCAGCCTCAATATTTCATTATGGAAAACATTCAGTGCAAGAGGCCAAGGAATATTTGGACTCAAAAGGAATTCCTGTTAGAATTTAGTATGTTAAGTACACTTGAAAATTTATTTAAGCTTGCGCGTGAAAGAAAAGAAAAGCCAGTTGATGGATCTTATACTAATAAATTATTATCAGATAAATCGCTAAGCAAATCAAAGGTTTTAGAAGAAATAAAAGAACTCATTGAGGCTGTAGACAAAGACACTAATAAAATACATGAAGCTGCTGATGTATTTTATCATTTGATAATATATCTTGAGGCACATAATATTAAAATTGAAGATATTGAAAGTGAGTTAGAAAAAAGAAAAAAATCATGAGTAAAATAAAATATGTTGTAATTTTATTAATTTGTTTTGGACTTTATAAGGGTTATGTTGCTTTCACAAACTTTGAAATAGGTGTTTCTTCTAGAGTTACTCAGTTAGAGGAAGGGTCTGATTTTGAAAAGCAAGGCAAAGTTATTGCATTGATGATGTATTTGGGTGACCCTCCTGACTTAAATGAGCATTTATTGGTAAAAAGTAAATCAAAGTGTTTAGATATGAAAAGAATAGCTGAAGAAACATCTTTTGCTTATTACGAATGTGCTGTTGTAGATGCTAATATTAGAGGTGGTAAAATAATTAGCATAAATGAGGAGTTAAAAGTTTTAGAATGACGTATGATGAAAACAATATTTTTGCAAAAATTTTAAAAGGTGAAATTCCTTGTAAAAAAATTTATGAAGATGAGTTTGTATTATCTTTTCACGATATAAATCCTCAAAAAAAAATTCACGCACTTGTAATTCCAAAAGGAAAATATATAGATTTAGATGATTTCAGCAATAAAGCTTCACCAGATGAGATGGTAGGATTATTAAAAGGTATCAATATAGTAGCAAAGAAACTTGGTATTTCAGTCGATACAGGCAAAGGATATAGAGCTTTAGCAAATATTAACGAACATGGTGGTCAAGAAGTGCCTCACCTTCATTTTCATTTATTTGGTGGCGAACCAGTTGGTAAGATGGTGCAGTGAATAAGAAGGTCGAGAGAAATTATTTAGAAATATCTTATTTGGAAGATTTAAAAGATTCTTCAAATTTATCAGACCACTACTCAATAAATTTAGTCGATCCGGTTGATTTTCAGTTAAATAAATTTTTTTATAAAAATATTGGTAAAAGTCATTATTGGGTAGACCGATTAGTGTGGAGTGAAAAACAATGGCTGGACTATGTTTCTGACAAAAAAGTTAAAACATATATATTAAAAGATGGGGATGAATTAGCAGGTTATTTTGAATTAATTTTACACACAGATAAAAATGAAGTTGAGATTGCTTATCTGGGATTATTGGAAGAATATCAAAATAAAAAATTAGGTTCATATCTATTATCAGCAGCTATTAAAAATTCTTTTAAAGAAAAACCCAAGAGAGTTTGGGTCCATACGTGTTCATTAGACCACAAAAATGCATTAAATAATTATATTGCACGAGGTATGAAAGTTTTTAAAACTGAAACAGTCGTAATTTAAGCTAGTTTTGTTGTGGAAGTTTAAATATTTCTTTATCTAATTTTTGATTTCTTTTAATGGAAGAAAGATAAGTAATACTAACATTCTGGTAAATATCCACTGTTTGCCATCCGATTAAGTTATAAGTTTTCTTATCAAAAAATAGGTTTATCTCATTTTCATTTTCTACAAAATTGAAGTTTATAAAATCATTACCCGCATTTCTTTGATCTAAATTTTTTATTTTTTTTAATAAATAATCTTTATTTAGTATTGTATCCAATGGAGTTTTTTCAAGTGGATAAAAGTAATAACTACTTAATGTTTTAATTACTAATGATTTTCCATTTGAAACCAAAACTTTCTGATTATTTAAATCGTATCTGCAATAAATTTTTTTTGGATACTCAATAATACAATTACCATTTTCAATTTTACCATTAATATTTTGTTCAAAGTCGAATGATACATTTTTAATATCTGTAAATTTTTTAATTATGTTTCCCTTTACTGATGCTGAGACATTGGAAATTACTGATAGATAAAATATAATAAAAAATAGTTTTTTCATTTGAGAACATCTCTTTTTCCAACATGATTTGCTTTACTCACTATTCCCTCGGACTCCATCATATCAATTATTCTTGCAGCTCGATTATATCCAATTTGAAGTTTTCTTTGTAAAAATGAAGTTGAAGCTTTTCCCTCAGTTTTAATTATTTCAATAGCAGTTTGATATAATTCATCCTGTTCACCTTGATTTTTTGATTCATTTAATTCCTTTTCATCAGCAAAATTAAGTATTTCATCAACATAATCAGGCTCAGCTTGAGATCTTAAAAAGTTATTAATTTTTTCTATTTCTGTGTCTGAGACGAATGGAGCATGAATTCTTACAATTCTATTTGCGGACGACATATATAGCATATCACCTTTTCCTAACAATTGCTCAGCTCCTTGTTCACCTAAAATTGTTCTACTATCTATTTTAGAGGTGACTTGAAAAGAAATTCGGGTTGGAAAATTTGCTTTAATAGTACCTGTAATCACATCAACACTGGGTCTTTGAGTGGCCATAATAATATGAATACCAGCAGCTCTAGCCATTTGTGACAATTTTTGAATATAATTTTCAATTTCTTTTCCTGCGACTAACATTAAATCAGACATCTCATCAACTACCACCACTATGTAGGGCATGGGCAATTTATGTTTTGAATTATAACTATCAATATTTCTCACTCCCTCTTTGGTCATTAGCCTATATCTGCTCTCCATTTCTTTAACCACCCAACCAAGAACAGAGGCAGCCTTTTTAGCCTCAGTAATGACAGGGCAAAGTAGGTGTGGGATACCTTCATAAGTAGAAAGTTCTAACATCTTAGGATCAATTAGAATAAATTTACATCTTTCTGGAGTATGCTTGTAAAGAAGAGATAAAATAATTGTATTGATACATACAGATTTTCCTGATCCTGTAGTACCAGCAATAAGCAAATGAGGCATTGCAGACAAGTCTCCAATTATTGGAGCACCAGAAATATTTTTCCCTAGAGCAATAGGTAATTTGATTTCTTTCTTTTTAAAGTTTGAATTATCTAGAATTTCACTGAGATATACATTCTCTCTGTTTAAATTTGGAAGTTCTATACCTATGGTATTACTTCCTGGAATAGTTGCTATACGTGCTGACTCTGAACTTGTATTTCTTGCAATATCATCAGATAGATTAATTATTTTAGAAACTTTGATACCCGCTGCAGGTTCAAATTCATTTAGAGTAACTACTGGGCCGTGACTAACCTTTTTAATCTTTCCATTAACACCAAAATCTAAGAGAATTTTTTCTAAAAATTCTGGATTATTATTTTCATTTTTATTAAGATTTTCTCTTTCTTTTTTGGTTGGAGTTTTTAACAAATCAATTGAGGGCAGAGAAAATTTTGTTTTTGTAGACCTATTATTTTCAGCTTTAATAAATGGTAAATCTTCTTGTATTATGTCTTTTATTTCATCTTGAGGAATAAATTCGTTTATAAGCTCATCTTTATTTGTATAACTTTTAGGGCTTTTATTGAATAAATAATTTGATATTTTTTTTACACTCGAAATAAAATTTTTTAAATTAAAATTTATACTTAAAATGAAAAATAATAGAGTGAGTATTAGAAGTAAATAAAATGAATAATCATCATAATTATTTAATAAATTAATTAAAAAGTTTTCTGATAAGTAATTTCCAACAAAACCACCACTACCATTAATATAAAGTGTAAAATTTTCAGAGTAAAATTTTGAAAAAAACAAAGATCCAAATAATATATAAATTGTGACAAAAAAGGTGTTTTCTATGATAACTAAAATTTCTTTTTTTCTAAAAATGTTTAAACCTGTAAAGATATAAGTGACGGGTAATAAGTAACCTATTAAGCCTATAGATTGTAAAATAAAGTCTGAAGTAACACTTCCCTGATAACCTAAAACATTTTTTATAATAGTATTTTCTGGGAAAATAAAATTTGGGTCTTCAGGAGAGTATGAAATTAAGGCTATTAAAATTAAAAACCCCAATAAAAGAACACAAATACCAAAAATTTCAATTAATCTATTTGTGATGAATGTTAGAGCTGTGTTTGATAGTTTTTTTATATCCATATCAGATGAATCAAATTTATCACTTTGTATCATCTAATTTTTATTGTTAAAATTAAAAATTAATATGAAACTTTGTATTCTAGGTGGTGGATTAACTGGATTAAGTTTAGCAAAATCTTTAGTTAAAAAAGGATTATCTATTGATATTTTTTTAAATAAAAAAAAATCAGATTTTAATAGGAGTCGAACCATTGGTATTTCTAATGATAATCTGATGTACTTTAATAAAGAAATATTAGATATTAAAAAATTATTTTGGGATATAAAAAAAATTGAAATTTATTCAGAAAATCTAAGAAATGAAAAAATTTTAAATTTTGAAAATAATAATAAAACTGTTTTTGCAATAATTAGAAATTATCAATTACAAAGTAAATTACTCAAAAGTTTAAAAAAAGATAAGTTATGTAAATTTAAACAAAATTTTGATTACAATTTTTCAAATTTGAAAAAATATAAGTTAATAATCAATTGTGAAAATGATAACTATTTTACAAAGAAGTTTTTTGCAAGAAGTTTGAAAAAAAAATATGATAGTCTTGCGTATACTACAATTTTAAAACACAAAAAAATTCAGAATAATACAGCATCTCAAATATTTACGAAAAATGGACCATTGGCATTTTTACCATTATCAGAAATAGAAACTTCTATTGTTTATTCAATTAAAGGTAAAAAAAATATTAATCTCAAAGAATTAATTAAAAAATATAATACCAAATATTCAATTACAAATTTTGGTATTTGCAACTTTTTTGAGTTGAAAGCTTCGAATTTGAGAACTTATTATCATAAAAATATTCTGGCTTTTGGTGATGTATTACATCGCCTTCATCCTTTGGCTGGCCAGGGTTTCAATATGACTTTAAGAGATATTCGAGATTTGGCTAATTTAATTGAACTTAAGTTAAAGAATGGATTAGAGATAGATAATTCAATTTGTGATGAATTTCAAAATATGACTAAACATAAAAACTATCTTTTCTCTAGTGGCATTGATTTTGTATACGAATTTTTTAATTTTGAAAGCAAGATGAATAATAATATCCTTAGCAAATCTGTGAGATTTATAGGAAGAAATAAATTCCTAAATAGATCTTTTAAAAATATAGCGAATAGAGGTTTTGAAATTTAGTTTTATTGAACAGTTGTATTATTATAATTGTCAAAAGAATATGTAGTTAAAATTTCAGAAATTTTAGTTTTTCTAAGCTCTAAATTTTTGGCCTCTAATAAGATTTGTTTTTCTTCTAGCGTAAAAGGAGATGCCATCGCTAGAGCGTTTATTGTTTCATCTAAGCTTTGTTTCTCTAATCCTTTCCAATTAATAATAAATCCTCTTTTTTCAAAAAGATTTTTTAAGTCTTTAAATATCAATTTTAAATCAGAAAATTGTAGATTTTCACTTTGATAACTTAGATCATCATAAAAATTATTAAAATCTACATTGCATTCTCTGTATTTTTTATCTGATTTTACTTCATCTGTTTTTTTAAATCTGATTATACCCTTAAGTTCTATCAAAAATTGACCATTATCATTTTCTCTAAAGCTTGTAATTTTGCCCATACACCCAATATCATATAATTCAGGGTTAACTTCACTTTCTTTTGATTTTTTAGGTTGTATCATCCCAATAAACTTGTTTGACTTCATACTATCATTAATCATATCGACATATCTTGGCTCAAATATATTTAATGGAACAGTAGTTCTTGGAAAAATGATAAAGTTACTTAATGGAAAAACTGGTATTGTTTTTGGTAAATCTTCTTTTTTCATTAAAAAAACATACCATAATTAATATTACTTGAATTAAAAAAAACGACACACTATATTAATTTCTTTTGCGGGCGTAGCTCAGTGGTAGAGCGTCTCGTTGCCAACGAGGTAGTCTTTGGTTTATGCCCCGCAGTTTCTCTAACTTTTTTTAATCACACTTTAATCTGGTCGCAGTATGGGACGCAGTTGGTCGCAAAAAACAGAAAGGATAACCAATGGCGTACCTAAGAAAACACAGAGACAAATGGCAATCAATTGTTCGGATACATGGACACCCACATTTAGCAAAAAGTTTTAAGTCTAAAACTGATGCAACACGTTGGGCAACAGAAACAGAGCTGAAGATTAGACGTGAAGATGCAGGAATTGCAAAGATACATTTTGCAAAGTTCGAAGATCTTGCACGAAAATATATCGAAGAAATCTCAGTATTAAAAAAATGTTACAGAGATGAAAGATATACAATCTTAGGCTTGTTGAAAGAGGCTTGGTCAAGTTACCCAATAAATAAAATTAAGCCTGCAACAATCAATAAGTACAAAGACACATTAGCAAAGCGTGTTAGTGGTGGCACAATCAATCGAAGATTAGATGTCATTAGCAGCATGTTCACAACATTCAAAAAAGAATGGGGCTTTCCAGTGGACAATCCAGTCTTAGCAATAAGACGACCAAAAAGAGCTGCACCCCGAGATCGTAGATTTAGCGAAGCTGAGCTTAATTTATTAATCAGAGGAAATCACACAACACCAGAGCTTAGATCTATTATTAATATTGCATTATTAACTGGCATGAGATTGTCAGAAATTTTGCGAATAGATGTAAGAAATATTGAGGGCAATACTCTTTCAATACCAGTTGCCAAAACTAAGCCGAGAGTAATACCTTTAACAAAAGATGCAGCTGCTGAAATTAAAAATGCAGATCTACCATTTAGATTAAGTAAATATGTATTGGATAAAAAGTTCAGAAGACTATGCAAAAAATATAAAATCAAAGATGCACACTTTCATGATTTACGACATCAGGCATTAACTAATTTTATGAAAGATAAAGGATTGAATGTTCCAGAGACAATGATGATTGCAGGACATTCAGATCCTAGAATGTTGTTGCGAGTTTATAATAATTTAGAAGCGCAGCATGTTGCAGATAAATTAAATAAATAAAAAATAAAAAAAGTTAAGGGACATTCTGTATATTATCCTAGAGTGTCCCTTAGAAATTTTCAAAAAGTTCGCATAAATAGACTCTTAAAAAGACTCTTGAAATTGCCACAATTGATCTTTAAATAAGGTTTATCGTTGATAGTCCGATATAAAATAAATTCCTGTCATACCGAAGAAAAAATAATCAAGAGACATTGCTAGAACGCACAAACTGCAAATAGACAGGAATTATATGAAAAAAATATTAAAGATTAATGAATGTATATACAGAGATATTTGGATTGATCGTTGCAACGATTATAATATTTCCAATACTCACACCGACTTTCATCTTGTAATTCCTGTTGATGAAATTAACGAGAGCTGCAGCTTTGCAGGGCTGCACTCTCACAATTCAATAGGAAATAAATATGAAAAAAGAAAACAATGTTGTTGTTAAATTAGAACAACACAATTCAAACAGATCAATATCTCTTGAAGCTTATGAGAAACTTGCAAAAAATTTTATGCAAATTTTGGAACAAGTTACATCTAACCTTGCATTCCTAGAGGTAAATTACTGGGAAGCATTCACTAAATATCCATTTAGGCAAAAATATAATAAATGGGAAAAAATACCAAAGCTCAAAGATTATGAAATCCATGAGAAAAAAATTAAGGCAGATAAAACACTTAATGATCTCATGAAATTAATGCTGAAAGAAGAAGACAGATTATCTGAGCAGCTGCTTGAAAAATATGGAGTTGAAGTTTTAAGTGAAAGACAGAGACACATAAAAGCAGATGCAGAATTTGAGGCAGCTGAAGCAGCAAAAGAAAAAGCTGAGAAAGAGGGGCAGCATGACTAAGAAGAAACAATTAGAGTTTAACTTTAATAAAACTTTTGCAGAGGCTTCAAATAAATATGATGACACAAATTATATTTACAACCCTGCTGACAATGGGATCTATACTGAGAAAGAACTTAAAAAAAAGTTCTCAGCAACAGATACTTATAATCTTTTAAAGTCAGTTGCTAATCAGCAAGAAAAGAAAGAATTTCGTGATATTGAACGAAAGTACAAAAAAAAGAAGCCCATAGCTCAACGCACAGAGCCATTCAGCAACAAAGATGATACTGGGGCTGCAGTAAAAATCGACATCGCACCATTCCCATTTGAGAATACTATTACTCACACTTATGGTGCAATTGAAGATGCAAAAGTTGAAGAAGCAAAACCAGTTGTAAAACCAAAAAAACAGTTAGCGGGTCTTGCTTATATTTTGGGGGTGGATGATGCCTAAGATCCCGAAAGAACATTTAACTAAAAGATATCCAGAAAGTAAAACTATCAGAAATGCGCTGCTTAAACGAAATAAGTTAGACAGAAAAATTGCAGTATGTGAGCATGACAATATTGATTATAAATCAATGTTATATCTTGCAAAAAAATCTGTAAGGGTCATTGAAAATCTTGCAGCTGCAGTTGCATCTCTGGAAAAGCAAAATAAAGAACAGAAAGAAGAAATTACCACACTGAAAAAAAGATTGGGGGTAATGAAAAATGTCCACTAGAACAATTAAAGATCCTACATTTAACATCTATAAAAAAGGTGGAAATGTAGAGAATAAAAATCGACCAATAGGCAAAGAGCAGCTCATGCAATTAGCAAAAGATGAAGCTGATATATTGTTTGATTTAGAGAATGACATAATCCAACAAATGAAACTCGACTACATGAAAGAAGGTGGTAAGGGTCAATCATTTACAGATTGGTTAAAGTCCAAACCCAAAAGCTATTTCAAAAATATACCTTTGCAAATGGCGGGGGGTGGTAAAGTTGTAATGCTATCTGACTATTTGAAACAAAAAGAAAAACCAAAGATTAAAAAATTAAATCTTGATAGTGTTGCAATTGGTAAAAGTCTTTCAGAGCTTACAGAAGCTGAAAGAGCTGCAGTAAATAAGCTGCTTAGACTTACATTCGGAAAGGGGGATTAATGACGTCAGATGCCCCTATAAATGGCAGTAATGCTGCATTATTGAATAAGGAAGCAATTGCAGCGTTACTCCGAGAGAATGCAACAATCTTCGAATATGATTATGGAACAAAGCGAGTTGAAATTTCATGGGATCAGCGAAGAAAAAAAACAGTCAAGTCAGTTGAAGATATAAAACCATTTGCCAATTATCACATAATAACTGGTGAGGGAAATTTTTTAGATTTAGATCTGGATTGCAAAGAGACCAGAGATCTTGCACCACACTTTATGCCGCCGACTGAGTTTAAATTTGGTAGGGAAAGTACCCCTGCATCTCATTGGCTTTATAAAGTTTTAGATCTGAATAAAAAACATACTCGCAAATATTTTATATTTGAAGATAAAGATGTTACTAAAAAAACATTAGTTGAGCTTAGAGCATACGATCACTATTCAATGTGTTCGGGTAAATACCCAGAAAATGAACATGTAAAATATAATGAATGTTCAGCAGTTGGGGAAACCACATTCGACACTTTATATAAAGCAACAGCAATGTTAGCAGCTGCAGCTGTAGTTCTAAGAAATTTTCCTGCAGCAGATAGGAATGTTTATGTTTGGTATGTAGCAGCAACATTATGGCATCACAAAGTCGAAGAAGATGATGCGATGCATTTAATAAAAGTTGTTTGTGACGCTATGCGAGATGACACAAAAGAGCGATTAGCAAAAGTAAAACATGTCTATAAAAATGAAGATCCAAATAAAGAAGTAGTTGGATTACCGACATTAGTAAAATATTTGAAATGGAACGATAAGCAAAGAGATAATTTCAAAGATATACTATTTGCAATAACTGGTAGATCAGAGCTGCCAAAATTTACTCATGAATTTGTTGATCGAATTGCATACATGATGAAACAAAAAAAATACTATGATCTGGAAGATAAGGAAATGTATGACGCAGAAGCTATTGATGTGAAATACGCAAAATATTTTAGAGATGCAAAATACACTCCATTATTATTTTGGAAAAAGCACCCAGATAGCAAAGTGTGTGTTGACTTTACTTA
This sequence comes from uncultured Pelagibacteraceae bacterium, assembly GCA_902552805.1. GTDB lineage: Bacteria > Pseudomonadota > Alphaproteobacteria > Pelagibacterales > Pelagibacteraceae > Pelagibacter. The sequence goes on from CACDIC010000003.1 coordinate 10,397, forward strand.
TAAGCCAAATGATCCAAAAAGATTTGTCATGGTAGATAAAAAGCTCATGATAAATGTTTATGAAAAAAATGATCTGTTACCTAATCCAAAAGCTGACACAGATATATTCTGGGATCTAGTAAAACATGTAATACCGCATGATGAATGTAGAGAACATTTTTTAAATTGGTATGCATTCCCTTTACAAAATCCAGGTGTAAAAATTAGACATGCATTGATTATGCAATCTGATGAATTTCAGTTGGGTAAAGGATCATTGTTTGATCTTCACAGAGATATTCTTGGACACAAAAATACTCGTAAGATTGAATTAGCTGAAGCTCTTGATAAGGGTAAAAATTATTTATTAAATTATCAATCTGTTTTAGTTGATGAAGCAAAAAGCTCTGGCAGTTGGAGTGAAAAAGCGCAGCTGATAAATACTCTAAAAACAATTATCACTGAGGGTAGCATCGGAGTAAGGCAGTTGTATAAAGAATACACTGAGCAAGATACTTGCACTAACTATTGGATTAACACCAATTACAAAGATGCATTTCCGCTGCCAAAAAATGAGGTTAGGTACTGGGTGTATTTTAGTCCTGCAAAAAGAAATCAGCAGCTGCTTGATGAGTTTCATAATCAAAGATTGTCTGGGGATCTTGCTGCAGGTGTCATGGCAGAATTACTGGATCGAGATCTAAGTAAATTTAATCCATTAGCACCCGCACCAGAAACCAGTTTCAGATTTGAAATGTCAAACATGGCGGATCGACCTTTGAATGATTATGTTAAGGAACAATTTGATCAAGGTGCATTCCCATTTGATAGGGACATGGTCACAACATTAGAGTTGTTTGATTGGTTAAAAAAAGAAGCTCGAATGAAAGTAACCAGAGAAAGAGAGGTTGCAGCTGCGCTTGATGCCATTGGTGGTAAATGTGTGAAGCAAGTTCCAATTGCAAATGTTGGTAGTAGAGCAACACTCTGGATTATTAGAGACCACAAAATACATTTAGCAAAGACTGCTGCAGAACTTGGTAAAAAATATGTTGGCTTCTATACTGATAAGAGAGCAAAAAAATAATTCTTACATGGCTACATGGCTAATTTTCAAAGTTGCCAAAAAATTATTCCTGTTGCAGTTTTCAAAATTTTTTTGATGACTATGGATTTTAAGGTAGTTGCAATGTAAGAAAGATATGGGGGTGGTATCTGTGAATTTTTGTTCGGGATAACTAATTCAGAAAGATTTAATAAGTTATTAACTTGCCATTCCCACCAGTTACCCAGAATTTGAAAAAGTTTTGGGAGTTCCCCTCAGTTACCCTTAATAGGGATTTGTAACGTCCCAGTAACGTCAAAAATTACTCTGACTTACGTTGAAATAACTAGCTTTTATGCATAAACACTCAATTTTTTTAAAGTAATAATTTGAGGGAATTCAAGGTTACTACTGCATGCAAATTACCTCGAATGTCCGAGATCCATGATGCTTGTTACTTGCTTCTTTTGCCTGCTTTAAATCCTGCCATGTATTGAGCTGCCATTGCCTTAGGACGTTTCATTCCACGCTTCTTATATTCAGCAGTCATTGATGACAGAGTAGGTTTTGAAGATTTTTTCTTTCTAGCTTTCATTGCTGCATGGTACCAAAATGTTTTAAGTAAGTCTAAGGATATAGATCTTGCTATATAGCTGAACTATTAGGATCCCTATTGCAAAAAAGGGGGGTGGGGTGTCTTTAACTTTTTGATTTTTGGATCTGTTTTAGGATCCATGAGCGAAGCTGCAACAGCAGCTGAGCGCTGTAATTCTGGACTCAGTATGGGACGCAGTGGTCTCACAAGAATCTTGATTTGTTCTACTTATAATGAGATAATCATTTTAAGATTAATTGCGTTTAAAAGGTCGAGATTATTTGAACGATTAATTAGTTAAAAGGATAAGCGGGCGTAGCTCAGTGGTAGAGCGTCTCGTTGCCAACGAGAAGGTCGAGGGTTCGATCCCCTTTGCCCGCTCCATTTTTAAGTAATATAATAAAAAATTTAACTAGATGAGGATGTAAATTAAATGAGCGAACTATTCGATAAAAAATGCGTTCCTTGTGAAGGTGGTGTACCTGCACTTGATATAAGTGAAATACATAAATATCAAAAAAAAATTAATGGATGGGACGTTATTAAAAATGAGAAAAATATACATTTTTTAGAAAAAAAATTTACATTTAAAAACTTTGTTGAGAGTCAAAAATTTGTAAATGAAGTAGGTAGAATATCAGAAGAGGAAGGCCATCACCCTGAAATTTTATTTGGATGGGGTTATGCGAAAATAAACATCTCAACCCATGCAATTGAGGGATTATCAGAAAACGATTTCATCTTAGCTTCAAAGATTGACAAGATTTAATGTCTAAAATGTCTTGTTTTTGAAAAAATTAAAATAGTATTAGTTTTATCTGCAAACTTTATAATTTCTTTATCTCTGATTGATCCCCTAGGTTGGATTACAGCAGAAACACCGGATTGAATTAATTTTTCAATACCATCAACAAATGGAAAAAAAGCATCAGATGCGGCAACAATTTCTTTTTTATTTTTTTTGAACTTTCTCATTTTATTTATCGCAATTTGACAGCTATCAAGCCTACTAGGTTGTCCAGATCCGATACCAACTGTTGTTTTATCACCAACGAGTACAATAGCATTGGATTTAACATGACGTGAAATATTGAATGCAAATAATAAATTTTCAAATTGTATTTTGTTTGGTTTTTTCTTTGAAACAACTTTGAAATCTTTTTTTTTAAAAACAAGATTATCTTGAGATTGAATTAACATTGAGCTTGATACAGAGTTAATTTGAAGAACATCATCAAAATTAAAGTTTGTTGAATCTATAATTCTAACATTTTTTTTAGATTTTAATAATTTAAGAGCGCTTGTTTCAAAACCATTAGCAATAATTACTTCTAAAAAAGTTTTGTTTAACTCAATAGCTAAGCTTTTATTAATCTTAAAATTACAAGAGACAATACCTCCAAATGCGCTCACAGGATCACATTCAAATGCAGATTTATAACTGCTTACTCTATCCTTTAGAATAGAAACTCCACAAGGGTTAGCATGTTTGATAATTACAGTGCCTATATTTTTTGGAAGACTTTTGGATATCGTTAAAGCAGCAAAAATATCATTATAATTGTTATAGCTTAATTGTTTTCCGTGAATTTTTCTTAATTTGAAATCTTTATTTTTAGAGTAAATAGCAGATATTTGGTGTGGATTTTCTCCATATCTTAATCTCTCAATTAAGTTTCCGTAAATAATTTTTTTCTCTGTAAAATTTTCACTTGTGACTGAATTGAAGTAATCTGAAATTACGGAGTCATAATATGCTGTTTCATTAAAGGCTGATTGAGATAATTTTTTTCTAAATTCTAATTTTGTTGCACCCTTAAATCTTTTTAACTGATCAATCAATGCTGAATACTGATTGATGGATGTTATTACTGCAACGTCATTGTAATTTTTTGCAGCACTCCTAACTAATGCAGGACCACCAATATCAATTTTTTCAATTATTTTATTGTGATTTTTTGTTGTGTTTAAAGTTTTTTCAAATGGATAAAAGTTGACTATAACTAAATCAATATTTTGAAAATTATTTTTTTTTATTTCTCTTTTGTGAGAATTATTATTTCTTTTATTCAAGATTCCCGCATGAATTTTTGGATGAAGTGTTTTAACACGTCCATCTAAAATTTCATTAAAACCAGTATAATCAGAAACTTCAAGGCATCGATAGCCTAATTTTCTAATTGCCTTAAATGTACCTCCTGAACTAATCAGTTTAACATTATACCTGTTTAAAGTTTGTAATAATGGTTTTAAGTTTGATTTATCTGAAACAGAAATTACAGCTGATTTTATTCTTCTTACTATATTTTTTTTATTTGCCATTTAATATCTTCAGTCTGGTTATTTGAAATTCCAGAAATAAATATATTTTGATTATCAATATATGAATTTTTATTACCGAAATATAAACCATTATCAATATTTATATCATAATTATCACAAGTAAATTTCCAACCCTCATCCTCCAATTCAATTAATATTGATTTACCATCCTGAGTTTTCATTAATTTTACGTCTGGTTCTACATGAAATCGAATATCAAATTTATAATTTTTATTAATCTTTTTTAGAATTTTATCACAACCAACAAAAGTTTCTTCTCCAGGATAAAATTCTATATTTCTTTCGTGAATAGTATTATATTTTTTTTGGTATCCATCATGAGAAGCATTAATTTTCCAATAGTTTTTTTCAAAAATAGTTTCTCTTTTTGTGATTTTTAAACCCCTGGTAACAAAAAAAGATTTATCACTGTTTGTAAATTTGCAGGAGGAATTATCATCGATTATCAAGGTATTCTGAGCGGCAGTTGATCTTGATAAATGATTTAGTTTTATATTTGTTTCACTATGATAGCCGCAATTGCTAATTAATTTTTTTCCATTAGAAATTATTTCAAAAGATAAAGCTCCAGATTGATAATTTTTAGAAAAAAATGAATTTGGTGAAGGACCGGCATCCATAGTCAGACACATCCTTTTATTTCTCAAAATTATATATCCACCATAGTCTTGATTGTCATTTTTAAATTTATAGCCTAGTCTTTGAAGATAATTATCAAAATTATTATTATCTGAAATGTTATTACCGTTGTAAAGAATATCACTTTTTAGATTTTGCCAAACAAAAGCGTAACCTTGTCCAAGGTAGTAAATTGTTTCATTGATATGTTCTGGAATATTAATTTGAGATTCTTTAAACCACTCTCTGATTAAAATATAATATTTCAAATAAAATATTAATTGTTTAATATTCCTTGATTTAGGAAAACCAGAATTATCAAGAGTAATTTTAGATATATTTTTTAGTAAATTTAAACCATATGGCAAATACTTTTTTTCATCCTTATAACAAAGGCCAACTAATATAATAGATGCACAACCTATCAATTTATCTTCAACAAATTTTGATTTATTAATTTCATTTATGAGGTGATTTGCTTGTTTTTGTACCATAGTGTTGAAATCAATTTTATATTGTCCGTTACCATCTTCATAAGTTAGATTATGACTAGATAGCCAAGCAATAATTCTTTTTGCAGTTAAATCGAAATTCCAACTTTTTGCATTGTATTTATGATTTAAAGTCATCCAGTTTTTTATAACTGATTGGGTATTTTTTTTTGAAGACTTAAGATCTAAACTAAAAAGCCAATAAAAATTATTAAGTTTTCTTAAGTTTTTTTTGGTTATTTTTTTATTATCCCAAATTTCATTTAATGCAAAATCTTCAATCCTAAATTTTTTTTTTTGATATTTAATTAAGGATGAAAGTAAATGAGGACTAGGCTTATAAATCAAATTTTGATAATAAGTTTTTGAAATTTTTTTATCGTACAGACTAGAATTTAAATATAATTCTCTTATTTTATCGAAAGTATTAAAAAAAAACCGATTTATGTAAACCATAAAATTATTTTGATTTTAATAGTTCGATATTCTTTTTTATATCTCCATTATTACTTTTAAAAATTGTTGTTCCAGAAACGAGTATATTTGCTCCTGCTTCTATTGCCTCTTTTGAATTGTCAAAATTGATACCTCCATCAATTTCAATATCAAAATTGAGATTTTGAGTTTTCTGTATTTCTTTTAGCTCCTTAATTTTTACTAAAACTTCTGGCATAAATTTTTGACCACCAAAACCGGGGTTAACACTCATTATTAAAACTAAGTCAATTTCGTTCAAGTGTTTTCTAATTACATCAATTTTAGTTTCAGGATTTAAAGATACTCCAACCTTTTTATTTAATTGTTTTATCTTTGAAATAGATGAACTTAGATCTTCCGTAGCTTCTGGATGAATAGTAATAATATCTGCACCTGCATCAGAATATGCATCGATATATTTGTGTACTGGAGAAATCATTAAATGTACATCAAATATCATTGATGATTGTTTTTTTAATGCTTTTATAACTGGAGGTCCGATGGTTAAATTTGGAACAAAATGCCCATCCATCACATCTACATGAATCATATCGGCCCCAGCATCTTCCAAACGTTTTATTTCATTTCCTAATTGACTAAAGTCAGCAGATAAGATTGACGGTGATATTTGTATTTTTTTCATTGATAACTAAATTACTAGTACCAATTTTTAAAATTTAATTGAATTAAAAAATTGATAAATTTGTCTAGAAATTTCACTTTCCAAAGGAAAAGATAACATTCCCATGACAGAATATCCCAAAATCCATGGCATTAAATAAAATCTTATCATAAAGAAAAACCAAGCAACATATAGTGGAACTATTGGTTGAATAATAAATTCGGGTGTAATTGGTTTAAAAATACGTAGTAATGGATTGGTAAATTTTACGAATACTTTCATGAAAAAAAATTGAGAGTCTTCTTTTTGGAAAATATTCATTGCAACTCTGCCAATTAATGTCCACATTATAACCCCAAGTATGTAATCAATAATGTACACCATTGGGTGAAAATTAGCCGACATTTAAGAATTTATATTGGAAAAAGACTTGAATTAAAAGGGGCGAAATTAATCGCCCCTTAAAATAATTATTTAGTGTTGTTTGCCAAGGATCGATTTACCTGATGGTATTCGAACCTCATCAACCATTTTCTGCGTTGCAGCGTTTGGCGCTGAAGTCATTAGACTTACAACAACCATAGCTACTAAGCTGACAGCTGAACCAAAGATACCAAATGTTAACTGTGTAATACCTAGGAATCCACTTCCACCTGTTCTTACCCAAACTAGGTAAGCAGCACCAGAAACTAATCCTAAGAACATACCAGCTACAGCACCTTCTTTGTTAGCTCTCTTCCACCATACACCAAGTACAAGTGGGAAGAATAATCCTGACATCGCAAAGTCAAAAGCCCAGATGACTGAACCTAAGATACCTTGAATCTCAAGAGCCGCAATAGTTGCTCCAGCAAAACCAATTACCACAAGTAGTACCCTTGCAACAACTAGTCTCTTAGCAGTCTCAGCTTTTGGATCGATGATTTTATAATAAACATCGTGTGAGATTGCGTTTGCGATTGCTAGAATCAAACCATCAGCTGTTGACATGGCAGCAGCCATACCTCCAGCAGCAACTAGACCTGAGATTACGTATGGTAATCCAGCTATTTCTGGAGTTGCTAACACAACGGCTTTACCACCCATGAAAAACTCATTTAATTCAAGAGTTCCATTTCCGTTAAAGTCGCTTACAAACATTAAGTTTGCTTGGTTCCAGTTTTGATACCAATCTATCGCTTGAACTTCTGAAATTGATTTACCAATAATACCTGTTGGTAATGTTGGATCAATCAATGACAACTTAGATAGTGTCGCTAACATTGGAGCAGAAGAATAAAGTAGGAAGATAAAGAATAAAGACCAACCTACTGATTTTCTAGCTGCTTTTACACTTGGAGTAGTGAAATATCTCATCATCACGTGAGGCAATGAAGCTGTTCCCATCATCATCGCTAGTGCTAATGAAATAAACGCCCAAGGCGTTGCATTCACCGCTGAGTGAGCTTTAGTTATACCAGCCAAACCTTTTGGCACCTCTTTTAGATTTTCAGCAGAGTTTTTCACAAAACCAAACTGAGCTTCTAATTCAGCAATTCTTGATACTTCATCAGCTAACATAAAGTGTGGGAAGAAACCCGCACCCATTTTGTTACTGATCCAGAATACTGGTAATAAGTAAGCTATGATTAGTACAATATATTGTGCAACCTGTGTCCAAGTTACTCCTCTCATACCACCTAACATTGAACATAGTAAGATACTTACTAATCCAACATAAACTGCGTATTGGAATGGAATATCAAGTGCAACAGATGCAATAGTACCTGTAGCGTTAATTTGTGCAGTCACATAAGTAAATGATGCGACAGTTAAAACTACTACCGCCATGAATCTACTTAAATTACCACCATATCTTGTACCAATAAAATCTGGAACTGTGTAACAACCAAATTTTCTCAAGTAAGGTGCTAATAAAGATGCAACTAATACATATCCACCAGTCCAACCTACAAGTAGTGCCATATATCCGTAACCTTTGAAGTAAATACCTCCTGCCATTGCAACGAATGATGCACCAGACATCCAGTCTGCTGCAGTAGCCATTCCATTGAATACAGTTGGCACTTGTCTTCCAGCTACGTAATAAGCATCAGCTTGAGCTGTACGTGATAGATAACCAATTATAGCATAGATGGCTACTGTGAAAGCAACGAAACAAATTCCGATTGTTTTCGCAGTCATACCCATCTGCTCGGCAATTGACATAATGATTATGAAAGCTAAAAAACCACCTGTATAGATTCCATAAACCTTAGGTAAATTGTCTATAAAATTACCTTTGATCATTTAGTCATCCCCTCTTTCTGAGAAGCCAAACTCTTCATCAATTTTCTCCTGCCTGTTCGCAAACCAGAAAATTAGGATTACGAAAGCACCAAGAGAACCTTGACAAGTGAACCAATAAGTTAACGGATAACCAAATGGTCCCGTAACTTCATTCATTTCAGCCCCGAATAAGAAGATGCCAATTGAGAATACAAACCAGATTGCTAGTGTCATGAATAGCAAACCTCTGGATTTTTCCCAGTGTTGTTCTTGTTTTGACATTTATACCTCTCTCTTTTTAGTTATAACTGGTAAAAACCATAACCATTATCGAGGAGATTTAAAGTGTTAAAATTGCTCAAATTAGTCCGATTTATGGGTTATAACTATCAAAAATAGCTTATTTTATGGGAAAATATAAACTTACCTGGAAAGATCTTACCTTGAGGGACTTTAAGATCTATCTATTTGCCCTTTTTAAAGCATTTATCCCTAAAAAAAAAATAAAATCATTAGATGAATTAGAGGATTTTATTCAAACAAAATCAGCTTGGGTTTCACAAGTTACTTTGTATGGTTATTTAAAAACCAGGATGGGTACTAGGTATGTCCTTCATTTTGAAAATGATGAATTTATGAAGTCAGTTAATTTAGCTAAGTGGAATATCTATGCTGTAGCTTTACAAGATCTTACGTTTTTTACTTTCTCTTATTTAAAAGCAACTACAAACTATGAAGATACCAATAAAGCTAAAGAAATTTTTTTTAAAATTCTAGACGATGAAATTTCAAATAAAATGCCTTTAGATATTATCGAAAACACTAAAAAAAATTTTGATGAAAGATTTGAGAAAATGAATTGGGATACTTATCATAGTGATCTCCCTTTTAATCCGAGCGCATTATCTTTATACAAGTGGGCTCCGATTGCAGAGGAGCTAAAAACTTTAGATCGTAAAATAGTTTTGAATTCAGTCATTCTCAAATGGGATATCGTTAAGAAAGAATTTCAAGAAAGATTAGGTCTCTAAGTATTTTTTCTATTGTCAACTAAACTATCAACAACACTTGGATCAGCTAAAGTAGTAGTATCACCTAATTGACCATGTTCATTTGCTGCAATCTTTCTAAGAATTCTTCTCATTATTTTTCCAGATCTTGTTTTTGGAAGCCCTGGAGTAAAGTGAATTAAGTCAGGAGTTGCTAATGGACCTATTTGTTTTCTAACCCATAATTTTAGTTCTCTTTCAAGATCTCCTGTCTCAGTTTCACCTGCGTTAAGAGTTACATAACAATAAAGTCCATTTCCTTTAATGTCATGTGGATAACCAACCACAGCAGCTTCAGCAACTTTAGGATGAGCAACAAAAGCACTTTCAATTTCAGCAGTACCCAAGTTGTGTCCTGATACAATTATTACATCATCTACTCGTCCAGTGATCCAGTAATACCCATCCTTGTCTCGCCTGCACCCATCTCCAGTAAAATATTTTCCATCAAATTGAGAAAAGTAAGTATCAATAAATCTTTGATGATCGCCATAAACAGTTCGCATTTGGCCTGGCCACGACTGAGCTATACAAAGTCTCCCTTCTCCAGCACCTTTAATTTCTTTTCCATCTTTATCGACAAGAACAGGTTTAATTCCATAAAAAGGTTTTGTTGCTGATCCAGGTTTTAAAGGTATAGCTCCTGTTTGAGGTGCAATTAAAATTCCACCTGTCTCTGTTTGCCACCAGGTATCTACGATTGGACACTTTGAGTTTCCAACTGTTTTGTAATACCACATCCAAGCCTCTGGATTTATAGGCTCTCCGACTGTACCCAATAATTTTAAAGATTTTCGAGATGTTTTATTTACTGGATCATCACCCTCTCGCATAAGGGCTCTTATAGCTGTTGGAGCAGTATAAAAAGTGTTAACTTTATATTTATCAACAATCTGCCACCATCTTGAGCTGTCCGGATAATTTGGTACTCCCTCAAACATTATTGTAGTAGCTCCGTTAGATAAGGGACCATAAATAATATAACTATGACCTGTTACCCAACCAATATCTGCAGTACACCAATAAATATCTTTAGGCTTATAGTTAAATATGTATTGATGAGTCATGGAAGCATAAACCATGTACCCGCCTGTTGTATGTAGTACACCTTTCGGTTTACCTGTAGATCCAGACGTATAAAGAATAAATAAAGGATCTTCAGCATTCATTTCCTCAGGTTCACAATGACTTGGGACATCTTTAATTAGATCATGATACCAAACATCTCTGTTGTCATCCCAATAAACATAGTTTCCTGTTCTTTTGACAACAATACATTTTTTAACATCAGGACAATTACTTAATGCTTCATCGGTTGTTGCTTTTAAGGGAATTGTTTTTCCACCTCTAACACCCTCATCAGCTGTTATAATGTATTCTGATTTACAATCATTTACTCTTCCAGAAATAGACTCTGCTGAAAACCCTCCAAATATTATAGAATGTATGGCTCCTATTCTTGCACAAGCTAACATCAAAACAGCCAGCTCGGGTATCATAGTTAAATATATTGTTACTCTGTCTCCTTTTTGTATCCCTAATTTTTTTAGACCATTAGCTGCTTTTGAAACTTTTTGATGAAGTTGTTTATAAGAAATTTTTTGAGTATCCTTAGGATCATCACCTACCCAAATTATAGCTGTTTTATCTTTTTTATCTTTTAAATGTCGATCAATACAATTAGCAGAGGCATTTAAAGTTCCATCTTCAAACCATTTTATTTTAACTTCATCTTTGCTATACTTCACATCTTTAATTTTTTTATATGGTTTTATCCATGAAATTCTTTTTCCTTCTTTTTTCCAAAAAGCATTATTGTTCTTAATAGAGTCAGTATATTTATTCTGATATTGAGATTTATTAATTAAACCACTTTTCACCCATTCTGGTTTTGGTTTAAAAATTAGTTCTTGAGTTGAGCCTTCGTTATTAATTTTAACTTTTTTAATCTTACTTCTAATCTTTTTTTTTCTTTTAAGAATTTTTTTTCTTTTTTTAACCTTCTTTCTTTTTGAGGTTTTTTTTCTTGATTTAGATTTTTTCTTTTTTTTAGGCATAAATATTATTTCTAAATCTTACCCATGTTATTTAAAATTTTCCAGCTTTTAGAATCTATTGGCATTACTGATAGTCTGCTTTGTTTAATAAGTGATAAATGGCTTAATTGCTTGTTTTTCTTAATATCCTCAAGACTTACTGGCTTATTTAATTTTTTTAGAAACTTTACTGTAACAGCAACAAATCGACCAGATTTATCTGTCTTGTCTAAATATGCTTCCTTGATAACTTCAACAATACCAACAATTTCCTTTCCTATGTTCGAATGATAGAAAAAACATTTATCTCCTTCTCTCATTGATTTTAAATTTTTGGCAGCTTGATAATTTCTTACTCCATCCCAAGGAGCACCTTTAATACCAGCTTTTTTTTGTTGTTCAATTGACCAAACGTCAGGTTCTGACTTAAGTAACCAATATTGCATTAAAGTTTAACCCCAGCACCTTTTAAAAATAATGCATTTTCATCTAAGGGCCATCTTGGTTTTGCTGGATGATCTAGGTTATTAAAAAGTTTTAATTTATACTTTTCCAAACCTACCATTGCTATCATTGCAGCATTGTCCCCACATATTTCAATTGGTGGAAAAACACTTTGATAATCATTTTCTTTACACAAGTTTATCAACATAGATCTTATTTTTTTATTTGCTGCTACACCACCCGCAACAACAAAAATTTTATCTTGTATATCATTTTGTTTTTCAAATTCATTAAAAGCAATTTTGGTTTTTTTTTTCAATATTTCTTCAATTGTTTTTTGAAAAGAAGCTGCCAAATTAAATTTTTCTTGCTCTGTTTCAATGGTTTTACTTATCTTCAGGATTGCAGTTTTAAGACCAGCAAATGACAAATTACAACCACCCTTATTAATGATAGGTTTTGGTAGATCATAAGAATTTGGATTACCTTTTTCTGCCCAAAGCTCGATTTGGGGTCCTCCAGGAAATTCTATTCCTAAAAGTTTTGCAGTTTTGTCGAAAGCTTCACCTAGTGCATCGTCAATAGTTGTTCCGAGTCTTTTATATTTTCCAAGACCTTGAACATTTAAATATTGTGAATGACCACCCGAAATTAATAGCAGGAGGTAAGGATAATTTAAGTTTGAAACTAATTTTGGACTCAACGCATGTCCTTCTAAATGATTTACAGCTATAAAAGGCTTGTTTATTGAAGAGGCAAAAGCTTTCCCAAAGCTTAAGCCTACTGACAAACAAACGATTAGACCAGGACCTGCAGTCGAAGCTACTGCATCAATATCTTTAATTTTTATTCCACTTTCATCCAAAGCTTTCTTCACGATTAAATCTATTTTTTCGATATGTGATCTGGCCGCTAACTCTGGAACTACACCTCCAAATTCTTTGTGGACATCAGTTTGGCTAGAGACAATGTTTGATAAAATTATAGGTTTCCCTTGGTCATTCTCAGTTATAACTGAGGCAGCTGTTTCATCACAACTAGTTTCAATTCCAAGAATTAAGGGTTTTTTACTCATACAAATAGTTTTTAATAATTGTACATTTCCAATACAAGAAAGAAATAAATTTATTTATGACTAAAAAAATTATCATAGGTTCAAGAGGTAGTAAATTAGCATTGTTGTATGCCCAAAAAGCTAAAGAACAAATTATTAAAAAAACTACTTTAGATACAAATGATATTGAAATTAAATCTATTTCAACAAAAGGCGATCAAGTTAAAGATACTAGGTTATCTGATATAGGTGGCAAAGGATTGTTTTCAACTGAAATTGAAAAAGAGTTAGAGAATAAAAGTATCGACATTGCAGTACATGCATTAAAAGATATGCCAGCAACAGAAACTAGCGGACTTAAAACAGACTGTTTTTTGGAGAGAAATGATCCAAGAGAAATTTTGATAACAAATAACAAGAAAAAATTAAATGATCTTAAGCTAAAATCAATTATAGGAACATCTTCATTTAGAAGGGAATTTCAAATTAAAAAATTAAGATCTGATCTAACATGCAAAATAATTAGAGGTAATGTGGATACTAGAATTAAAAAACTAAAAGATGGAAATTATGATGCAATAATTTTGTCTTATGCAGGGATTAAAAATTTAAATCTTGAGAATGAAATAGCTGAAATTTTCTCAGCACAAGAAATCATACCAAGTGCTGGACAAGGAATAATTGCACTCCAATGTCGTGAAGCAGATAAAGAAATTATTTCAATTTTAAAAAAAGTAAATCATGAAGAAACCTTTAAAAGAGCTCATGCTGAGAGAAATGTCCTCAAAGTTTTAGAGGGAGATTGTGAAACAGCAATAGGCGTTTATTCAAAAATAGAAAGTGATAAAATTGTAGTTGAGGCTGAACTTTTTTCAATAGATGGCTCTCAAAGATTTTATGAAAAGAAATCTGGCCAGATTGATAAATTTAAAGAGATAGGTAAACAAATTGGGCAGAATTTAAAAATGCAATCAAATAATTCTTACAAAAAATAATATGCATATTTTATTAACAAGACCACTGGAAGATTGTTCAGAAATGATTTTAAAGTTTAAATCATTAGGTCATCAAGTTTCGCACATCCCACTGCTTAATATTGAAAAGGTTAATTATGAGGAAATTAAATTTTCTGAATATGGAGGAATTATTTTTACCAGTGCTAATGCAGTGAAATATTTAGATCAAAATAACATAGACAAAAATATCAAATGTTTTTGTGTTGGTAATTCAACTGAAAAAAAGGCTAGATCATCAGGATTTCAAAACACAATAGCTGCAGAGGGTAATGTTTCTAATTTAAAAGAGTTAATTTTACAAACTTACGAAACAAAAAGTAAAAAGTTACTTTATGTCAGCGGTGAAATTATATCTGTTGATTTAGATCAACAACTCATGAAAGAGGGCTATGGCATAAAAAGAGTGATTAATTATAGAGTAAAACATAATCAAAAATTCAATGAAAGTTTTGTAAAAGATTTAAAATTGAACATGCCTGATATGGTTTATATTTATTCACAGAATAGTGCTCAAAGTTTTTTGAGTTTTGTCAAAAATCATCAATTTGAAAGCTTATGGATGAATACTAATTTATCGTGTATTGGCGAGAAAACTTCATCTATATTGAATGAAATTAAGTGGAAAAAAATATTTCTTTTTAATCCTGGAGAAGAAGAGTTTTTGTTATATAAAATTTAATTATGGAATTGTTTAATAATTTTTCTGAAATATTTCTATCGGTATGGAACAAAGGTATTTTAGGTGTTGATATCTTACAAATATTAATTGGTTTAGGAATTTTTTTAATTTTTTTAATTTTCAGAGGTCTTATTAGTAAACTTGTAATCAAAAAGTTAGAAATTATTTCAAAAAGAACAACAAATAAATTAGATGATACTTTCGTAAAATCTTTAATTGGTCCTGCAAGATTTTTACCAATTGTTTTAGGTTTTTTTATAGCAAGTTATTACATGACATTTTCTATGGAAGGTAGAGAAATTGTCGATACTATAAATAGAACTCTAATAACCATATTAATTTTTTGGGTTATTCATCAAATTATAGAACCAGTCTCATATATCTTAAGTGGTCTTGATAAATTATTAACAAGAGAACTCATTGGATGGATTATTAAATCTTTAAAGATATTAATATTCATACTAGGGCTTGCAGCAGTCTTAGAATTATGGGGAATAAAGATTGGACCAATTATTGCTGGTTTAGGTTTGTTTGGAGTAGCAGTTGCATTGGGTGCTCAAGATTTGTTTAAAAATTTAATTTCTGGGATTTTGGTATTAGTTGAAAAAAGATTTAAAATCGGTGATTGGATTTCTGTTGATGGAATAATTGAGGGTATTGTTGAAAAAATTGGTTTTCGATCAACAACAATCAGAAAATTCGATAAATCATTAGCAATAATTCCAAATTTTCAATTTGCAGAAAATGCTGTTGTAAATGTAAGTGAAACTTCAAACTGGTTAATTAGCTGGATTATTACTCTCCAATATGACACTTCGGTTGATCAATTAAAAAATATAAGAGATCAAATTGAAGATCACATAAAAAAAAGTGATGATTTTGACACTAATATAGGAATTGCAGTTAGGGTCGATAAGTTTTCAGATAGTTCTATAGACATGTATGTGCGTTGTTTCACAAAATCGGATAGTTGGAACGAATGGCTTTCAGTAAAAGAAAAACTTGCAATTGCAATAAAACAAATTGTTGAAAATAATAAGGCCTCTTTCGCATTTCCAAGTTCTTCGATTTATATTGAAAAAAAATGATTGCTATCTTTTATTTAGTTTTACAATTATTAAAACTTTATTCATATGTAGTGATTGCCAATGTTATCATCAGCTGGTTAATCGCTTTTAATGTATTGAATACTCAAAATAGATTTGTTTATGCAGTTTTAGATTTTACTTACAGGTTGACAGAACCATTTTTAAGAAGAATAAGACGATTTTTACCAAATTTGGGAGCGTTAGATATTTCTCCAATTATTTTACTGCTATTGATTTGGTTTATAGAAATGTGTATGAAGCTCTACATCGCACCAATGATATTCTAGAATATATGATTTTAATTGATGGAAAAAAAGAAGCAGCACTATTAAGGGAACAGCTTAAAAAGGAAGTATCTGATCTTAAAATTAAGTACAATAAAGTTCCAGGGTTAACAGTAATTTTGATTGGAGACTTAACTCCTAGTCAGATTTACGTTCGAAATAAAGAAAAATCTGCTAACGAAGTTGGACTTAAATCAGATGTAATTAAATATCCAGATAGTGTCGAAGAAAAAGTTATTTTAGAGAAGATAGATGAATTAAATAAAGATAACTCTGTGTCAGGTATTTTAGTTCAATTACCATTACCAAAACATATTGATAAACAAAAAATTATTGAAGCGATTGACCCATCAAAAGATGTAGATGGATTTCATCCAATGAATGTTGGAAATCTTTCATCAGGTTATGAGAGTTCTGTTCCATGCACACCATTAGGATGTTATTTGTTAATTAAAAAGATAGAACCTAACTTAAATGGTAAAAAAGCAGTTGTTGTTGGTCGGTCTAACTTAAATGGTAAACCAATGTCTCAACTTTTACTAAAAGAAAATTGCACTGTTACTATAACACACTCTAAAACAAAAGATTTAAAAGCAGAGTGTTTAGAAGCTGATATAATTATTGCAGCCGTTGGTATTCCCGAATTAGTTAAAGGTGATTGGGTTAAAAAAGATACTATCGTGATCGATGTTGGAATCAATAAAACTGAGAAAGGTATCGTTGGTGATGTTGCATTTGATGAAGTTTCAAAAAATGCTAAGGCACTCACGCCTGTTCCTGGTGGAGTTGGTCCAATGACAATCGCTTGCTTGCTAAAAAATACGATTGACTGTTTCAAAAGATCGCAAGCATAATATTGAATTCCATAAATTTTTTTTGATAAGATAGGTTATGAAAAAACCTAGATACCCCTATAGAATTGCACTTCTTATGCTCATACTGACAGTTCCACCAATTGGCGCGACACAATTAGGTTGGTATTTATATGATAAACAAACTGGATTTGATTATGGTATGATAGTTGGAACATTTTCAGTAATTTATGCTGCATGGTTAATGTATGAAAAAAATTGGAGAGAAGATGATGAGGATTAAATTGTGGAAAAAATAATTTTTTTCGGATTAGCGATACCAATTTTAGCATTTGTCCTTTACTTGGGCGGAACAGCTATCATGAAAGGCTTTGAGGCCAAAAGAGAAAATAAATCCAATGAGAGCTTAGAAGATCAGGACCATGAAGACAACTTATCTGATAATAATGATAAGTTAACAGATGAATTGAATAAATTAAATCAACTCCTTAAAGATGGTGTTTTAACTGAAGAAGAATTTAAAAAAGCTAAAAAAAAAATTTTAGATAATTAATTATAATTAAGTAATTTTTTTAAAGATCCAAATTCACCTATTTTATAAATAATTGTATCTTCTTTTTTAAATCCATATTTTTCCGCTCCAGCTTTAAATCTTACAGGTGGCTCCATGATTGGTTCTAGGGATAAAACAAACGTGCCCCAATGCATTCCAATCACTTTTTTGCTCTTTAAATTTTTTGCAACCTCTAAAGCTTCTTCTGGATTAGTGTGATAAACCGACCTATCTTTATAAGGCATTATTGGATAAAAATTATAGGCACCAATATTTATAAATGTAAGATCAATTGGACCATACTTATTACCTATATCTTTATAAATATTTCCTACTCCAGTGTCACAACCAAATAATAACTTTATATCTTTATATTCGATCAAAAAATTTCCCCATAAAGTTTTATTAGTATCTGTTAGACTTCTTTTTGACCAATGCACAGCAGGTAAAAAAGTAATTCCTAAATATTTATTTATTTCAATTTTATCATACCAGTCCATTTCATTCACATTGCTATAACCATTACTGGTAAAATATTTACCAAGTTTTAATGGAAGTAAAACTTTGGAATTTTTAAAAGGAAATCTCCGGATCGTCATCATATCTTGATGATCATAATGATTATGGGTGAGTAAAAAAATATCTGTTTGTGGAATTTCGTTTAATTTTAGTGCTGGTTCGGTAAATCTCTTAGGTCCAAAAATTAGCGGCCCAGCATTTTTTGAAAATACTGGATCTGTAATAATTGTTGTTTCACCAAGCTTAATTAAAAATGTTGCATGGCCAATCCATGCTACATAATCGTCTTCTTGAAATTTTTTTAAGTCTGTCAAAACTTTCTCTTTTTCAATAACATGTTCTTTGGGAACTGTCATATCAAGCTTTTTTTTCTCTCTATTAAAAATTTTGAAGGACCATTTAACATTTGGATCTGGTTTTGGTGAACCCTCAGGATTTCTAAAAGTACCGTCTGGTAAATGGTGATAAGGTTTTTTTTCCACTAAAACTAATTTTTTCTATTGTAAGTTTTTACAATTGTCTCCTCTAAAGTTCTACTCATTATTATGGTGCCCTTTTCATTTGGATGTATACCATCACTTAGATTAAACTCCGGCTTCATAGCCACTCCCTCAAGTAAAAAAGGAATAAGCTCTATTTTAAATTTTTTAGCTAGATCAGGAAAAATTTTGTCAAATTTTTTCTTATAAGAAAAACCATGCGAGGTTGGAGCAATCATCCCGGCAAGGATAATTTCAATATTTTTATCTTGAGCAATTTTTATAATTTTTTCTAAATTGCTTTTTGTTTCTTTTGGCTGGATGCCTCTTAACATGTCATTAGCCCCTAAGCATAAAATTATTAGATCTATATCTGGCTCACTTAAAGTCCAATCAGCTCTATTTAATCCCCCTGACGATGTACTACCAGAAACACTGCCATCAACAATCTCAATATTATAACCCTTTGCTTCTAAATTCTCTTCTAAAACCACTGGTAAACTATTGTCATCAGACAAACCATAACCAGCCATCAAACTATCACCAAATAATACAATCTTTTCGATTGCATATGCATTAATGGTTAGTAGACAGATAATAATTATTTTAATAATAAAACTTTTGCTCATGAGTATTCTTCTTAAATTAAAAAAGATAAATCTTAAATACCAAACTGGTAAAGACAATATTTGTGTTTTAAAAGATATAAATTTGACCACAAAAAAAAAAGAAACTATTTCAATAGTAGGTGAAAGTGGTTCAGGAAAAACAAGTTTAATCATGTTAATTGGTGGTTTAGAGCGTCCAACTTCAGGCAAGATATACTTTCAAGACCACGAAATTACAAAATTAAATGAGGATCAAGTGTCAAAAATCAGAAAAAAAAATATTGGTATAATTTTTCAGTCTTTTTATCTAATCCCAAATTATACAGCCCTAGAGAATGTAACCTTAATTCTTGAATTGAACAAATTTAAAAATCCTGAAAAAGAAGCCAAATCTCTTTTAGATAGATTTGGCTTAAAACATCGACTAAATAATTTACCTAGTCAGTTATCTGGGGGAGAACAACAGCGTGTCGCTATCGCAAGAGCTATTGCTATGAAGCCAGAGTTAATTTTAGCAGATGAACCTACAGGAAATTTAGATACAGAAAATTCCGATATGATTTCTAAAATTTTATTTAGGTATGTTAAAGAGGAGGGTTCCTCATTAATTATGGTAACACACGACCCAAAACTTGCTAACCGCGCAAGCAGAAAAATTAAAATTAAAGATGGAAAAATTAAATAATTTTTATCAATACAAGTTTATCTTAATATATGCTCTGCGAGATTTAAAAAGGAACTATAAAAAAATCTCTAGTATAATCATCACTCTGTTCATTAGTCTTTTTATATTAAGTGCAATATTTACTATTGAGGATAGTTTAAAAAAGGAACTCAAAGAAAATGCTAAAGAGCTTTTAGGTGGAGACTTAGAAATTGATTATAATAGAAATCAAGGAAATATAGATTTATTAAATAAAGTTGAAGAATTTACAACTATATCAGAGATGGTTGAATTCAGCACAATGCTTTCGACAACAAATCGAAAGAAAAATAAATCTTTATTCACTAGAATAAAAACAGTTGACCAAAAGTATCCTTTATATGGTGAAGTAACTTATGAACCAGCTGATGCTTATGAAAGAATGCAAACTGAACCTTATACAATTTTAATTAATGAGAGTTTATCAAAAACCTTAAATATCAAAACAAATGAAATTGTAAAAATTCAAGATCAAAAATTTCTTGTTATTGGTAAGGTAAGATCTGTTCCAGATGTAAGTGGATTTGTGACTTTTGGAGATTGGGTTTTAACAGGTAAACAAACTTTAGATATCTTAAAACTTAACGGAATAGGAAATTTTTTAAATTATGAATATAAAGTCAAATTCAATAACAATGATAATCCAGAAATAATTATAAAAAAAATCGAAAGTATTTTTAAAGATGATCAAAAGGTAAAAATTAGATATCCAGAAAATGCAGCAAGTGGATTAAAAAGAGTAATTGGTAACTTTTCACAATTTTTATCCCTTGTCTCAATAAGTGCGATGCTTATTGCTGGTATTGGTATTGCTAATACTCTTTTGTCTTTTATAAATCAAAATAACTTGTCTATAGCAGTAAGAAAGGCCTTAGGTTTCTATTCTGGTAATATTAAAAAACTTTATTATCTTCAATTGGTAATATTATTATTTATAATTACTATTTCAGCATATTTAAGTAGTTTATTAATTGTGCCATTAGCAGACAAATATTTGTCAAGTAGCTTTGGACTTAAGATAAATTTATTTTTTTCTTTTTTTAATTTTTTAAAAATATTTTTAATAGGTTTATTAGTTTTGATAATTTTTTCGATTCCTACAATTAGTTCTATCGATCAAGTCAAAGCTTCAAGTCTATTTAGAAATGTATTCCAAAACTTACAATTTTATTATTCAAAAAAATTAATTTGCATGAGTATTATAATGTTGTCGATTTTGATTTTAATATTTACTTATAGATCAGAAAATCTTGTTTATAGTCTTGGGTATTTTGGGGCATTTTTTATTTGTTTGATTATCTTTTTTCTACTTTCGAAGTTAATCATATTTTCTCTAAAAAAGTTTAAATTTAATTCGAGCACTCCTTTAAAAGTATCTATTAAAAATATTACACAATCAAAAAGTATTACACCTATAACAATTATGTCTTTAGGCCTTGGTGTTACATTACTTTTGACCTTGGCATTAGTTGGAACTAATTTTAAAAGAGAGATAGCAAAATCAATACCTGACATCGCTCCTGATTATTTTTTTGTGGGCATTCAAAATGGAGAGCGTGAAAAGTTTGAACAAAGAATTTTATCAATGGATCCTGGAGCAAATATTGAAATTGTGCCAATGGTTTCTTCAGGAATAGTAAAAATTAATGGTATAAATCCAAACACATATATTACTCCTGAAAATGATAGTTATTGGGTTATTGGCAGTGAACGGAGATCATCTTGGACAAAAGAAGTTCCTGAGGATAATCTAATTATTGATGGTAAGTGGTGGGATTTGTCTAAACCAAATCAACTTCAGATATCATTAGACGCTAAGGTTGCAAAAGATTTTAATATTAAATTAGGGGATATATTTACTTTAAATATTTATGGTAGAGAAATTGATGGTGAAATAGTCAACTTTAGACAAGTTGATTATAGAGATCTAAATATAAATTTTGCAATGCTTTTTAACCCTGACTTTGCAAAAAATATTCCTCACGAATATTTAGCAACCACAAAGTTCTATGATTTAAATAAATTTGATGAAACAAAAATGCTTGAAATTTTCCCTAGTTTATCAATGATTAAAATTTCTGATTATTTAAATAAAGTAACTAATGTCTTAAATAAAGTTTTCATAGCAGTTATTGTAATTTCAACAGTCACTATCGTCATTGGTTTAATTGTAATATCAAGTGCAATAATGGTCCAAGGAAAAGTAAGAGAATACCAAAATTTGGTTTTTAAAATTCTAGGTTTTTCAAGAAAAGAGATTGTTTTTTCTTCGCTGATTGAATTTGTGATTATCTTTATATCTGTAATAATGATTGCAATTTTGTTTGCTGTAGTTGGTTCAAAATTTATTATTGAAAATATATTTGAATTATTCTGGAGGTTTGATCTTAAAGTTTTGATTTATCTTGGTTTATCCGTTGGTTTAGTAACGTTGGTGTTAATATTATTAACTAATATCAAATATTTAAATCCAAAGGTTTATCCTCTTATAAGAAATCAATGATCACTAAGATCTATTTAGCCTTCTCCATCAGCCAAAGGTTATCACTCGCCAAAAAATAAATTTTTCCATTTTTTGGATGAACCTGGATATCTCTAATTCGTCCGATCTCATCTTTAAAAATTATATCTTCTTTTATGTTGGACAAATCATTGAAGATAAGTTTTCTTAAGGATTGATCTTTTAGTGATGTAATTAAAGCATGACCATTCCATTCATTAAATTCCTTTCCTTCATAAATTGTAATTGCACTTGTTGCAATTGAAGGCACCCAATATTGGATTGCTTTTGTAAAGCCAGGTTTCCACTTTGGACCAATAGGAAAGCCAGAATAATTTTTTCCTCCCCAGCCTAATATTTTCCAACCATAATTTTCACCTTTTTTTACTTCACCAAACCAATCGCCACCTTTGGCACCATGATTACTCATATAAATTTTACCATCATATGATGATAAAGTTAGACCTTGAGGATTTCTTATACCAATTTGATAAATTTCAGGTAGCCAATCTGGTTTATCTACAAATTTAGGATTGTCATTTGGAATACTTCCATCAAGATTAATTCTTATAATACTCCCAGGATGTTTTGAGGGGTCTTGGGCAATCATGCCTTTACCTCTTTCACCGGCAGAGGCAAATATGTGATTATCTTTGATCGCTAACCTTGAACCAAAATGATAACCAGAATCAATAGGAGGTTCAGCTTGAAAAATATTTTTAAAATTTAATTTTTTTTTATCAAAAATAGCTTTAGCAATAGAGGTACTTGTTTTCCCATTACCTCTGTTTTCAGAATATGAAACATAAATAAAATTATCTTTATATAAGATATCCAAAAGTCCGCCTTGTCCATGTTCTAAAAAATTTAGGTTATGATCAACTTCAAAAGCTTTTTTTTGGAATATATCTATGATCTTAATTTTTCCACTTTTTTCAGTAATAATTAGTTCTTGATTATTAATAAAAGACGAACCCCATGGGTCGTTAAGAGTAACTAATTTTTTTAATTTTAAATTTTGAGCAAATAAATTAGTTGAAAAAAATGTAAAAAATATAATTACAAAAAAAAGTTTTTTCACCTTATGAAAGTTTAGATCTTCCACCATCTACTGCAATAATTTGACCTGTTATCCAGGAGCTATCTTCAGTGATTAAAAATCTAGCCAAAGAGGCAGAGTCTTTACCCTCTCCCAATCTTTTTAGTGGGTGGGCCTTTGCAATTCCATCTGCTAAGGCTTTATTCTTTAACATAGGCTCAGCAATTTTTGAATTAGTTAAGCTTGGTGCAATACAATTCACTCTTATGTTTGGAGCAAATTCAGCTGCAAGCGAGACCGTTAAACCCTCAACAGCTGCTTTTGTTGATGCAATAATTGCGTGATTAGTAAATCCTCTTTGAGCAGCAACGGTTGAAAATAAAACTATTGAGCCTTTATTTTTTTTCAAACTCTCTTGATACCCCTTAATAACTTCAACTGCAGAATAAAGATTCAATTTCATACATTTTACAAAATCTTGCTCTGCTACCATTCTTACAGGTTTTAAATCAATTGAACCAACACAATAAGCAACTCCTTTTACATCTGAAATATCATTTTTAACTTTTTCTATAAATCCTTCTTCCAAAACATCTGCGATAGTAAAAGGACACCCTAATCTCTCTGAAATATTTTTGACCTCGTTTTCATCTCTACCTACTAAATGTACGCTATTTCCAGAATTTACTAATTGTTCAGCCAAGCTAGATCCGATTGAACCTGTCGCACCAAAAATAAGATATTTTTCTGACATAAAAAATTTAATTAGTTATATTTTATTTATGAAGTTATTTTTTATACTGGGCAATCAATTATTTCCATCAAAATACTTAGACCGCTTCAAAAAAGACCACCTTTTTTTCATGGCTGAAGATTATGAGTTATGTACTTATGAAAAACATCACAAACAAAAAATTCTTTTATTTTTGTCATCAATGCGATCCCACGCTGATGTACTTAAAAAAGATAAATTTAAAATTGAATACTCTAAAATAGAGGATAAAGAATTTAAAGATAGTTATTTCAAAAAGCTTAAAAAAGTAATTAGCTCAAAAAAAATAAGGGAAATATCCAGTTTTGAAGTTGAAGATAAGTTTTTTGAAAAAAAAATAAATCAATTTACTAATAAAGAAAAAATAAAATGGAATATTATCCAGACTCCAATGTTTTTAAATTCAAGAGAGGATTTTAAAAAATATTTATCTAAATCTAAAAAACCATTTATGGCAACTTTCTACAAAGATGTCAGAAAAAAATCTGGAATACTAATGGGTGCTGATGGGAATCCTTCTGGAGGTAAGTGGAGTTTTGATGAGGATAATAGAAATAAATTACCAAAAAATATTTCAATCCCAAAATTTCCAAAAATAAATGAAACCTCTCATACTAAAAACCTAAAGCCTATTGTTGAAAAGCTATTTAAGGATCATCCCGGGAGTACTAAAAATTTCTGGTTTGCTACAGAACACAATGATGTATTGAAGCTTTTAAATTTTTTTATTAAAGAAAAATCAAATTTATTTGGTGATTATGAGGATGCAGTTGATCAAAAAGATAATATTTTATTTCATAGTGCACTAAGCCCTTATGTAAATTTAGGTTTAATCACACCGGAATTTATAATAAAAAAAATTTTAGATTTTCATAAAAGTAAAAAAATAAGACTAAATTCTTTAGAAGGGTACGTTCGTCAATTAATTGGTTGGAGAGAATTTATGAGAGGAATTTATCAAAGTTATTCTAATGAAATGGAGACAGGAAATTTTTTCAAACAAAATCGTAAGATGAAAAAATCCTGGTATGATGGGACTACTGGATTACCACCATTGGATTATGCAATTAAGAATGCATTAAATCATGGATGGTCTCACCATATTGAAAGACTCATGATTTTATCAAACATCATGAACCTCTGCGAGATTAAACCCACTATTGTTTACAAGTGGTTTATGGAGATGTTTGTGGACTCATCAGATTGGGTGATGGTTCCAAATGTTTATGGAATGGGATTGTTTAGTGATGGTGGAATATTTGCAACTAAACCATACATTTGTGGATCAAGTTATTTTATGAAGATGATGGATTTTAAAAGAGGTGATTGGTGCAATATAATGGATGGTCTTTATTGGAGATTTATAGATAGAAATAGAAAGTTTTTTTTAAAAAATCCAAGGCTTTCAATGATGGTCAGAATTTTCGATAAAATGAAAAATGAAAGAAAAAAATTGATTTTGTCAGCTGCGGATAAATTCATTAAAGAAAATACAATTTAGTGAAAAAAGAAAATTTACCAATTAAGGTTTGTCCAATATGTCAAAGGCCTTTTAAGTGGAGAAAAAAATGGAGACTTAATTGGGAAAAAGTTAAGTATTGTTCAAAAAAATGTTCATCAAAAAAATGAAAAATTTTTATAACTATTTGATTTTATTTTTATTAATAATTCTTACAAACAACGTTCGCGCAGAATTTTTTGAGGATCTATCAAAAATTATTGAGAATAATGAAAAAAGACTGAGTTATGGAATTTCAGTAACAGATTTTAATATGGATGGAAACTATGAGTTTTTAGTTACAGGTTTTGGTTTTCCGAATTTAGCGTTATCTTTTCAGGATGGAAAATTGAAAAATATAAACCAACAAAAAATTTTCTCAGACACTTCAAAGAAAGCCATTGGTGTTGCTGCTTGTGATATAGATAAAGATGGCTTTGAAGAAATCTACTTTTTAAATACTGATACATATAGTGGAGTTAAAAAATATTCAGACAGATTATTGGACATAAAAGATAATAATTATTTTGATTTATTTGAATTAGAAAAAAATAGAGAAAATCTAAATTTAACAGCAGGAAGATCTGTTGTTTGTGTAGATAGAAAGGGAGATGGTGAATATGGAATTTATGTTGCAAACTACGGAGGACCAACAAGGTTTTATGAGATTGAAAATGAACTTATCAAAGATAAAGCTGAGAATTTAAATCTTGATAATATTACTGGTGGAAGAGCAGTTGTATCAGGGCATATCTTGACAGAAAGAGCAGATATTTTTGCGGCCAATGAGAGAGGAGCAAATTTTCTTTTTAAAAATAATAATGGAAATTTCGATGATGTTGCATTTGATTATAGATTAGATGATTCAATCCAAAATGGAAGGGGCACAGCTCTATCAGACATATATTACCGGGGTAGATTAGATATTTTAAGTGGTAATTGGCTTGGATATCACAGAGCTTGGGTCTTGGAAAATAATAAATTTAAAGACATTGGAAATAAAGATTTTGATGAACCCTCTAGAATAAGAACAATTATTTCCGCAGATTTTGATAATGATGGTTTTGATGAAGTTTTCATGAACAATATAGCAGAACCAAATAAGTTATTTCGTATTAAAAATAATGGAAAATTTGAGCAGATAGATTTTAAGGTAGGGCTCGAAGCTAATGGATACGGAACTGGGGCTGCAGTCGCGGATATAGATAATGATGGAATTTTAGAGTTATTAGTTTCTCGTGGCGAAAGTAAAGCACAAACATTAACTTTGTATAAAGCAAAAGTAAATAAAGGAAATAAATACCTAAGGATTAAACCGTTAAATAAATATGGTTCACCAGCAAGAGGAGCCACTGTAACATTAATAACTAATCAAAGAAAACACTCAAAAACGATTGATGCAGGATCCGGTTACTTATGCCAAATGGAACCTGTGGCACATTATGGAATTAGAAAAAAAGAAAAAAATTTTAAAGTAGAAATTAGATGGACAAATGGAAGTAAAAAAATGATTGATATAAAGAAACTTAACCAAACAATTATTGTAAGGCAGAAATGAAAAAAATATTCAATATATTTTTAATTGTATTTTTAATATCATTTCAGCTTAAGTCGTTTGCGGGAGAAAAAAATTATCACAAAGAGCTCATTACTGATTGGTCTAGAATATTCCCAGATAAAAATAGAAATGCTGCAGGACCAAAATTTTTTAAATACATCATAGATAAAAAAATAACTTACAAAGACTTTGTTGAATTTAACAAATTATATTGTGCAGTTTCTGGATCTTTAATTGACCCAAATAGTGACACAGAATTCTTATTTATAAAAGAAAGTAAAACGAATAAAAAAATTTGTGGAAACTATTATAGGTGTTGTGTTCCATGCTCGTGTGATCTTATGAAGTATTCTGAAGCCCAAAAGATGAAACATAAATTTGAGGATGGTTTTAGAGAATTCTATGTTTTAACAATAAAAAATCCTTGTTCTAAAAAAGATTTTCCTAATAGAGTAAATAAAGATTATTTTTGTGATGGTGAAAAAATCAATAAATCAGAAGTGTATAGTTTTAATGATCGAATAGTAATAGGTTTATTGCACAATGGGAAAAATTGTGCGAAAGATGAGGTGGACTTTGTTAAAAGTCATGAAGTGACGGGTAGATATTGCGAGTTGAGAAATAATACACCTTTAGAAAATTTAGATGCTGGTATGGGTGATATTTTCATAAAACTAGCAAGATAATAAATTTTAAGAAAACTTTTAGATTGAACATAATTATTCTACAACACATTAAAATTGAAGATCCGGGTTATATAAAGGATTTAATGATGGCTGACGGATTTAATCTTACTACAATTGAATTAGATGAGGGTCAAAAAATTCCAACAAATTTGAATGAATTCGATGGAATGTTTTGTATGGGAGGTCCGATGGATACTTATATGGAAAAAGAATTTCCTTGGTTAGTTGAGGAAAAAAAAAGAATTAAAGAATTTGTTATTGATTTAAAAAAACCATATTTAGGTTTTTGTTTAGGTTGTCAGTTGTTAGGTGAGGTTGTTGGTGGTAAAATTGTTAAATCAAGGCCAGCAGAGATTGGAATGATGGACATCAATTTCACCCAAGAAAAAAATAAAGACAACTTATTCTCAAAATTTCCTGACCAAATTAAAAGTTTACAATGGCACTCTTACGAGGTCCAAGAAATAGAAAATAATAATGATGTCACTTTGTTGGCGTCATCTCCAATTACTAAATATCAAATTTTTAAATATCAAGATCATGCTTACGGTATTCAATTCCACATTGAGATAAAAGAAACGACTGTAAAAGAGTGGGGATGTGTACCAGAATATAAAAAAGCCCTTGAAGATCAGTTAGGAAATGGAGCGTTAGAAAAATTTGATCAATCTGCTAAAGATAATATGACAGATATGAATAATTATTCTAAGATTCTTTATAATAACTTTAAAAAACTTTTATGAATAATAAAATTTTTGAGTGGGCAGGTGTTATCACTGCAATAATGTACTCATTATTTGTGGCTATGAACATTGGTATAGAGTTTTTTGGTTTTTGTTTACTACTTATATCTGCAATTCTAATTGGAATTTGGGCTTATCGAGGTGGTCATAGAGGAATATTATTTTTACAATTCTTTTATGCTACAGCTGGGATTATTGGCATGTTTAGATGGTTTTAGTTAAGTGTTGAAATAATTTTTGGAATATAATTTTTAAAGTTAAAGAAACCTTTATTACAATATTGCCAAGAGTTTTGATCAAGTTCTCTATAAAGGAAATTGATTTGCAAAGTATTTGAATTCAAATAATCTAAATTTTCTCCAACAGTTGGATACAACCCGACTGCTTTTTCTATCTTTTTAATTTCGCTAATATCTATAACTTCACAATCAATAGATTGATTTTTAAATCTTTGTTCCTGGTCTTGAATAAGTGAAGACTTAAATTTTAGAACTTTTTCACTAAGTTTGATGCATCTATTTTCATTTTTATTCGAAATTATATAAAATTTTTTAAATTTATTATTTTGAAAATCACTTGTTTCAAAGCAGAGGTTATTCTCGAATATTATCAAATTATTTTGATTAATATTTTCAGGATTAGTAAAATCCTGTTTTAAAATTGAGTATTTCTTTTCAGAAATCTTGGGCGGAGCGTTTTCATTTAATTTAATATTACCAAATCTATTATTAGTAAATTTTTTGATATTCCACTCACTTGCTAAATAATGTTTTCCCTGTGTTTGAACACCTGCAACCCATCTCCATCCAAGAGTGTTTGATGCAGCGTCTCCATCATAAAGATGTTGCATAAAAAATTCCGCTCCCAATTGCCATGGCAAATTTAGCGTAAAAATCCAAATACTGGCAAACCACATTCTAGTATGATTATGCAAATAATTATTTTCTTTGAGTTCGTTGACCCAATAGTTAAAGCACTCTACGTCTGTTTTTCCCTCAATCGCGTTTTTATAAGTTTGATTGTTTTGAAAATCTTCTTTAATCTTTTTTAGTTCAGTTAAAAAATCTGTCCAAACACTGGGTCTTAATTCTAACCAACCTTTCCAATATGTACGCCACAATACTTCTTGAATAAATTTTTCATTTTTTGCGAATGAAAATTTATTAAGAGATTTTTTGATAACTTCCTTTTCATTAATAATTCCGTGAGTAATATATGGAGATAAACAAGATATATTAGACCTGTTATCAGGTCCGTAATCAAAGTTTCTGAGTTTTGAATACTCTGAGAGATTGTTTTCCACAAAATAATTTAGTTTGTCTAAGGCCTTAGCCCTTGAAGCTTCAAAATTCATTTTAAATTATTTCGATTTTTTTTTCTTTAGACCTAATTTATCGCTATGTCTTAATCTCAAGATTACAATAGCACCTGCAATTAAAACTATTGCTACTGCCTCATATACTAACGCACTTGGATCCATTTCTTTTCCTTGTAAAATAATAAATCGTGCTAATGCTGTAATAGCTATAAGTAGTGGTAATGTAATACTTATAGATTGCTGATTCCAAAAAACTCTAACCATCGCTAGCACTTCTAAGTAAAGAAACATTAGCAGCAAATCAGCTAAGGTTACTGATCGATTTTCAAACATTTTATAAATCTCTATTCCAACTGCAATTACAGTGCTTACTAGAATGATACACATTAAAAGAAGTTGTAGGTTTTTAGCTATCTTTTCCATTATTTATCTTTACTAAATGGTAACCATTTTTCAAATACTGATTTTGAGGAACCATCATACGGAATTGAGTAAGAATATGGATTTGGACTTGTCAACACTTCAATTCCTTTTGAAAACACAAATATAAAAACGATTACAAAAACGAGCACCATTATTTTAAATGGGTCAAAATTTTTTGTTTTAAAAACGCTGGCAGAGTTTTCCTCAGCTCTATGAAAATGTTTAAATGTTAAATATACCGCAAATATCAATCCAATATGGGCTAAAAAAAGTCCAGTCCACCCAAATACGAAAGTTGTGTATGAGAATACGTACAAACTAAAAACAGTAGTCCAAATAAAACTTAACACCAATAAAATTTGCAATCTTACAGTTTTAGGTAATGATCTAAGATCATTTTTGCTATCATCAAACAAAATGTTTGCTGTATCTTTCATCCAATTTTTAAACGATTCCATTAATTTAAATTAAGTTTTTTTCAAAAATAAACAATCCCCAATTTGTCACCAAATAATTAGCTAGTTTCTTAACTTTTTTTTATGAAAATTTATAAATTTCTCTACATTTGATTTAATAAATGATTTATTTTCTTCAAACGAAACTTTTTTCATTGAGTAAGCATTGCTTTTTGTCATTCTTGATTGAATTGTAATATTGCCTTTATAAAGTTTTAGTTTAACAGATCCATTTATTTTATTTTTTTTTAAATCCACAATTTTTTGAAGTTTAAACCTTTCTTTTGAAAACCAATATCCATTATAGATCAATTCTGCGTACCTTGGCATTATTGCATCTTTTTTGTGCATTGTTTCTTTATCAAGCGTAACTGACTCAATCGCTCTATGTGCATGGATTAACAATGTACCTCCTGGAGTTTCATAAACTCCTCTAGACTTGATGCCTAGGAATCTATTTTCAACAAGATCAACTCTTCCTATTCCATTTTTTCCCGCCAATTGATTAAGTTTTAATAATAATTTTGCTGGTCCAAATTTTTTTCCATTAAGACCAATGGGGTCACCATTTTTAAAATTAATTGTTACATGAGTAGCTTTGTTAGGAGCTTTTTCTGGAGAAACAGTTCTTTGAAAAATAAATTCTGGTGCGGAATTTTTTGGATTTTCTAGCAACTTACCTTCAGTTGATGTATGAAATAAATTATCATCTACTGAAAAAGGAGATGCACCTTTTTTGTCTTTTGGGATTGGAATATTGCGTTTCTTCGCATAATTAATTAAATCTGATCGAGATTTTAAATTCCATATTCTCCATGGTGCAATAATTTTTATTTTGGGACCAAAATAATGATAACCAAGCTCAAATCTTATTTGGTCGTTTCCTTTTCCAGTAGCCCCATGAGATACTGCATATGCTTTGAATTTTTTTGCAACCTTTATTTGATCCTTTGCTATCAGAGGTCTGGCGATTGAGGTTCCTAATAGATAAACACCCTCATAAATTGCATGACCACGGATCATTGGAAATACATAGTCTTTAACAAAAATATCTTTTAAATCATTTATAATTATTTTTGTGACACCAAATTTTCTTGCATTAGAAAAAATTTTTTTTCTATTTATTTCTTGTCCGATATCTGCAGTGTAACAAACTACCTCTGCATCATAATTTTCTTGAAGCCATTTAAGAATAATAGATGTGTCCAAACCGCCTGAGTAAGCTAATACAATTCTTTTTTTTGATTTCATTAACTAGCTACAAGCTTTTTTTGCAGTGTTATAAGCTTTAGTGAATCCCAATAATGAATAATGGTCGATTGTTTGAGAGCCTTTTTCATTGTATCCCGTTACCATTATTCTTGACCCTTTTTTCATAATCTTGACCATAATCTTTTCTTTTTTATTACTAGTCATCCATGCAAAACCTTGTTGCTTAATATCAAATTTAAATTTGTTATTTCCAGAGGTTGCTATTACAGTATTATTTTTATTAAATTCATAACCAGCAGTAGTACTGATTTCATTTGCAATTTTTTCACCAGGTCTAAATGTTACAAATAATCTAGCATCTCTTTTATTTGTTTTAGGAGATTGCAGAATTGGAGAAGACTGAGCAAAACATACTTTACCAGATGCTTCTGCTAAAACCATTGTTTCCCAATCTTTATATTTACCAATTTTTTTTAGATCTTCTCCAAAAGATTTTGATGTGAATAAAAAAGTAAAAAATATAAATGTGAATAAAATCTTTTTAATCATGGACATGGATTTGGGAACATTTTTTGAATTTTATTAATCTCATTTAAAATTTCGCTTGATAAACTTACATTTACACTTTCTATATTTGTTTTCAACTGCTCGATTGTCGTTGCACCTATTATCACACTTGTCATAAATGGCTGAATTTCACAAAACTTCAATGACATTTGAGTAAAATCAATATTGAATTTTTGCGATAACTTATAATACTCTTCGATAGCTTTTTGACCATTTTCATTTTTATATCTTGTGAAATCTTTAAATAGTTTCATTCTTGATTTTTCTGGTAAATTATTATTTCTATATTTTCCTGTTAAGTATCCGAATGCTAAAGGCGAGTAGGCTAACAAACCACTTTTCTCCCTAACAGAAATTTCTGCAAGTCCAACTTCATAAGTTCTATTAAGTAAATTGTATGGATTTTGCACCGACATCATTTTTGGTAAATCTTTTAATTTTGATATTTCAAGAAATTTTGATAAACCCCATGCAGTTTCATTAGATAGACCAATGTATCTAATTTTACCTTGTTCAATAAATTTTTTTAAACTTTCAAGTATTTCCTCAAATGGTGTCCAATCATTATCGTTTTCGTCGTGTTCATAACCATGTTTCCCAAAAAAATTTGTATTTCTCTCTGGCCAATGAAGTTGATAGAGATCGATATAGTCTGTTTTCAATCTTTTGAGACTTTCCTCTAAAGCTTCAGAAATTTTTTTTTTCCCAAAATTATAACCACCACCCCTGATATATTTGTTTGAAGTATTACCACAAACTTTTGTTGCTATAATAACCTTGTCTCTTTTTTTAGTTTTTTGAAACCAGTTACCGATTATTCTCTCTGTTTCCCCATATGTTTCTTCTCTCATCGGTATGGAATAGATTTCTGCAGTGTCCCAGAAGTTTACACCATGATCTAAAGCATAATCCATTTGCTGAAATCCCTCATCTTGAGAATTTTGTTCGCCCCAGGTCATAGTACCGAGACAAATTGTACTCACATCTAGATCTGTATTGCCTAATTTTTTATAATTCATAGTGATTTTTAAAGTATAATTTTTTATTAATCTTTTAAGGTATCTTGAATATTTAGTAAAAGACTATATATCTATAGAAATTATGGCAACAGACAAAAAAGGTATTCTAGCAAGAGCGAGAGCAGCAGCACGTGAAACCACAGCTGTTACTGATGAGGGCTTAAGAGCCTACATGTTAAAGGTTTATAACTACATGGCGACTGGAATATTGCTTACAGGAATTATAGCTTTAATAACATTTAAGATGTCAGTCGTTACTGATGCAAGTGGTTCTATCGTAGCTTTAACCGAGGTTGGAAATGCCATTTATTTATCAGGACTTAAGTGGATAGTAATGTTAGCTCCTTTGGGTGTTGTGTTTTATATGAGTTTTGGCATCAATAAGATGAGTGCATCAAAAGCTCAGACAACTTTTTGGATTTTTGCTGCTTTAATGGGGTTATCACTTTCTTCAATTTTATTAGTTTACACAGGTTTAAGTGTAACAAGAGTATTTTTTATTTGTTCCGCAACTTTTGGTGCTATGAGCATTTATGGTTACACAACTAAGAGAGATTTAACTAAGTTTGGATCATTTTTGATGATGGGATTAATAGGAATTATTATTGCATCATTAGTTAATATTTTTCTAAAATCTTCGATGATGTATTTCGTGATTTCAATTTTAGGGGTTTTAATTTTTGTTGGCCTTACTGCCTATGATACTCAAAAAATAAAAAACATGTATTCTGCTAGCGATACTGGTGAGTTAATGGGTAAAAAAGCGGTAATGGGTGCTCTAACTCTTTACTTAGATTTCATTAACTTATTTATTATGCTCCTTAGACTTTTCGGTCAAAGAAGATAATTTTACTTTAAAGTTTTTTCCAATTAGTATTTTTTAGCAATAAATTAAGTTCTGAAGAATTCTTTAGTATTTTACCATTGGTATCAGTAATTAAATATTTTAAATTTTTATTTTTTGGCTTAAAGTTTTTGCAAATTTTATAAATAGCATTTTCAGCTGCATTTTTAAAAACACTAAATCCTACCTGTTTGCTTGAAATGTTAAGACCGTAATCTTTCCAAGAACCCTCTGAAACCATTTTTGCATATAAATCTAATATTATTTTAAGCTCATTTTTTTCAAAAAAATGATTTTCATTAAATTTTTTTTTATCAAGATTATTAACAACTAGTCTTAAATTATTCTTCATGAGTTTTATATTTATTGATTAAACCGATTTGAAAGGCTGTAAAAATGAAAGTTATTGGAAGTAAACCCCAGACTTTAAAGTTAACCCAAAATTCCTCAGATTGCGTTCTCCAAACTAATTCATTTAAAATAGCAAGTCCAAAGAAAAAGTATATCCATCTTTTACTTAACAATTCCCAACCTTCGTTTGTAAGTGGTATTGATTTTCCCATTAATTTTTTTAACACAGGTTCATTTGTAAAATATCTTCCAAATATTAAAGCCAGACCAAATAAAATATTAATGATTGTTGGCTTAATGTAAATAAAAACTGGATTATCAAAATAAATTGTAAGGCCACCAAAAAAAGTAATTAATATTCCGCTCAATAAAGGAACTTTGGGTATTTTTTTTTCTAAAAACCAAACAATCGCTAATGCTATAATTGTCGCAATTATAAACGGGGGAATGGCTACTCTTAAATCTTTTCCACTATCGTAATAGTAGTAAAAAAAAATTACTAAAGGTCCAAAATCAGTAAGAAACTTTAAAAAAGATTTATTCACTGGAAGAATATTAACATAAATAATATTTTCACAAAAACTATAAATTTTTCTTATTGATTTTTGTTTTTAAATACCCATACTAATCTCAATGCCAATTCAAAAAGCTAAATTCTCAATAGGCGATATTGTAAAACACAAACACTTTGAGTTTAGAGGTGTGATTTATGATGTAGATTTTGAGTTTAATAATTCTGAAGAATGGTATCAATCTATTCCTAAGAATGTTAGACCAAGAAAAGATCAACCATTCTATCATTTGTTAGCCGAAAACGATGAAATAACTTATGAAGCCTATGTATCAGAGCAAAATTTATTGACTGATGACTCTGATGAGCCAATCAAACATCCATTAATTGAGGAAATTTTCTCTGGTAAAAAAGGTTCGAGCTATTTTAAGCCGTCAAATTAAGTAAATTCACTTTTTAAACACATTTAGCTCAAATCTTTGTCACAGGGTATTGTTAAATTTAATTAATTCTGATCAAGAGTGTTAAATTTTACCCTTCGTTATTATCTCCCTCTACATTCTTGATCAGATAATTATTTCGTACTAAATAACCCTAATATTAATTTTAAAAATAAAATTTTATGTTTCAATTACTAGAACCTAATAGAATTTTTTCTATAACTTCTAAAGCACCAAAATACGTTTTATTATTATTCATTTTGGTAGTCTCTATAGGTTTGACTGAGGCTCTGATTCTCTCACCAGAAGATTATAAACAAAGTCACTCTGTAAGAATAATGTATGTTCATGTTCCAGCTGCATGGATCTCACTAGGTATCTTTTCTACTATCACTGTTCTTTCTATCGTTGGTTATATATTTAAGATTAAAAATTTCTTTTTAATTTCAAAGAGTTTGGCGCCGTCAGGATTTGTTTTTAATGTAATTGCACTTGTAACTGGTTCTATTTGGGGAAAGCCCACGTGGGGAACATGGTGGGCGTGGGATGCCAGAATTACTTCTATGTTAATATTGGCATTTTTTTATTTGATGTATTTAATTGCTTGTAGAATTTACGAAGATAAAGAACAAGTTTTTAAAGTAACTTCAATTATTACAATTTTAGGAATAATAAATGTTCCTATAATTAAATATTCTGTAGATTGGTGGAACACACTTCATCAGCCTGCATCAATTAATATATTATCAAAATCTACTATTCATTCTTCGATGCTCGTTCCTTTACTGATTATGACTGCGGCATTTGCCCTATTCTCATTGCTAATTTTTTTAATGAAATATAATACAGAACTGATAAAAATTAAAAATAAGGGTTTAGACAGATTATGATAAATGAATTTTTTTATATGAATGGATACGGAATTTATGTTTGGGGTTCATTCGCTTTTACTTTCTTAAGTTTTATGTCATTGTACCTGGTAATCAAAAATCAATATGAAAAAGAAAAAAATAAGTTTATTGTTAAATTTGGAAACCTAAACTCTGAGAGAGCTGCCTCTGCTAGACTACAAAGAATTAATAGAGAGATTCTATCCAACACTTCAACTATTTAACTTTTAAACCATGTATGGTCGTAAAGTTAAACTAAGATTTTTTTTTATATTCTTAATCGCTGTAACATTGAGTTTAACGATATTCCTTATTCTAAAATCATTAGAAGAAAATGTTGTATATTTTAAATCTCCATCTGAGATAAAAACTTTATCTGAAATGCAGCAAAAGAAGATTAGAATTGGAGGAATGGTAAAAACTGACTCAATTTCTATTGTAAATAAAGAATTAAGTTTTGTTATTACAGACTTTAAAAGTGAAATAAATGTTGTTTACTCAGGATTAATACCCAACCTTTTTGAAGAAGGTAAGGGTGTTGTTGCAGAGGGATTTTTAAAAGATGAGAATTTTTTTTCAGCAACGAAAATTTTAGCTAAACATGATGAAAATTATATGCCTCCTGAAGTAAAGGCTGCTTTAGAGGAGAAATAAATTGTCGAGTTTAATTGGATATTATTCTTTAATTTTTGGTGTTGGTGTTTCAATTTTAGTTATATTTTTTTCGATTAAAAATTTTAATGATACTCAGAAGTTAGATACTAAAGTAATATCGTTAGTATTCTTACAGCTTTTATTTGTGATAATTAGCTTCTCAGGCTTAATTTTATCGTTTGTTAACTCAGATTTTAGTAACGAGACAGTTTTTAATCACTCCCATACAACTAAGCCTCTTTTCTATAAAATCTCTGGGACCTGGGGCAATCATGAGGGTAGTCTATTATTGTGGTTGTTAGTTTTAACATTATTTATATTTGTCTTTTTACTGAGGTCAAAAAATCAACCAAAACAATATAAAATTTTAACTTTATTATTCCAACAGATAATTATAATCGGTTTTTTTATTTTTCTTATACAAACCTCCAATCCTTTTAATCATGTTTTTCCAGTTCCAAAAGAGGGGTTAGGTTTAAATCCTATATTGCAAGACCCTGCATTAGCAATTCACCCGCCAATTTTATATCTAGGCTACGTTGGAACTTCTATAATTTTTTCCTCAGCACTAGCAGCAGTTTGCTCCAATAATATTACAAAAATATGGGCATCACATATCAAAAAATGGGTTTTAGTTTCTTGGATTTTCTTAACTTTAGGAATTTTACTTGGATCCATTTGGGCTTACTACGAGTTAGGATGGGGAGGTTTTTGGTTTTGGGATCCAGTTGAAAATGTATCTTTAATGCCATGGTTTGCATTAACAACACTATTACATTGTGTATTAGTTTTAGAAAAAAAGCTAATTCTTACCTCGTGGGTTGTTGTGTTATCAATTGCAACTTTTACCCTAAGTATGTGTGGTACTTTTTTGGTTCGATCAGGTATTTTAAATTCTGTCCATACATTTGCTAATGATCCAGAGAGAGGTTTGTATATTCTAATATTTTTATTTATTTTGATATTCTTATCTTTTTTTATATTTTTAATTTTTCATAAAAGTGAAAACAACAATTCCAAAACTTTCTACTTATTAAGTAAGGAAACATCAATTCTAGTTAATAATTGGTTTATGATGTATTTTTTATCTGTTGTTTTAATTGGAACAATTTATCCAATATTTTTAGAGGTTATTTCATCTCAAAAAATATCTGTAGGCCCACCATTTTTTAACAAATTGATCCTACCATTTTTAATCCCATTTATGTTAGCGATGGCAATAGGACCTAAATTAAAGTGGATTAAATCAGATATTGAAGACAAAATTTATTTAATTTCATTTTTTGTAATTTCTTTAATTTTATCAGTATTGATAATTAGAAATTTAGATATTAATTTTCTTTACAATACTATTCTTATTACAGCGGCTTTTTATTTATTTTTTATAACTCTTAGAGATTTTTTTCACAGAAAATATAGAAACCTGTCGCAAATTACTGCTCATTTTAGTTTTAGCATTTTGATACTTAGTATTTTATTTAATAATATTTTTTCATCTGAAGTTATTACAAATTTAAAAATTAATGAAACTTACCAAGCTCAAAATTTGAAGATTAATTTTGAGAGCATTGAGCAAGAAAATAAACAAAATTTTAAAGCAATCAGAGGTAAGTTTATTGTGGAAGATCAAAGTGGATTAATTGAGGTCATGCAACCTGAGCTAAGAATATATAATCAACCAAACATTGTTACTAGTGAAGCAGATATCAAAACTAATATATTCACTGATAAATTTATGACAATGAATTATGTCCAAAATCAAGATTATTTTAATATTCGTTATCAAGTAAAGCCATTTATGATTTGGATTTGGATTTCTACAATTCTATTGTGCTTTAGTGGCTGTTTATCTTTAATTAGAAGAAAATATGAAAACTAAAATTTTTCCTATTTTTTTAATTTTTACATTCTCAATAATTTTCTTTGTTTTCTACAAAGGATTACAAAATACAAATATTTATACACCTGAAATAAAATCAGAAATTAAAATTCCAAATTTTGACACAAAAGAGTTTTTTTCAAAAAACAAAATAAACTCAGATCAGATTTTTATAGGAAGTGATTATTATTTATTAAACATTTGGGCTTCATGGTGTGTTCCTTGCAAAGATGAACATAAGTATCTAATGGATTTAAGTGAAAAAGAGAACATCAAAATTATTGGGCAAAATTATAAAGATAATTTTGATAACGCAAAAAATTTTTTGATTAATTTAGATAATCCATACGATTTAATTTTTTTAGATAATGATGGTACGATAGCTATTGAATGGGGCGCATATGGCGTACCTGAAACCTTTTTAATTCAAAACAATAAAATCATAAAAAAAATAATTGGTCCACTGAATGAAAAATTACTTTTTGAGATAAAAGAATTGACACAATGAATATTTTAAAATTTTTAATTTCTGGGATTTTATTGATTTACTGTTTTTCTTCTGATTTAAAAGCTAAAAACTTAGAAATTGAAATAACAAAAAATTTAAGATGTTTAATTTGTCAAGGACAATCAGTGTACGATTCAGATTCTGAATTTGCTAATAGTTTAAAAATTTTAGTAGAAAAAAAATTAAATGAAGGGTTAAACGAAAAACAAATTTATGTTTATCTTAAAGATAAATATGGAGATTGGATTCTGTATGATCCAGGATTCAGTAAAAATACCTATTTTCTTTGGTTATTACCTATATTGATGTTTATATTTGGTGGTGCAATAATACTCAGGAAAGTTATATTAAAAAAAAAAAAATTATGAATTATCTAAGAATTTGTTATTTGGTATTATTGTCTTTTTTTATTTCTTCATCAATCTTTGCTGAAGACACTAAAGTTAGTAATGATAATACAAAGTTTAATATTTATTCAGGCATGTTTGACTTTAGTGATAATGGAAAGAGGTCAACTTTAATTGGATTTCAACATCAAAATACAGATCTAAATAGAGATACTTTTCTTGGTAATCTTTCTCCCATAACAGGATTTATGTTTACTGCTGATAGTGCAGCTTATCTCTATACTGGTGTGCAGGCTCAATATTCATTAGGAGCATTAAATATCATACCGAGTTTTACTCCAGGACTTTATAACAAGGGAGACGGCAAAGATCTTGGGCATCTATTAGAATTTAAAAGCGAAGTTCAGATTTCTTTAAATTTATTTCAAAATACCCAATTAGGCTTATCATATAATCATTTGTCCAATGCAAGTTTGGGAGATAAAAATCCTGGGGCAAATAGTTATATGTTTAATTTTCTTAAAACCTTTTAAAAAATACATTCTATGATAATGAGATTAAAAGATTGTCACAATTTCGGTGATTTTAGAAAACTTGCCAAGCTAAAGCTTCCATCGCCTATTTTTCATTATATTGATGGAGCTGCTGATGATGAAATTACATACGCTAGGAATACTAGCGCTTTTGACGACGTAGATTTAGTTCCAAATGTTTTAAGAGGTGTTGAGAATGTAGATTTGTCTACGACGATTTTTGGTAAAAAATTGGATTTACCATTTTACCTTTCACCAACAGCATTACAAAGACTTTTTCATTATGATGGTGAAAGAGCAGTCGGAAAAGCAGCTAAAAAATTTAATACAATGTTTGGTGTGTCTGCATTAGCAACTGTTAGCGTAGAAGAAATATCCTCGTTGATTGATACACCCAAAATGTTTCAGTTTTACTTTCACAAAGATAGAGGTTTAAATGACTCTTGTTTAGAGCGAGCTAAGGCCGCTAAATTTGATGTAATGGCTCTTACAGTTGATACCATTACAGGAGGAAATCGTGAAAGAGATTTAAGAACTGGTTTTACTTCTCCTCCGAAATTGACTCTATCAAGCTTATTTAGTTTTGCGACCAAACCTATGTGGGGAATTAATTATTTAACAAAAGGAAAATTTGAATTACCCCACCTTCAAGATTTTGTAAAAGAGGGTACAAGTACAAACTCTTCCATAGGAAATTATTTTTCAACAATGTTAGATCAATCTATGAATTGGAAAGATGCTGAAAAACTTTGTTCTCAATGGGGAGGTCATTTTGCACTTAAAGGAATAATGAGTGTAGAAGATGCTAAAAAAGCAGTTGATATTGGATGTACTGGTATAATGGTTTCAAATCATGGTGGTAGACAACTTGATGGATCGAGATCACCGTTTGATCAGCTCGCAGAAATAGTTGATGCAGTTGGAGATAAACTTGATGTTATATGTGAAGGAGGAATTCATAGAGGAACACATATGCTTAAAGCATTATCTCTTGGTGCAAAAGCATGTTCTGGTGGAAGACTTTATCTTTATGCACTTGCAGCAGCAGGCCAACCAGGCGTCGAAAGAGCTCTTGAATTGTATAAATCTGAGTTAGTTAGAGATATGAAACTCATGGGATGTACAAAAATTTCAGATCTTAATAGAAATAATCTTAGATTTAGAAAATAGTGAGTTTACAAAATTGTTATAATTTTGACGATTTTAGAAAACTTGCGAAAAAAAAATTACCTTCACCAATATTTCATTATATTGATGGTGGTGCAGATGATGAAATAACACTTAAACGAAATACAAAATCTTTTGATGAATGCGATTTAGTTCCTAATATTTTAGCAAGCGTCGGAAAACCAGATCTCTCAACAACTATTTTTGGAAAAAAAATTGATATGCCACTCTTTTTATCACCATGTGCCATGCAAAGACTTTATCATCATGACGGTGACAAAGCATCTGCTAGAGCAGCTGATAAGTTTGGAACATTTTATAGTATGTCTACGATGGCAAATAACACTATAGAGGAAATTTCAAATATTTCAGGTGGACCAAAGTTATTTCAACTTTATGTTCACAAAGATCAATCAATCACTGATGATTTAATTGATCGTTGCAGAAGATCAGGATTTGATGGAATGTGTTTAACTGTAGATACTTTAGTAGCAGGTAATAGAGAAAGAGATCATAGAACAGGTTTTACAACCCCACCAAAGTTAACTTTACAAAGTTTAATGAGTTTTGCTCTTCATCCAAGTTGGGTATTTAATTATCTTACTCACGGGAAATTTAAATTAGCAAATGTGGCTACAAAAACAGATAAGGGC
This sequence comes from uncultured Pelagibacteraceae bacterium, assembly GCA_902552805.1. Classification (GTDB taxonomy): domain Bacteria; phylum Pseudomonadota; class Alphaproteobacteria; order Pelagibacterales; family Pelagibacteraceae; genus Pelagibacter. Next base: position 52,726 of record CACDIC010000003.1, read on the forward strand.
ACCAATATTGCAAAATCAGTTATAGAGTACATTAATGAACAATACGATCCAGCAATGAACTGGAAGGACGCAGAATATTGTGTGAAGAAATGGAATGGACCCTTTGCACTTAAAGGTGTTATGTCCGTTGAAGATGCGAAAAGAGCAATAGATATTGGTTGTACGGCAATCATGATTTCAAATCATGGTGGAAGACAACTTGATGGATCGAGATCGCCATTTGATCAAGTCAAAGCAATCTCGGATGCAGTTGGAGATAAATTGGAAATCATATTAGACGGGGGAGTGAGAAGAGGAACTCATGTATTAAAAGCAATCGCTGCAGGTGCAAAAGCCTGTAGTTTTGGTAAAATGTTTTTGTTCTCTTTAGCCGCAGGGGGACAACAAGGTGTTGAGCATTTACTAAAAAATATGCACGACGAAATCAATAGAAATATGGTTTTAATGGGATGTAAGAACCTAAAAGAGTTGAATAGTTCAAAATTAATTTATAGAACTTCTAATAAAATATAAAAGTTATGGAACTAGCAAAGAGTTTAGATAGATTAGGAACAGAGTCTGCTTTTTCGGTATTAGCAGAGGCAAAGAAATTAGAGGCCCAAGGTAAGCCGATGATCCATTTAGGTCTAGGACAACCAGATTTTAAAACACCTAAACATGTTGTTGAAGCCGCAAAAAAAGCTTTGGATGACGGTCATCACGGATACGTGATGTCAAATGGAATACCTGAGTGTCGCCAAGCGGTAACAAGATGGATTAAGAAACGTTATAAAGCTGAGATAGATCCTGAAAGAATTTTAATCATGCCAGGCGGTAAACCTACAATGAGTTACGCGATACAATGTTACGGAGAACCGGGAGTAGAAATAATCCATCCTACACCTGCATTTCCAATATATGAGTCTATGATTAATTATACAGGTTCAACGCCTGTCCCTTATGATTTAACTGAAGATAAAGATCTTAAATTTGATCCAGACAAAATTTTATCTCTTATAACTAAAAAAACAAGATTACTGATTTTAATTAATCCAAATAACCCAACAGGAAGTTTTGTTGAGAAACCTGTAATTGACTATTTTGCAAAGGAGTTAGAAAAACATCCTCATGTTACTATTTTAAGTGATGAAATTTATAGTAGACAAATTTTTGACTACAAAGAAATGCCTTCTTTTTTCCATTATCCAAATTTAAAAGATAGGTTAATTGTATTAGAGGGTTGGAGCAAAGCTTATTCGATGACGGGATGGAGATTAGGTTGGAGTTATTGGCCTAAAGAACTTATTGAGCACGTAAACAAATTATTAATTAATAGCGTGTCATGTGTAAATGCTGCTGCACAATATGCAGGTATTGCTGCACTAGATGGCCCTGATGACTCTATCAAAGATATGTTAGACAAGTTTACTTTAAGAAGAAATTTAATTCATCAGGGGTTAAATGATCTTCCAGGAGTGGAGTGTAGTTTACCTGGAGGAGCCTTTTATGCATTCCCAAAAGTAATTGGTACAGGAATGAATGGATCTGAATTCTGTAAAAAAGCAATGCATGAGGCTGGAGTAGCAATAGTGCCAGGAACTGCTTTTGGTAAAACTTGTAATGATTACGTAAGATTTAGTTTCGCAGCATCAAGAGATAACATTTTACAAGCCTTAGAAAACATAAAGAAAATGCTTACTAAATAAGCTGTATTTTTGACAAAATTTTTACTAATATTCTTTTAATGAACGAGCAAGTCCAAGCAGAGTTTAAAAAAATTTTTAATGGAAGATTTTCTACCTCTGAGTCAACAAGAGCAAATTATGCTAGAGGTGAGGATACTTATGATCCTGTTTTGTCTAAAGCTGTAGTTTTTCCTGAAACAAATGAAGAGGTCTCTAAGGTGCTCCGTTTATGTAATGAGCACAAAATTCCTGTTGTACCTTTTGGAACAGGAACATCCTTAGAAGGTAATGTTGTCGGTAATGAAAAAGGCATAACTATATGTCTTGAAAAAATGAATAAAATTTTAAGCGTAAATGTTGAGGACTTTGATTGTCGAGTTCAGGCATGTGTAACTAAAGAGCAATTAAATGATTATTTGAGAGAAGACGGAGTTTTTTTCCCGATTGATCCAGGTGCTAATGCAGCAATTGGAGGAATGGCTTCAACATCAGCTTCAGGGACAATGGCTGTAAAATATGGAACAATGAAAACTGTAATCAGTGGACTCACAGTTGTTCTGCCTAATGGAGATATTGTAAATACTGGTAGCAGAACCAAAAAAACATCAGCAGGTTATAATTTAACCAATTTATTTATAGGTTCAGAGGGAACGTTAGGAATAATTACAGAAGTTCAATTGAGATTATCGCCAATACCAGAAAGCATTATGTCTGCAGTTTGTCATTTCCCAACTTTAGAAAATGCAGTTCAAACTGCCCAACAAGTTATCCAATATGGAGTTCCGATCGCTAGAATTGAGATGCTAAACAAAGACCAAATGGGTATTAGTATTAATTACTCTAAATTGAAAGATATTGAAGCAGTGCCAACTTTATTTTTTGAGTTTCATGGATCCGAGGCATCTAATAATGAAAATATTAAAATTGTTGAGGAAATATCGAAAGATAATAATGGAAGTTCTTTTAAATGGGCAAAAGATCTAGAAGAGAGAAATAAGCTTTGGAAAGCACGGTGGGATGTTTATTATTCTGTTAAAGCATTGATAAATAATGGAAGAGTTTATTCGACTGACGTGTGTTTACCAATTTCAAATATTACAGAATGTGTAAATTACGCAGAAGAGCAAGCAAAAAAATTTGGATTAAGAGCTCCGATGGTAGGTCATTTAGGTGATGGAAACTTTCATGTGCTTTTGCCTTTTGACCCTGAAAACAAAGAGACATATAAAAAAATAAGAGAATTTAACGACTTATTAATTAACAAAGCGCTTGAATTGAAAGGTACAATCACTGGAGAACATGGAGTTGGGTTACATAAAAAAGAATATCTTTTAAAAGAACATGCTGACAACATTCCATTAATGAAATTGATTAAGAGGAGCATTGATCAAAATAATATAATGAATCCTGGCAAGATATTCGATCTAAATTAGTTAATTCAATATTTTAATGAAAAAAATTCTTATCACTAGAAAATTAATTAAGGAGAGTGAGGACAAAGCCACTAAAACTTTTGATCCAATGTTCAATAATAATGATGAGCTATACTCTCAGTCAAAAGTAATAGAAATGAGTAAAGGATGTGATGGAATTTTATCTTCTCTCACAGATAAAATGGATAAAGAAACAATCAACAAATTGCCAGACACGATAAAAATTATTTCAAATTTTGCAGTTGGATTTGGAAATATTGATTTAGATGCCGCAAAAAAAAGAGGCATTGCAGTGACGAATACTCCTGAGGTTTTATCTGATGCGACAGCTGAAATTGGGATACTTTTAATTTTAGGCGCATGCAGAAGAGCCTCTGAAGGAATAGTATCTGCTCAAGAAGGTGGATGGAAGTGGTCAGCAGACTATTTAATAGGAAAGCAATTGACAGGCTCCAGACTTGGTATTCTAGGCATGGGAAGAATAGGACAAAAAATTGCAAAGATTGCAAAGTCGTTAGGCATGATAATTCATTATCACAATAGATCAAAGTTAAGTGATGAAAAAGAACAGGGAGCGATTTATCATGATAATATTAAAAGTCTTTTTTCGGTTTCTGATGTCCTATCAATTTGTTGTCCTGCTACTAAAGAAACAGAAAACATGATTAACAAAGAAACTGTTGAATATTTTCCTAAAGGAGCAGTAATTACTAATGTTGCTAGAGGAGATATAGTCGATGATGAAGCCTTGATTGATGCATTGAATCGAAGAAAAATATATGCAGCTGGATTAGATGTTTATAAAAATGAGCCAAACTTAAATCCTGGTTATAATAAAATTAAGTCAGCATTTATTCTTCCACACCTAGGAAGCGCAACAAAGGATACAAGAATTGCAATGGCAAACTTAGCAATCGATAATATTGATGAGTTTTTTAAAACTGGAAATTGTAAAAATAAAGTAAATTAATTCTACTCTGGATTGAATCTAATTCAACTATTGCGACATCTACGCCTTTTTTTAGAAAGACTCTAATCTGATTCTATGTTTTAATTAATCAAGTTAATTAACTTTAATAGGAGTAATAATGACTAAAGAAAATAAATCATTGAAGGTGAAAACATCTTCAAGACGTAAGTTCTTTAAAACTGCTGCTAAGACTGGTGCTATAGCTGCAGCCGCTGTTGCAATGCCATATGTGAAAGCAAATGCAGCAACAACTTTAAAGATGCAAGCTGCATGGCCAAGTGGAGCTAACATCTTTTTCGAAATGGCTGGAGATTATTGTAACATGGTTAAAGAAATGTCTGGAGGATCTCTTCAGATTGATCTTCAACCGGTTGGAGCAGTTGTAAAGACTTCAGAAATCGGACAAGCGGTAAGTTCCGGTGTAGTAGATATGGGTCACTGGGTGACTGCATATTGGTATGGTAAAAACCCTGCTGCATCATTATTTGGAACTGGTCCTTCATATGGAATGTCATCTCAAGAAGTTATGGGATGGATGGAATATGGTGGAGGAAGAAAATTATATGACGAAACACTTGCAAAAGTTGGTTTCGATTATGTTGGTTTTTTCCATATGCCTATGCCAGCTCAGCCTTTTGGTTGGTTCAAAAAGAACGTAACTAAAGTGTCTGATGTTAAAGGTATGAAGTACAGAACTGTTGGTTTAGCGACTAACGTTTTAACTGCAATGGGAATGGTAGTTAGACAATTACCAGGTGGTGAAATTCAACCAGCGATGAAAACTGGCTTGATTGAAGCTGCTGAGTTTAACAACCCTACTTCAGACTCTCAGTTTGGTATGCAAGATGTTTCTAAGCACTATCACTTAGGAAGCTTCCACCAATCTCAAGAGATGTTTGAGATACCAGTTAACAAAAAAACATATAATAGTTTATCACCTGCACACCAAGCAATATTGAAAAATGCTGCTTATGCTGCAAATAGTGATAACTACTTTAAAGCTTTAGTAAGATACTCAGCTGACTTAGCTAAGTTAATGAATGAGCATAAAGTAAATGTTTACCAAACTTCTGATGAAATCTTAGCTCAACAATTAAAAGGTTGGGATAAGGTAATCGGTGATTTCAATAAGAAAGATCCTTTCTTTAAGAAAATCGTAGATTCTCAGAAAGCGTATGCGAAGAGAGTAATGAAATACTTGCTGATGAATCAGCCGAATTACAAACTTGCGTATGAAAATGAGTTTGGTCCAATTGCAAAAGTTAAGTTATAATTAACTTTTCATAAATTTTAATGAGGGGGCCTCGGCCCCCTTTTTATTTGATTAATTCAAAACAATTCAATAAGAGTCTATATCTATGATGAGATCTTATATAAAATTTGCCGACCGATTAAGCGTCTCAATGGGTAAAGCATTTTCTTGGTGTATAGTAATTTTAATGGGTGGAACGTGCTATGAAGTTTTTATGGCATATGCTTTAAATGCACCAACTTTATGGAATTTCGATTTTAGTCTCCAAATGTATGGTGCAATTTTTATGATGGCGGGTGCATATACTTTGTGTACCGAGGCACATGTAAGAGGAGACGTCATTTACAGATTATTTTCTCAAAGAGTACAAGCTTGGATAGATATAGTTTTATATTTTATTTTCTTTTTCCCTGGTGTAATTGCATTAGCCTTTTATGGTTACGAGTATGCTGCGCTAGCTTGGAAAATAAAAGAAACAAGTTGGAATAGTCCAGCTCAAATTCAAATTTATATGGCGAAATCTTTAATACCTTTATCTGGAAGTCTGTTAACCCTTCAGGGAATAGGTGAAGTGTTCAGATGTATTATATGTATTAAAACTGGTAGTTGGCCAGAAAGAGGAACAGAGCGTGATGCCGAAGAAACTGAAAAAGTATTAATGAGAACTTCACAAGAAGGAAATAAAGAAGATGTTATTTAGTCTGACAAATCCTGAAGTGGCAATTATGATGATGGGTATATTTTTATTTGCCGTACTATTAGGTTTTCCGATTGCCTTTACTTTAATGGCAATGGGACTAGGTTTTGGATATTATGCTTACTTTGATCCAACTAAGATGGAACATCTTTTTGATAATAGGATATTCCAACTTTTTGTTCAAAACACCTACACTGTTATGGATAATAATGTCCTTACTGCTGTCCCGCTCTTTTTATTCATGGGATATTTAGTTGAAAGAGCAGGTATTGTAGCAAAACTATTTTTTGCAATTAGATTAGCATCACACAAGCTTCCTGCATCAATGGCAGTTGCAGCACTGATTACTTGTGCCCTATTTTCAACAGCAACAGGTATTATAGGTGCAGTTGTTACTTTAATGGGACTACTAGCATGGCCTGCTATGGTTAAAGCTGGTTATGATAAAAAATTTGCATCTGGAATAATTTGTTCAGGTGGATGTTTAGGAATTTTAATTCCACCTAGTATTATGTTGATCGTTTACTCTGTAATTGCTCAACTATCACCACTAAGGTTATTTGCAGCTGCTATTTTTCCAGGATTGATGTTAGCAGGACTTTACATTGCATACGCAGTGTTCAGAGCTTGGTTAAATCCTTCGATAGCGCCAAAACCTGCAGCTGAGGAAATACCTCCTACAGCAGTAATTCTTAAAGAGGTTCTTGTCTCCTTCTTACCTTTATTTTCATTGATAATTTTAGTTCTAGGTACAATTTTAGCTGGAATAGCAACACCTGCTGAAGCTGCAGCCGTTGGTGCATTTGGATCGTTGGTGCTTTCATATTTTTATAAAACCCTTAAGTGGAAAAATTTTAAAGAGTCTGTCTTTTTGACAGCTAAAACAACTGCAATGATCATGTGGCTTTTCATAGGATCGTGGACATTTGCTTCTGTATTTTCTTATCTTGGAGGCCACGAGGTTTTCGAACATTTCTTTAAATCTCTAAATTTACAGCCTTGGCAATTTTTAGTAATTACACAATTGATTATATTTTTATTAGGTTGGCCGTTGGAGTGGACGGAGATATTAATTATTTTTGTACCAATATTTTTACCATTAGTCGAATTTTTTGGAGTAAACCCATATTTCTTTGCAATGTTAATTGCTCTAAATTTACAAACCTCATTTTTGACCCCCCCCATGGCAATGTCAGCTTACTATCTAAAGGGAGTTCAATCGAAGAATGTTGAATTGATGCAAATCTTTGGAGGAATAATGCCATTTTTAGGTATCGTGATTTTAGCTATGGTTCTAATGTATTTATTTCCAGGTATAGCACTTTGGTTACCAGAGACATTATTTGCAAATTAATTTTAGATGACAGATATATTTTCTTTAAGTCTTGAAGAACTTGCTACAAAGATTAAAGATGCTCAACTCACTTCTGTTGATGTTTGTGAAAAGTATATCGAGAGAATCAATAAATTTGACATAGATATAAAGGCTTGGGCCCATTTCGATAAAAAAGTTTTATTAGAAAAAGCTGCAGAAGCTGATGATCATAGAAGATCTGGTAAACCAATTGGTCCACTTCATGGAGTGCCTATTGCGGTTAAAGACATTATTGGGACAGTTGATATGCCAACCGAATGTGGAACAGTTATTAGAAAAGGTAAATCATATTCACAAAATGCTGAAATAATTGATCTGCTTCATGCATCCGGAGCGATTGTAATGGGTAAAACAGCAACCTCAGAACTTGCTTATTTAGGGCCCCCGGCGACCACAAATCCACATGATAAAACAAGAACACCAGGTGGTTCTTCAAGCGGATCAGCTGCTTCAGTGGCTTCGTTTATGGCACCTGCATCAATTGGATCACAAACTGGTGGATCCATTATTAGACCAGCATCCTATTGCGGAGTTGTGGGTTATAAACCTAGTTATGGTTTGATATCTAGAAATGGTGTTTTAAGAACTTCTTACAATTTAGATCATATAGGAATCTTTGGCCGAAAAGTTGAGGATGTGGCCATGCTAGCAAAAGTATTGATAAAAAAAGATAAATTTGATCCAGCAACAATACATTACTCAACGGAAAATATTTTATCTGAAACAAAAAAAGGACCTTTATTTGATCCTAAATTTATTTTTTATAAAACTGAACATTGGAAATTAATAGATAAAAAGTCTAGAGAGTCATTTGAATATTTTATTAATTCATTCAAAAAAAATATCGAGATTTTTGATACACCTTCTTATTTTAAGGATATTCACAAGTATCACCAAATTATTCATGAGACTGATTTAGCCAACAATTTTTCAGTGTATTTTAAAAAATTTAAAAAGAAATTGTCTAAGTATATGCAAGATGCAATTACCAAAGGCAATAAATATTCCGCGAAAGAATATGCAGAAGCAATTGATTTTATGAAAAGAAGCTATGAGTCTTACGAGGAAGTTTTTGAGGATTATCATGGAGTTTTGTCACCAGCTAGTCCAGGTGTTGCACCAAAGGGTTTAAAAAGTACAGGAACAGCAGAATTTAATAAAGTTTGGTCTTATCTTGGCACACCATGTATTTCGTTACCTTTACTTGAAGGAGAAAATAATTTACCATTAGGGGTTCAATTAATTGGCAATAAATATGACGATCATAGATTTCTAGGAGTTGCTAATTGGTTAGAAAAAGAATGTCAGGAATAAAATGAATAAAATTACTACAATTATAGGATTATCTTTTGCAGTTTTCTTTTTAATTGGTTTAGCAACAACTTTAACGAGATCAATGATGATCGGCTTCTTGGATGTTATTCCAGTTTATCTTTTAATGGGTGCAGCTATCATCATGATGATATACGAAGCCTTTTTTGATAAAGATTAATATCAATTAAATTGAAAAATATTAAGACAGATATATTTCCATTATCATTACTATTTATACAACCAATCTTTATGGCTAGTAACTTAGTTGTTGCTAGAGGCGGTGTTGAATTTGTTCCACCTATTTCACTTGCATTTTGGCGTTGGACATTAGTTTTTTTGATTTTATTACCATTCACTTATTTAACTTTAAAAAATAATTTTCATATAATTAAAAAGGAATATAAAAAATTATTTTTTTTAGGGTCAATGGGATGTGGTGTATGTGGCGCTTTCCCTTTTTTAGCTGGTGAGACAACAACTGTAACTAATATGGGGATAATTTACACATCCTCTCCAGTTTTTATTATTTTGATTTCATATTTCTTTTTTCAAGAAAAAATAAATTTGACAAAGGTAATTGGTTTAATTGCTTGTTTGATTGGTGTCTTTGTCATTATTATTAAAGGTGATATTGATTTATTAATTAATCTTAGATTTACAATTGGTGATTTATGGATGTTAGCTGCTGCAGTTGGTTGGGCTTTATATTCTATTTATTTATTTTATTGGAAATCAAAATTAAAAATTTTCGATAGATTTGCTATGATTTCCTTTTTTGGTGCTTTAAGTTTGTTACCCTTTTATGTTGGTGAGGAATTATTTTATAAAGAGACTATTTTTGTAACAGAATTTTATTTATGGGTGATTTTTGCTGCTATATCGCCAGGGATAATTGCCTTTACACTTTATACTATAGCTCAAAAAAAATTAGGTGCATCTTTAACTGGCTTTACGCTTTATGTTTTTACAGTTTACGGTGCAATTTATGGATACTTTTTATTTGACGAAAAATTTGAAAATTACCATATTATTGGGACTATTCTGGTATTTTTTGGCGTATATTTAGCAAAGAAAAATAATGTTAAAAAGGTTTAGGAATAGTTTGTTATTATTTTTACAACTAACAATTTTAGTTTACCTATTTCTCTTAGTATTTCTTTATTTTTATCAAAGGAACTTAATGTATCATCCTGATGAAAATAATTATTTTGATGACAAACTCTCAGTTTATATTGAAAAAGTAAAAGTCCCAACCCAAGATGGATTAGATTTATTGGGTTGGTATCATGAAAAAGATATAAAAAAAAATAAAACAATTCTATTTTTTCATGGAAATGCTGGATCTTTAGAAAATAGAATTCATAAATTAAATCATTTTAGAGACATGAGTGTTAATTTTTTAATAATTGCTTGGAGAGGTTTTAGTGGTAACGAGGGCAAACCATCAGAGTCTGGATTATATGAGGATGGTGAAAGTGCAATTAAATGGTTGGTAAAAAAAGGTGTAGATGAAAAAAATATAGTAATTTATGGAGAATCATTAGGAACAGGAGTTGCAACACATTTATCCCAGAACAAAGAGTTTGCAGGTGTTATTTTAGAAACTCCATTCACATCAATGATTGATGCGGCTAAAAAATTTTATCCATATATACCCGTTGGTCTTTTACTCAAAGATAAATTTGAAAATAAAAACAAAATTAAAAATATTAAATCTCCAATTTTGATAATGCATGGTGAAAAAGATCAAATTGTTCCTTTTGAGATGGGTAAAAAGATGTTTGAGATAGCTAATGAACCCAAATATTCATATTTTACCAAATATGACAATCATATGATGGAATATGACGAGAGTCTTGTAAAAGCACTAAACTCTTTTTTGATTAATTTAAATTAAGCCATATTCTAAACAAATATTTTTCAAGATTTAAGATTAAGTTTAAAAAGTGAAAAATGTTTTTATTTTTATAATTTTATTCATAACTTTTAAAAGCTTTGCTTTTTCGAAAGATAATTCATTTTATCCTGATGATTTATTTCACATAGATCATATGGACTCTCACAACAAAAAATTTGCGCTATATTTTAAGGGGCGAGAGAAATCGATTTTAGCTAGAGGTGAAGAAAGTAATTATATAAATGATTATCCAAAAGATCTTTATATCTATAATTATTCAACAAAGTCTTCTTCACCATTGATCTCTTATGATTGGTTTCCCTCTCAAGCCAAGTTTCATTTAGAGGAATATGACTTTCCTGTATTTCCAGACGACTTTGCTTATTATCTTTTAAAAGATGATAAAACACTGGTGATGATTAGTGCAGTTAAAAGTTTAAACGCAAACTTTAAGTATGATATTTTTAATAAGAAACTTGAACTTTACCCCACTACAGGAAAATTTGATTTTATTATTTCGTCTTTTTCTAAGGATTGTGGGCATTATAAATTTAAAGATAATTATAAGTGTAGTATTTATAAACCTTTAATCTCGAGTAATTTAATCAATTAACCTGAGTAAAAGCTTCAGCAAATTTTTCTGCATTAAATAATTGTAAGTCGTCTTCTTTTTCGCCCAAGCCTAAAGCAATAATAGGTAATTGATATTTTTTTGCTATCGCCAATAGAATACCGCCTTTGGCAGTTCCATCTAATTTGGTCATGATTAAACCAGTTAATGGAATAATTTTGTTAAATTCTTCTACTTGATTAATTACATTCTGTCCCGATGTTGCGTCTAAAACTAAAATAATGTTGTGAGGGGCATCCTGGTCAATTTTTTTTGTTACATTGGCTATCTTTTTATATTCCTCCATTAAATTTTTTTTATTTTGTAGTCTTCCAGCAGTATCGATTAATACTTGGTGAAAATTATTTTTGATTGCTTCTTCAACTGCTTTATATGCGACTGATGCTGGATCAGAACCTTGAGATGATTTAGTTATTTTAACGTCAATTTTATTTGCCCAGTTTTCTAATTGTTCAATAGCTGCTGCTCGAAAAGTATCAGAAGCGGCAAACATAACTTTGTTTCCGTTAGTTTTTAAAATTTTACCTATTTTACCAATAGTTGTTGTTTTGCCAACACCATTCACACCTGAGATTAATGTTGCATTGAGTTTATCTTTTTTTTCGAAAAAAGAATTATTCTCTAAAGGTTTCATTAGATTAATAATATATTCTTTTAAAATGAGATTTATCTCGGTTGATAAATCTTTATTTGGATCGATTTTTTTATTTGAAATGATTTCCTTGATTTCAGACGCAGCCTCGACACCTACATCTGACTCAATTAAAAATTCCTCAATTTTATTTAAATTTTTATCGTCAATCTCTTTTTTTATAATTATTTCTTTTAGTCCAGATGTCAGTGCAGATGCACTTTTTTTAAAGCCTATCTTAAATTTATCAAAAATTCCCATTACAGTTTGAACTCAATTTCTTTTATTTCTGAAACGGGTCCTTTCATGTGGATTGAATTTTTATCATCTATAAGAATTGATAATTTACCTGTTTGAAATTCTATGTCTGTTTTATTTTCAGTAAGATCATTTAATTTACCAGCAAATGCTGTTGCACATGCAGCTGTTCCACATGCTTTGGTCAGCCCCGCTCCTCTCTCCCATACCTTCACTCTAATTAAATTTTTATTAATTATTGTAGCAATTGTAACATTACATTTTTCTGGAAAAATTTTATGATTTTCAATTTCGGGTCCAATTTTTTCAATATTAAAATTTTCAATTTCGTTTACAAAAAAAACGATATGTGGATTTCCAACATTAACTGCCGTTCCACCTGAATGTTCTTTGTTATTTGAATCAATAATCTTAATATTCAAATTTTTCGTATCTAGTTTTTCTGATAAAGGAATTTCGTTCCATTGTAATTTAGCTTTACCAATTTCAGTCGTAACAATGTTTTTATCTAATATTTTTGACTCTAAATTTCCATTTGAAGTTGACAAAATGATGTTTCCAGATTTTGTCTCCTCGGCGATTAATTTTGCAACACATCTAGTACCATTTCCACACGCACCAGACTCTCCTCCATCAGAATTAAAAAATTTTAAATTTGCGTCACTTGATTTGCTAGATTCAATAAATATTAATTGATCACAGCCAATAAAATTTCTATCACAAATTTTTATGATTTGATCTTTAGTCAAATTGGTAATCTTTTGTCTATTATCAATTATTACAAAATCATTACCTAATCCATCCATTTTAAAAGCTCTAATATCCATATATAGTTATTTAACTTATTTATTGACTTTTTGAACCTCTATTATAGTTTGTGGCAGTTTCCGCAAAAACGTTAAATTTGCGGTGTCTTTGGAAACAAAGAGATCGACACTAGTCAGCGAGGGTTCGCCCACTAGTGAGATTACTGCTGTGTGAAATAAATATGTTTGAAAATTTAACAAATAAATTTGAGGAAGTTTTTTCCTCTCTGAAAAAAGCCCCTTCGCTTGATGAGAGCCAAGTTGATGAAGGCCTTAGAGCTATTAGACAAGCCTTACTAGAGGCCGATGTATCACTTGAGGTCGCAAAAGATTTTATTGAAAAAGTTAAACCTAAAGCTTTAGGGCAAGAAATTATCAGATCTACATCTCCTGGTGATATGGTTGTAAAAATCGTTTATGACGAATTAGTTAATTTATTAGGTGAAAAAAACATTGATGTAAATTTAAACGCCGTTCCTCCCGTACCAATGATGTTAGTTGGTCTACAAGGTTCAGGTAAAACTACCACTACTGCAAAACTTGCAAGATATTTAGAAAATACAAAGAAAAAGAAGGTAATGATGGTTAGCTTAGATATTTATAGACCAGCTGCACAAGAACAATTGAAATCTTTAGGTGAGCAAAATGATATCTTAACTTTACCAATTATAGAGGGTCAACAACCAGCAGATATTTGTCAGAGAGCAATAAGTGCTGCAAATTTAAATGGTGCCGACATTATCTTATTTGATACAGCTGGCAGAACACAAATAGATCTTCAAATGATGAGTGAAATAAAGCAGATTGAAAATATAATCAATCCCGCTGAAACTTTTTTAGTTGCAGATTCTTTAACAGGTCAAGTAGCGGCATCAGTTGCAAAAGAATTTAAAAATACTGTAGGTTTATCAGGAATTATTTTAACAAGAGCTGATGGTGATGCCAGAGGTGGGGCCGCGGTAAGTATGAAATTTGTATCAGAGGTTCCAATTAAGTTTTTAGGGGTAGGAGAAAAAATTGAAAATTTTGAGGTCTTTCATCCTGATAGGATTGCTAACCGAATTCTTGGAATGGGAGATATTGTATCTCTAGTTGAAAAAGCAGCACAAGATTTAGGTGAAGAAAATATTAAAAAGACAGAAGAGAATTTAAAAAAGGGACAATTTTCAATGCAAGATTATTTAACTCAACTAAGACAGATGAAAAAAATGGGTGGAATAGAGGGAATTATGTCTTTTATGCCAGGTATTTCTAAAGTTAAATCACAAATGGATGCTGCGGGTATTGACGAAAGTGTTATCACTAAGAATGAGGCTATAATTTTATCGATGACAAAAAAAGAAAGAGAGAACCCAAAAATAATTGATGGTTCTAGAAAAAGAAGAATTGCTAATGGTTCTGGAACTGATCCAGCCACTATCAATAAATTGTTAAAACAATTTAAAATGATGTCTGAAATGATGAGAAAGATGTCTAAAGGAAATCTGAAAGGTATGTCTGACAAAGGAATACCACCAGAATTATTTAATCAATTAAAATAAAAAAGGAGAGTAAATGTTAAAACTTAGATTATCAAGAGGTGGAACAAAGAAAAGACCAGTTTACAAAGTTGTTGTAGCTGATAGTCGTTTTGCAAGAGATGGACGTTTCATAGAAAAAGTTGGTTTTTTTAATCCTCTATTACCTAAAGAAAAAAAAGAAAGAATAGGATTAGAGGCAGAAAGAATAAAATATTGGTTAGGCCAAGGTGCACAACCTACCACAAGAGTAGCAAGAATCTTAGGTGAAAATGAGTTAATGCCAATGCCTGCTAATGGTAACAATCCTCAAAAAGCTATTCCAAAAAAAGATAGAAAAAAAGAAGGGTCTGATGATGCTAAAAAGGAAGAGGCAGCAAAAGCAGACGCAGCACCAAAAGATGGAGCAAAAAAAGAAGAAGCTCCAAAAGCAGAAGCTAAAAAAGAGGAAGCTCCAAAAGCAGACGCTCCAAAAGCAGACGCTAAAAAGGAAGAAGCTCCAAAAACAGACGCTCCAAAAGAGGAAAAAAAGTAATTTAAGGTTTACTTATGTTAAAGACACAAGTGTTAACACTTTATCCAGAAATTTTCCCTGGTCCGTTAAACAAAGGATTATATGGAAAAGCAATGGCTAAAAAGATATGGAGTCTTAATGTAGTAAACATAAGAGATGCAGCAACAGATAAACACAAAACTGTTGATGATACTCCATATGGTGGTGGATCAGGTATGCTGTTAAAACCAGACATACTAGCAAAATCAATTGATAAAAATATCCAGAAGGGGGAAAGAATTTTTTATCTTTCGCCAAAAGGTAAAAAATTTGATCAAAGACTTGCACAAGATTTATCAAAAGAAAAATCATTCAGTTTAATTTGTGGACATTTCGAAGGTGTTGATGAAAGAGTACTATCCACAAGAAATATTGAGGAAATAAGTATAGGAGATTATGTGCTTTCTGGAGGGGAAACAGCTGCTCTTGTTGTTCTTGATAGTGTATTAAGACTTTTGCCTGGAGTTTTAGGTAATGATAAATCATCTTCGGAGGAAACTTTTGAAAATGGTCTTTTAGAGTATCCTCAATATACAAAACCTCAAATTTGGGAGGAAAAATCAGTACCAGATGTCTTATTATCAGGGGATCATAGCAAAATTAAAGACTGGCGTTTATCTCAATCTGAGGCTATAACACGCGTCCGAAGACCAGATTTGTGGCAAAAATATAAGAAGGATTAACTTGATAAATATTGAAATGAAAACGATTGAAGAAATAAATCAACATAATGTAAAAAAAATTCTTTTGGAAAAAAAGATCCCAGAATTCTTTCCAGGTGATGTTGTAAAAGTTGGTGTAAGGATTACAGAGGGAAAAAAAGAAAGAATTCAGTATTTTGAAGGGGTATGTATTGCCAAAAAAAGCAGAGATTTAAATTCTTCTTTTACAGTTAGAAAGATTTCTTTTGGTGAAGGTGTTGAGAGAACATTTCCGCTATTTGGTACAGTAATTGACTCAATAAAAGTTATTCGTTCAGGAAAAGTTAGAAGAGCTAAACTATATTACTTAAGAGATAGAACTGGTAAATCAGCTAGAATTGCCGAAAAAATAAGAAAGAAGATTGGTATTGATATAGATGTAAAACCAGAAACAGTAACTGAGGAAAATTTAGCTCCTGTTTCAACAGAAGCATCTGATAATAAAGAAGATGCAACTAAGGCAGAGGCTAAGAAAGAAGAAACTCTTAAGGAAGAGCCAAAAAAAGAAGAAACAGCCAAAGTTGAAACAAAACCTAAAACTGAAGAAAAACTTGAAACTTCTCCAGAAAAAAAATAATTTTTTTTTCAATGCCTAATACTCTTTACGACAAAATTTGGAAAGAACACTTAGTTGATCAGCAAGATGATGGAACAGCTTTATTATTTGTTGATAGGCATCTCGTTCATGAAGTGACCAGTCCACAAGCATTTGAAGGTTTACGAAATTCTAAAAGAAAAGTAAGACACCCAAAGCTTACATTGGCTGTTGCAGATCACAATGTCCCAACTACTGATAGAACCAATGGTATTTCAGATAAAGAATCCAAAATTCAAGTTGATACATTAGAAAAGAATTGTAAGGAATTTGATATCCAACTCTTTGGAATGGAGGATAAGCGTCAAGGCATAGTTCATATAATTGGTCCTGAACAAGGATTTACTCAACCTGGAACAGTTATAGTTTGTGGAGATAGTCATACAGCTACACATGGAGCGTTTGGTGCTTTAGCATTTGGTATAGGTACCTCAGAGGTTGAACACGTACTTGCAACACAAACTTTAGTGCAAAAAAAAGCAAAAAATTTTAGAATTAATGTTAATGGAAAACTTCCGTTAGGTGTTACTTCAAAAGATGTAATTTTACAAATAATTGGAAAAATAGGAACAGCAGGTGGAACAGGATGTGTTATTGAGTATGCTGGTGATTTAATCAGATCATTGAGTGTTGAGCAAAGAATGACTATATGCAACATGACTATAGAGGGTGGAGCAAGAGCAGGTTTGATTGCACCAGACGAAAAAATTTTTAAGTATTTGGAGGGAAAACCTATGTCACCCAAAGGCGAAAAATGGGATAAAGCTTTAGCGTACTGGAAAAGTTTAAAATCTGATGATGGTGCAAATTTTGATAAAGAAATAAGTCTTCAAGCTAATGAAATTTCACCGATGATTACCTGGGGAACTTCACCTCAAGATGTCATTACTATTGAGGATAAAGTACCAAACCCAGACAATGAAAAGGATGAGGATAGAAAAAATTCTATTGAAAGAGCTCTAAAATATATGGGTTTAAAACCTGATATGGCTGCTAAAGATATTAAGATTGATAAGGTTTTTATAGGTAGTTGTACAAATGGAAGAATTGAGGATTTACGAGAAGCAGCAAAGATTTTAAAAGATAAAAAAATTGCCTCTCATGTTCATGCAATGGTTGTTCCAGGATCTGGTTTAGTGAAAGAACAAGCAGAGCAAGAAGGTTTACATAAAATATTTGAAGAGTCTGGTTTTGAATGGAGAGAACCAGGATGTTCTATGTGTTTAGCAATGAATGCTGATAAATTAAAACCAGAGCAAAGATGTGCATCTACATCAAACAGAAACTTTGAGGGAAGACAAGGTAGAGGTGGAAGAACACACCTTGTGAGCCCAGGAATGGCAGCTGCAGCAGCAATTTCTGGAAATTTGGATGATGTAAGAAAGTATCAAAATTAATGCAAAAATTTTCTACATTAAAAAGTATTCCAGCATATTTACCAATAGTAAATATCGATACTGATATGATTATACCAAAGCAGTTTTTAAAAACAATTAAAAGAACTGGACTTGGAAAAAATTTGTTCTTTGAAATGAGGTATGATGATAATGGAAATAAAATAGGTGATTTTATATTAAATAAAGATCCATTTACAAATTCAAAAATACTGATAGCAGGAAAAAACTTTGGTTGTGGATCCTCAAGAGAACACGCTCCTTGGGCATTATTAGATTTTGGTATTACATGTGTAATTAGCTCCAGTTTTGCTGATATTTTTTATAACAATTGTTTTAAAAATGGAATTTTACCAATTATTGTTGATGAGGAAAAAATAAAAGAGTTGTCTGAATATGCTAATAGAAAAGAAGAAATTTCAGTAGACCTTAAAGAAGAAAAAATAGTTTATGGTAATAATGAAATTAAATTTAAAATAGACTCCTTTAAAAAGAAATGTCTTCTCGAAGGTTTAGATGATATTGCGCTATCTTTAAATAAGTCTGATAAGATAAAAAGTTTTGAGCAAAAATTAAAAAGCTCTAAGCCATGGATTATAAGTGATTAAGGTAAAAAAGAGAAAGATACTATTACTTCCCGGAGATGGTATTGGTCCCGAAGTTATTGGTGAAGTAAAAAAAATTATCAGTTGGTTCAATGATAAAAAGTCTCTAGATTTTGAGATGGATGAAGATTTAGCGGGAGGATGCTCTTACGATAAGCATGGTACACCGATTACAGATGAGGTTTTTTATAAAGCATTAGAAAGTGCAGTTGTTATGTTAGGCGCTGTAGGAGGACCAAAGTGGGATAATGTTGAGTTTTCCAAAAAACCTGAGAGAGCACTTTTAAAACTAAGAAAAGAATTAAAACTA
The DNA here is from genome assembly GCA_902552805.1 of uncultured Pelagibacteraceae bacterium. Classification (GTDB taxonomy): domain Bacteria; phylum Pseudomonadota; class Alphaproteobacteria; order Pelagibacterales; family Pelagibacteraceae; genus Pelagibacter. The sequence continues at coordinate 71,329 of CACDIC010000003.1, forward strand.
TTTGCTAATTTGAGACCAGCGATATGTTTTAAACAATTAGTTGATGCCTCAACATTAAAACCTGAAATTGTTTCAGGTTTAGATATTATGATTGTAAGAGAGTTAACAGGAGGAATATATTTTGGTGAGCCTAGAGGAATTAAACCAATAGAAAATGGGGAAAGAAAAGGGATTAATACTCACACTTATACAAGCAATGAGATTATAAGAGTCGCTAGAGTTGCCTTTGATTTAGCGAAAAAAAGATCAAACAAAGTAACTTCTTGTGAAAAATCAAATGTTATGGAGGCAGGCCAACTTTGGAAAGAAGAGGTTCAGACATTACACGATAAAGAATTTAAAGACGTTGAACTAAGTCATATGCTTGCAGACAATTGTGCTATGCAGTTGTTGAGAAATCCAAAGCAATTTGATGTAATTGTAACAGATAATTTGTTTGGAGATATGTTATCTGACCAAGCCTCAATGTTGACTGGATCACTAGGTCTTTTACCTTCTGCATCTTTAGGTGCAAAAAATAAAGATGGAGAGATGAGGGCTATGTATGAACCTATTCATGGTTCGGCTCCAGATATAGCTGGTAAAAGTATTGCTAATCCAATAGCTACAATTTTAAGTTTTGCTATGGCTTTGAGATATTCATTAGATTTAGATAAAGAGGCAGAAGCTCTGGAAAAAGCTGTACAGGATGTATTAAATGATGGTTTAAGAACTAAAGACATTTTATCAAAAGGTACAAAAGAGGTGACTACATCACAAATGGGTGATGCGATCATTTCAAAATTGCAATAATTAATTAATTATTTTAGAATTAAATTATGCCAACTTATACTGCACCCGTTGAAGATATGATGTTTCTTTTTGAAAAACTAAGAAACAACAAAGAGTATAATGAATTGGAAAAATATAAAGACGTTACCCCAGATTTAGTAAAAGATATTTTACAAGAAGCAGCAAAAATAAATAAAAATTTAATTTTACCATTAGCTAAAGTTGGGGATGAAAATCCTGCAATTTTAGAAAATGGAGTTGTAAGAACGCCTCCGGGTTACAAAGAGGCTTATAAAAAATATATTGAGGATGGTTGGACATCTTTATCATGTGATCCAAAATATGGGGGTCAAGGTATGCCAAAAACAGTTAGCGCATTTTTTGATGAAATGCTATCGTCTGCTAGCCTTTCTTTTAAACTCTATAGTGAACTTAGTATTGGTGCTTACAATTGTATTAATCATCATGCTAGTGATGAAATCAAAAATAAATATTTACCAAAAATTGTAGAAGGTAAGTGGAGTGGAACAATGTGCTTAACTGAGCCAGTATGTGGTACTGATTTAGGGCTACTAAAAACAAAGGCTAAAAAACAATCTGATGGAACATTCAAATTAACTGGACAGAAAATTTTTATTACCTCTGGTGATCACGATTTAACTGAAAATATTATTCATTTGGTTTTAGCAAGAGTGGACGACTCTCCGGCTGGTACTAAAGGTATCAGTCTGTTTTTAGTTCCAAAGTTTATTGTAAAAGAAGATGGGAATGTTGGTCCAAGAAATGGAATATCAACTGGTTCTATCGAAACAAAAATGGGAATTAAAGGATCAGCAACTTGTGTTCTTAATTTTGATGAAGCAACTGGCTACATGATTGGTGATAAGGAAAAAGGTTTGAGTGCAATGTTTACGATGATGAATCTTGAGAGGATCGTTGTTGGGATACAGGGTTTGGGTATATCAGAGATTGCTTATCAAAATTCACTTTCATACGCAAAAGAGAGAAAGCAAGGTAAGTCGAATAATTCAAAATCTAAAAATGGTGCTGATTTTATAATTGAGCATGCAGATATTAGAAGATCGTTGTTAAATATGAAATCTATTATTGAGGGCGAGAGAGCCTTATGTTTTTGGTTATCTCAACAAACTGAGGTAAGCCTATATCATCCAGATGAAAAAGCTCGGCAGGAGGCATCTGATTATGTCTCATTAATGACTCCAGTAGTTAAATCCTTGTTTACAGATTTAGCAATGGAAATCACTAGTGATGCAATACAGATTTATGGTGGATATGGTTATACTAAAGATCAAGGAATAGAACAGTTATATCGAGATAATAGAATCACACCAATTTACGAGGGTACGAATTCTGTACAAGCTGCTGATTTAGTTTTTAGAAAATTATCAAATAAGAACGGGAATGTAATTAATAAATTTTTAGATCAGGTTAAAAATGAATGTAATTCTAACAACGAAAAAATAAGACCATTCATCTCAGATTTTAATAATTATTTAGATGTATTAAAAAAATTCAGTGATTGGATGATTGAGAAATCTAAAACAGATAAAGATGATGTAAGTGCTGCTGCTAATGATTATCTTAAAACTCTCGGATTTGTTTCGATTGCTTATGCATGGATAAAAGTACTAGAGGTAAGTTTTAAAGATTATAATGAAAATAAAAATTTTTATGATGACAAAATCGATACCGCTAGGTTTTATTTTGATAAAGTTCTACCAAGAGCTGAACAACATTACAAATCAGCAATTTCTGGAAGCTCCAATATTATGAATTTTAAATTCAATTAAATGAGTCATTACGATACTAATTTAGATAAGAATAGTGCAAATTATGTTCCTTTAACTCCTTTGACTTTTTTGAAGAGAGCAAAAGAGATTTATCCTGATTATGAAGCAATTATCTATGAAGATCGTAAATACACCTGGGCAGATGTTTACAAGCGTACTATTAAATTTGCAAGCGCCCTTAATAAAATTGGAATTAAAAAAGGAGATACTGTCTCGTTTTTAGCTTTCAACACACCTGAAATTTTTGAGGGACATTACTCTGTTCCTATGTCTGGTGCAGTATTAAATACAATTAACATAAGATTAGATGCTAAAACTATTGCTTATATTTTAGAACATAGTGATGCTAAAGTTCTTGTTGTTGATAGACAATTACACATAGAAGTTAAAAAAGCGTTAAGCACTTTAAAAAAGAAAATCACAATTATTGATATAGTTGATAAATTTGCAGACCAATCAAAGTGTGAAAAAATTGGTGATCTAGAATACGAAAGTTTTTTAAATACCGGTGATGAAAATTTTGATTGGAAAATGCCAGATGACGAGTGGCAAGCAATATCATTGAGCTATACATCTGGAACTACTGGAAACCCTAAAGGCGTTGTTTACCATCATCGGGGATCATATTTAATGTCCACGGGTAGTGCAGTTGCCTGGAACATGCCAAACAGACTTAATTTTTTAACTATCGTCCCAATGTTCCATTGTAATGGATGGGGTTATCCTTGGACTATACCCATGTTAAATGGAAGAACAATTTGTCTAAGAAATATAGATGTAAAAAAAATATTTGAATTAATAGACAAACATAATGTTACTCACTTTGGTGGAGCGCCTATTGTACTAAATATGATAACTGGTGCACCAGAGTCTGATAAAAAAAAATTAAAGCAAAAAGTATACGTCCTTACTGCAGGAGCCCCACCGCCAAGTATAATTTTCAAAAAAATGAAAGAACTTGGTTTTGAAGTTATGCATGTTTATGGATTAACTGAAACTTATGGACATGTAACTCAATGTGCATGGAATGATGCTTGGAATGACTTCAATGAGGAAAAGCAGAACGAAATCAAAGCAAGACAAGGAGTTAGATATCCAAATACAGAGGGGATTGCTGTGATGGATCCAGAAACAATGACTGAAGTTCCAAAAGATGGAAAGACGATTGGTGAAATAATGATTAAAGGAAATGTAGTCATGAAGGGTTATTTTAAGGATAAGGATGCTACAAATAAAGCAATGGCTGGTGGTTGGTTTCATTCTGGTGACTTAGCTGTCATGCATCCAGATGGATATGTAAAAATCCAGGATAGGTCTAAAGATATAATAATTTCTGGAGGTGAAAACATATCCTCTATAGAAATAGAAAATACTCTTGCAAAACATCCTTCAGTATCTATTGCAGCCGTTGTAGCTAAACCAGATGAAAAATGGGGAGAGGTACCTTGTGCATTTATTGAGATGGTAAAGGATAAACCAACAACCGAGAAAGAATTAATTGGTTTTTGTAAAGAAACCCTCGCAGGTTTCAAAGTGCCAAAACAAGTTGTTTTTTGTGAACTACCTAAAACATCGACAGGAAAAATTCAAAAATTTGAATTGAGAAAAAAATTTTAGGTAATTGATTGATATTTGAAATAGAAAATAAAACTATTCATGCATCTGATGCAGGTCAAGGCATAGATCCAAAAAAGCAAACAATAGTATTTCTTCATGGAAGTGGCCTTTCACACATAGTTTGGTCATTAACTGAACAATTTTTTTCGAATAAGAATTTCAATGTATTGTCTATCGATCTTCCTGGTCATGGAAATTCAGATGGACCATGTTTAGATACCATAGAAAAAATTGCTGATTGGCTAGAAAGTGTATTTAAAAAATTGCAATTAAAAAATTTGATTTTAGTTGGTCATTCTCAAGGATGTTTAGAAATACTTGAATATGCTTTTAAATATAAAAGCAGGTTAAATAAAATAGTTTTCGTTGGCGGCTCAAATAAAATGCCAGTTCATCCTGATTTAATAGAACTTGCAAATAATGGTGACTCTGATGCTGTAAAATTAATGATGAAATGGGGTTATGAAGGCTCAAAAAAATTTATTGGTGGTAATCCAGTAGAAAAAATAATTCAGTCCCCAAGAGATATTAGTGAAATTTTAGCAGTTGATTTAAATGCGTGTAATAACTACTCAAATGGGTTAGAGGCAACAAAAGTTTTAGATCTTCCCACATTACTTATTTTCGGAGAGTTAGATAAAATGATCAATTTAGATGCAGGGAAAAAATTTTCAAATTTAGTAAAAAACTCATCTACTCATGTAATTAAAGGTTGTGGTCATATGATAATGATTGAAAAAGCATTTGAAATGAGAGAAAAGATTTTAGAATTTTTAATTAAATGAAAAGTTATCCGATAGCAAAATCAAGAAGAGTTAGAAGTACACCCTATACTTCTAGAATAGAAAAACAAGGTGTTACTGCTTATACTGTTTATAATCATATGCTTTTACCAGCAGCTTTCGGTTCCTTGGAAGAGTCTTGTGATCATTTAAAAAAGAATGTTCAAATTTGGGATGTAGCTGCAGAAAGACAGGTTGAAATTTCAGGCAAAGATGCTGCAAAACTTGTACAACTCATGACTTGTAGAGATTTATCGAAATCAAAAGTAGGAAGATGTTATTATTGTCCTTTAATCGATGAAAATGGAAATTTGGTAAATGATCCTATTATTTTAAAATTAGCTGAAGATAGATGGTGGATATCAATTGCTGACTCTGATGTAATTTTTTTTGCAAAAGGTCTTGCTTCAGGAAATAAATTTGATGTTAAAATTTTTGAACCAATCGTAGATATCTTAGCAGTTCAAGGTCCTAAATCTTTTGATTTAATGGAAAAAGTTTTTGGTGAAAAAATAAAAGAGTTAAAATTTTTTGGATTTGATTATTTCACTTTTAATGGGGCAAAACATTTAATAGCTAGATCTGGTTGGTCAAAACAAGGTGGTTTTGAAATTTATGTTGAAAACACTGACTCAGGTTTGAAGTTATACGATCATCTTTTTGAAATTGGTAAAGAATTCAATGTTAGACCTGGATGTCCAAATTTAATCGAAAGGATTGAGAGTGGTTTACTTTCTTATGGGAATGATTTTGATAATAATGACAATCCATTTCAATGTGGTTTTGATAAATATATCGATTTAGAGACCGATATAAACTTTTTAGGTAAAGATAAACTTAAAAAAATTAAAGAAAAAGGAATTGATAGAAAGCTAATGGGTGTTCAGATAGATTTAACCAAGATTCTTTTAACTAGTTCTTTAAACATCAAGAATAATGATGGAAATATAATTGGAGAACTAAGATCCGCTTGTTACTCGCCTCATTTTAAAAAAGTTATTGGTATTGCAATGATAAAAGAACCATATTGCAAAGCATCTTCGTCCGGAACAATAGAAATTGATGGAAATTCTTTAGCTCTTAAAGTTTGCGATTTACCTTTCATCTAGTATAAAACTTAGATCATGAATATTGCAATTGTAGGAGCAACAGGAAATGTTGGTAGAAAAACATTGGAAATTTTGGAGAGAAAAGAATTTTCTATAGATAATTTATATTTAGTTGCGTCCTCAAAAAGTGTTGGAAAAAAAATTGGTTTTAGAGGTAAGGAAATGGATGTCCTTGATTTAGAAAATTTTGATTTCTCAAAAGTTAATATTGCTTTTTTTGCAGCTGGTGGAAAAATTTCTGAAAAATTTGCTGAAAGAGCAGCCAAAAATTGCTTGGTAATTGATAACTCTAGTTTTTTTAGAATGGATCCAGACGTACCTTTGATAGTTCCACAAGTAAATTCAGATGATCTAAAAAAAATTAAAAAAAATATTGTTGCAAATCCGAATTGTTCAACAGCTCAATTAGTGATTGCTCTTAAACCTTTACACGATCTATTTATTATCAAAAGAATTGTCGTGTCTACTTATCAATCAGTTTCTGGAGGTGGAAAAGCTCCCATGGATGAACTTATTGAGCAAACTAAACTAGTTTTAGATGGTAGAAAAGTATCATCTAAAAATTTTACAAAACAAATAGCTTTTAATGCCATCCCTCATATCGATCAATTTGCAGATGATGGTTATACTAAGGAAGAGTTAAAAATGGTGAACGAAACTAAAAAAATTTTAGATACTAAAATTGATTTAACAGCAACATGTGTAAGATTACCAATCTCTGTTTCTCATTCTGAGTCAGTCAACTTACAATTTGAAAAATCTTTTACTCTGGAAAAGGTAAGAGATGCTTTGAATAATTTTGAAGGTTGTAAAGTTATTGATGAAAGAAATGATGGCGGTTATTCAACTCCAATTGAAGCAGAGGGAATGGATGAAACTTTTATTTCAAGAATAAGAGAAGATAAAACAATTAAAAATGGATTAAACATATGGATCGTTTCAGATAATCTTTTGAGAGGCGCGGCTTTGAATGCAGTAGAAATTGCAGAAACAGTAATTAAAAATAATTACCATGGAAAATAAAAAACCATTATCCCCTCACATACAAGTTTATAAATGGCATATTTCGTCTTTAGTATCCATTTCACACAGAATTACGGGCATAATAAATATAATTGGAATTACGTTAATTTGTTTGTGGGCATCTTTATTATTATTAGGTGAAAATAGTTATGAGGCTGTTAATTTACTATTAAATTCTCAAATTGGAAAATTTATTACTTTAGGTTTGACCTGGTCTTTTTGTTTTCAAATTTTAAGTGAGATAAGACATTTGATAATGGATTTAGGTTATGGATTTGAACTTAAGACAACTAAAATAACTGGTCTTTTAGTAATTATAGGGTCAATCTTTTTAACTATAATTTTATATTTGATTGGAAAAAATTTATTTTAAAATGATTGCTGCAACAAAAAAATGGATTTTTTTAAAAATAAGTGGAGCAATATTAGTTCCATTAATGGCCTGGTTTATTCTAAGTTTTATTAGTATTTATGATCAGAGCTATTCAGAAGTATTGGAATTTTTTACGAATCCATTATCTAAGTTTTTATTTAGTTTATTTATTATTACTGCATATTTCTTTTCAGCATTAAGTATTAGTGAGGTTTTTGAGGATTATATAAAAGATTATAAAATCAAAAATGTCGCAAATGGTTTTTTGTACGTATCAGCTGTGGTAATTCCATTAATTACAATTATATTATTGATTAATTTATGAGTTCTTACAAAATAATCGATCATGAGTACGATGTGGTAGTCTTGGGAGCAGGTGGTTCTGGTCTAAGGGCTGCAGTTGGTTTAAGTGAGGCTGGATTAAAAACAGCTTGTATTTCAAAAGTCTTTCCAACTAGAAGTCACACCTCTGCAGCGCAAGGTGGTATTTCCGCTGCTTTAGGAAATATGGGTGAGGATGATTGGCGTTGGCATATGTACGACACTGTTAAAGGAGCTGATTGGTTAGGTGATCAGGATAGTATTGAATATCTCTGTAAGGAGGCACCAAAGGCTGTAATAGAGCTAGAAAAATATGGTGTTCCATTTAGCAGAACTGAAGATGGAAAAATTTATCAAAGACCATTTGGCGGTATGACCAAAAATTACGGCAATGGAATTGTACAAAGAACTTGTGCAGCCGCTGATAGAACAGGTCATGCAATTTTACATACTTTGTATGGACAAGCTTTAAAACATAATACAGAATTTTTTATTGAGTATTTTGCATTAGATTTATTAATGAAAGATGGAGCGTGCAAAGGTCTAATTGCTTGGAATTTAAATGATGGAACTATTCATAGATTTAGAGCTCACACTGTTATAATTGCAACAGGTGGTTATGGAAAAGTATATTATTCTGCAACATCAGCCCATACTTGTACTGGTGATGGTAATGCGATGGTATTAAGAGCAGGTTTACCTTTGCAAGATATGGAATTTGTGCAGTTCCATCCTACTGGAATTTATGGTCATGGCACTTTGATCACAGAGGGCGCAAGAGGTGAAGGAGGATATCTTACAAATTCTAAGGGTGAAAGATTTATGGAAAGATATGCCCCTAAAGCAAAAGATTTAGCATCAAGAGATGTTGTGAGTAGATCGATGTCAATTGAGATTAATGAAGGAAGAGGTGTTGGAAAAGATCAAGATCATGTGCATCTTAATTTAAGTCACTTAGATAAGGATATTATCGAAAGTAGGTTACCTGGTATAACTGATGCTGCGAGATTATTTGCTAATGTAGATGTTACTAAAGAACCAATTCCGGTTGTTCCAACTGTTCATTATAATATGGGTGGTATTCCAACAAATTATAAAGCAGAAGTATTAACTGTTAATGGTTCAGAAAAAACTGTTCCAGGTTTAATGGCAATAGGTGAAGCAGCGTGTGTCTCAGTTCATGGTGCAAACAGACTTGGTTCAAACTCATTAATTGATTTAGTTGTTTTTGGTAGAGCAGCTGCTAAACGTGCAGCAGAGCTAGTAAAACCAGGAACCCCCCACGAGGAAATCAGTGAAACAGAAACCCAAAAATGCTTAGATCGTTTTGATAAAATAAGAAATTCACAGGGTGATATTGGAACAGCTGAACTAAGGTTATCAATGCAGAAAACTATGCAGTCTAAGTGTGCTGTTTTTAGAACTGAAAAAACTCTTAAAGAAGGTGTTAACGAAATAAGAAAAACTTATGATGGGCTAGACTCTTTATCAGTTAAAGATAAATCTCTAATTTTTAATACTGATTTAGTTGAAACTTTAGAATTTGATAATCTAATAAGACAAGCTGTAGTAACAGTTGATTCAGCATATAACAGAAAAGAAAGTCGAGGTGCACACGCGAGAGAAGACTTTCCAAAAAGAGATGATAATAAATTTATGCAACACACTCTTGCCTGGTGTGATGGAAAAGATACAAAAATTAGTTATAGAGAAGTTCACAAATCAACATTAACTAATGAAGTGCAATATTTTCCACCTCAGGAAAGAGTTTATTAATGGCTCAAATAAGTTTACCTAACAACTCCAAAGTAAAAAAAGGTAAATATTTTAAGGATAAAACTGGTTCAAAAAATCTTAGAAAAGTAAATGTTTATAGATGGGACCCGTCCACAGAGGAAAATCCTAGAATTGATACCTATGAGGTTGATATGGATAATTGTCCCTCAAAAGTTTTAGATATTTTAAATAAAATTAAAAATGAAATAGATCCAACTTTGGCTTATAGAAGATCTTGTGCTCATGGAGTTTGTGGTTCGTGTGCAATGAATATGGATGGAAAAAATGGCCTTGCCTGTACAACTCCCCACAAAGAAATAGATGGTGATATCAATATTTATCCATTACCACACCTTAAGGTTAAAAAAGATCTAATAGGTGACTTGGATGGTTTATATAAACAGTATCAGTCAATTGAGCCATGGTTAAAATCAAATTCAAAGTCAGAAACTAAAGAAATTTTTCAATCTAAAGAAGATAGAGCTAAACTAGATGGCGCATATGAATGTATAATGTGTGCGTGTTGTTCAACTTCTTGCCCAAGTTATTGGTGGAATGGTGATAAATATCTAGGACCAGCAGTACTTTTACAAGCCTATCGATGGATCATAGATAGTAGAGATGAAGAGAGAAATTCAAGATTAAAGAAGGTGGCAGATGAACTTAAACTTTATAGGTGTCACACAATTTTAAACTGTACTAGCGCTTGTCCAAAAGGTTTAAATCCTGCAAAAGCAATTGCTGAAATAAAAAAAATGTTAGCAACAGCTAATATTTAAACAATAGACTAATAACAATTTTTAATCTAAAAGGTCCTATTCATGAAATTAATTGAACATTTTGTAGGTGGAAAAATAATTCCCGGAACATCAAATAAAAAGGGTAAAGTTTTTAATCCAGCAACTGGTGATCAAGAAAAAGAGGTAAGAATCGCGTCTAAAAAAGATTTGGATAGTGCGGTAGAAGTAGCAAAAAAAGCTTTTCAAGAATGGTCAGTAAAACCTTCTTTAGTCAGAGCTAGAGTCATGTTTAAATTCAAGGAACTTATTGAAAAAAATTCAGATGAACTCACACAACTAATTGTGAATGAACATGGAAAGGTTTATGAGGACGCAAAAGGTTCACTAACTCGGGGCTTAGAAGTTGTTGAATTTGCTTGTGGTATTCCTCATTTGCTGAAAGGTGAATTTTCAGAAAATGTTGGCACAAATGTTGATAGCTGGTCTATGCGACAGCCATTAGGTGTAGTGGCAGGTATTACACCTTTTAATTTTCCAGCAATGGTACCGATGTGGATGTTTCCAATTGCAATTGCTTGTGGAAATACTTTTATATTGAAGCCATCAGAAAAAGATCCCTCTTGTTCCATAAAATTAGCTGAACTTTTAAAAGAAGCAGGTTTACCCGATGGCGTTTTTAATGTGATCAATGGAGATAAAGAAGCTGTTGATGCTATTTTAACAAACCCGGATATAAAAGCAGTAAGTTTTGTTGGTTCTACTCCAATTGCAAAATATATTTATGAGAATTCAGCCAAGAATGAAAAAAGAGTTCAAGCTTTGGGGGGTGCTAAAAATCATTTGGTAGTGATGCCTGATTGTGATTTAGATGGTGCGGTGAATGGCTTAATGGGAGCTGCATATGGGTCTGCAGGAGAAAGATGCATGGCACAATCAGTTGCGGTAGCAGTTGGAGATATAGGTGATGAACTCGTTTCAAGACTTTCAAAAAAAGCAGAAGCTTTAAAAGTAGGACCAGGAATGGATAAGGATTCTGAAATGGGCCCTTTAGTAACAAAAGAGCATTTAGAAAAAGTAAGAGGATATGTAGACTTAGGAGTAAAAGAGGGAGCTAAGCTTGTTGTAGATGGAAGAAGCCTAAAATTACAAGGATATGAAAATGGTTTTTATATTGGTGGCTGTTTATTTGACCATGTTAAAAAAGAAATGAGGATTTATAAAGAGGAAATATTTGGACCAGTGTTATCTGTAGTTCGAGTAAAAACTTTTCAGGATGCAGCAAAGTTAATAAATGATCATGAATATGGAAATGGGGTGAGCATTTACACAAGAGATGGAGATGCTGGTAGAACTTTTGCGAGCAAGATTCAAGTTGGAATGGTAGGCATTAATGTGCCAATTCCTGTACCAATGGCCTTTCACAGCTTTGGTGGATGGAAAAGATCTTTATTTGGAGATAGTGCAATGCATGGTATGGAGGGTATAAAATTTTATACAAAATTAAAAACAATAACTTCAAGATGGCCCTCAGGCATCAGGTCAAATGCAGAATTTGTGATGCCTACGATGAAATAAAAAAAATGACAAAAAAAAATAGTAAAATATCATTAATTGGTGCAGGCCAAATTGGAGGAACATTAGCTCACTTAATAGGAACAAAAGAATTGGTTGATGAAGTAGTTTTATTCGATGTAGCAAGTGGAATTGCTAAAGGAAAAGCTTTGGATATTGCCCAGTCCTCATCTGTAGATGGATTTAACGTGAAATTTTCTGGAACTGATAATTACAAAGATATTGAGGGATCAGACGTAGTAATAATTACTGCTGGAGTTCCAAGAAAACCTGGTATGAGTAGAGATGATTTATTAGGTATTAATTTAAAGATAATTAAACAAGTTGCAAATGGAGTAAAAGAAAATGCTCCTGATGCCTTTGTAATTTGTATAACTAATCCACTTGACGTAATGGTAATGGCATTCCAAAAATTTTCAGGTTTACCATCTAACAAAGTTGTTGGAATGGCTGGCATTTTAGATAGTTCGAGATTCAAATTATTTTTATCTTTAGAATTTGATGTACCAGTAAATGAGATAGACGCGATGGTTATGGGAGGACATGGAGATACAATGGTTCCTCTTCCAAGATTTACCAAAGTATCTGGAAAACCTTTATTAGATTTGGTTAACGATAAAAAAATTTCAAAAGAAAGATTAGAAGAGATAAATCAACGAACTCGAGATGGTGGAGCTGAAATAGTAAAATTTTTAGAGAAGGGTTCTGCCTTTTATGCACCTGCAGCCTCGGGAATTGAAATGGCTAAAGCTTATCTCAATGATGAAAAAAAAATGCTTCCGTGTGCAGCCCAATTAAATGGTGAGTATGGAATAAAAAATATTTATGCTGGCGTGCCAATTATCATTGGAAAAAGCGGAGTTGAAAAAATAGAAGAAATTAACTTAGATGAAAAAGAAAAGTCTGAATTTTTATATTCAGTTGAAGCGGTAAAAAAACTATGGGAAGCAGCTTCTAAAATCGATCCTGATTTAGCTAAAAAATGAATATTCACGAACACCAAGCTAAACAAATTTTAAAAGAGTTTGGTGCAGTTGTCCCAGAGGGAGTTTTTGCATTTACTGTTAAAGATTTAATTGAAAAATGCAAAAAACTAAAAACTGATAAATATGTCTTAAAAGCTCAAATCCATGCAGGTGGGAGGGGGAAAGCAGGAGGAGTAAAAATCTTAGATAATTTAGATGAATTAGAAAAATCTGCCAATGAACTTCTTGGGAAAAAATTAATCACACATCAAACAGGGCCAGAAGGTCGAGAAGTAAAAAGACTTTATGTTGAAACTTCTTCTAATATAGAGAAAGAATTTTATTTATCATGTTTAATTGATAGAGCCACATCTAAAATTGCATTTATTTCTAGTAATGAAGGAGGGATGGATATTGAAGAAGTAGCAGTAAAATCCCCAGACAAAATTTTAACGAACAAAATTGATCTTACAGAAGGCATTTCTGATACTGACTGTGAAAAGATAATCAAAATTTTTGATTTAGAGGATAGTTCAAAAATGGAAGCTATTTCTTTAATTAAATCAATTTTTAAAATGTTTGTTAAAACAGACGCAAATATGGTCGAAGTTAATCCATTAATTTTAACAAAAGAAAAAAAAATTGTTTGTCTAGATGCAAAAATTAATTTTGACAGTAATGCTTTATTTAGACATCCAGAGATTTTAAATCTTAGAGATCTAAATGAGGAAGACCCTATAGAGATCGAAGCTAGTAAACATGATTTAGCTTATATAAAATTAGATGGAAGTATTGGTTGTATGGTAAATGGAGCTGGCTTAGCAATGGCTACAATGGATATAATTAAGTTATATGGAGAAGAGCCAGCGAATTTTCTAGATGTTGGTGGAGGAGCTTCAAAAGAGAAGGTTTCTGCAGCCTTTAAAATTATTTTATCAGATAAAAATGTTAAAGGTATTTTAATCAATATTTTTGGTGGCATCATGAGATGTGATGTTCTTGCTCAAGGTGTGGTTGATGCAGCAAAAGAAATCGATATCAATGTTCCTTTGGTAGTGAGATTAGCCGGCACAAATTTTAAAGAAGGAAAAACTATATTAGACAATTCTGGATTAAAACTTATCTCTGCTGAAAATTTAGATGATGCAGCAAATAAAATTGTTAAGGCCATAAAATAATGTCAGTTCTTGTAAATAAAGAAACTAGATTAATTTGTCAGGGTTTTACTGGGTCGCATGGAACATTTCATTCTGAGCAAGCAATTAAATATGGAACTAAATTGGTTGGAGGAGTCACTCCTAAAAAAGGAGGTCAAAAACATTTAGGATTACCAGTTTTTAATACAGTTAAAGAGGCTAAAAACTCTGAGGGTGCCAACGCTACAATGATATATGTGCCAGCGAAGTTTGCTGCTGCAGCAATCGTTGAGGCAATAGACGCATCAATCGAGTTAATTGTTTGCATTACTGAGGGAATCCCGATTCAAGACATGTTGAGAGTTAAACAGAAATTATTAAAATCAAATTCCAGATTAATTGGACCTAATTGTCCAGGAATAATAACTCCTGATGAATGTAAAATCGGTATAATGCCAGGCAATATCCATAAAAAAGGTTCAGTTGGTATTGTCTCTAGATCTGGGACTTTAACCTATGAGGCAGTTGCTCAAACGACTGAAAATGGATTAGGTCAATCCACTTGTATAGGTATTGGTGGAGATCCAATAAATGGCACAAATTTTATTGATTGTTTAGATTTATTTTTAAATGATGATGAAACAGAGTCTATTTTAATGATAGGAGAAATAGGAGGTACAGCCGAAGAAGAAGCAGCAGATTTTATTAAAAATCATAAAATAAAAAAACCAATTGTTGGCTTTATAGCGGGTATAACAGCACCACCAGGTCGTAGGATGGGCCATGCTGGTGCAATCATTTCTGGGGGCAAAGGTGGCGCCAAAGATAAGATTAAAAAGATGGAAGATTGTGGAATAACAATGGCGAATTCTCCTTCCAAAATTGGAAAAACACTATTCGATAAATTGTCTGATTGAAAAATTTCTTAGTCAGTTTATATTGATTAAACATAATGTCTTCCTCAAAAAATTTAGAATTTAAAAAAACAGCCTTTCTAAATAAATCAAACAGCGCTTTCATTGAAGAAATGTATTTAAAATTTGTGAACAACGACCCTGAATTACCCGATAGCTGGAGAAAATATTTTAAAGAAGTTGGAGACGAAGACGATATAATTGTTAATGAAATTAATGGTCCTTCGTGGAGTCCTTCTAAGAAAGTTTCAATTAATAAAAAGCAAAATTTTGAAAACCAAATCACAGAACAAAATGATGTTGATATAATTAAGTCAAACGCAAATTCAATTAAAGCTGTTGCAATGATTAGGTCCTATAGACAAAGAGGTCATTTAATTGCAAAGCTAGATCCATTAGGATTATTAAAAACAGAATATTTAGAAGAACTTCATCCAGATTCTTATGGATTTAAAAAAGAAGATTACCAAAAAAAAATTTTCTTAGATGGTGTTACTAATAAGCAATACTCAAATATTAATGACTTATTAAAATTCTTAAAAGAAAAATATTGTGGTTCTTTAGGTTATGAATACATGCATATTTCAAATCCTACTGAGAGAAAATGGTTTAGAGATCGTGTTGAAAAAGCAGAAGATTTTAATTTTACACAAAATGGTAAAGAGGCAATTCTTAATAAACTAATTCAAGCTGAGGGTTTTGAAAAATTTCTTCATACTAAATATGTTGGTACTAAAAGATTTGGTCTTGATGGTGGTGAAAGCTTAATTCCTGCACTTGAACAAATAATTAAAATTGGTGGTCAGTCAAAAGTCAAAGAAGTTAAAATTGGAATGTCTCATAGAGGTCGACTCAATGTATTAGCAAATGTTCTTCAAAAATCTTATAAAAGAATATTTAATGAATTTACAGGAGAAATAAGTTCAAAGTCTAAGGATGATACTGGAGACGTAAAATATCATTTAGGTGCCTCATCTAACAGAGAGTTTGATGGGAATTCAGTTCATGTGAGTTTGACAGATAATCCTTCACACTTAGAGGCAGTTAATCCAGTCGTATTAGGACAAACTAGAGCAAAACAATTTTTTCATAAAGATAAAGATAGAAAAAAAGTAATTCCGATTCTAATCCATGGAGATGCAGCTTTTGCTGGACAAGGAGTGGTTGCTGAATGCTTTGCAATGTCTGGTCTTCCAGGACATAACACTGGTGGCACAATTCATATTATAGTAAACAATCAAATAGGTTTCACGACTAGTCCGAGATTTGCAAGATCTTCACCATATCCTTCTGATATAGCGAAAATGGTTGAAGCACCAATTATTCATGTGAATGGTGACGATCCAGAAGCTGTTGTTTATGCAGCAAGAATTGCAACAGATTTCAGATTAAAATTTAATAGAGATGTTGTCATTGATTTAATTTGTTATAGAAGATTTGGACATAATGAGGGTGATGAGCCTTCATTTACTCAGCCTTTAATGTATAAAAAGATAAGATCTCATCCTTCAACTATCAAAGTTTATGGTGAAAAACTGGTAAGTGAAGGATCAATTACTAATGATTATTTAAATAATTCCATAAAAAAATTTAAAGATCTATTAGACGACCAATTTAAAAATGCAAAAAATTATAAACCAAAAATAGAGTGGTTTGAGGGAACTTGGTCAAGATATAGACCAGAACGAGGAAAAGACAAAAGAGGAGTTACAGGCTCTGACACCAAAAAATTAAGAAATATTTCTGATAAAATAAATACAATACCGACTGAAATAAATATTCACAAAACAATTACAAAAATATTAGATAATCGTAAAATTTCAGTTTCTAAAGGTAAAGGCATAGACTGGTCTACCGCGGAGTCTTTAGCATTTGGGTCATTGTTGGAGGAGGGTTATCCAGTAAGACTCGTAGGTCAAGATTCAGGAAGAGGGACATTTAGTCAAAGACATTCTGTTTTAAGAAATCAAATAGATAATTCGAGATATATCCCTTTAAATAATATTTCTAATAAACAAAAAAATTTTGAAATAGTAGATAGTTTTTTATCTGAATTAGCTGTTCTAGGATTTGAATATGGATATAGTTTGGTGGAACCTAATACACTTACTATCTGGGAGGCTCAATTTGGAGATTTTGCTAATGGTGCTCAAGTAGTTATTGATCAATTCATAGCTTCTGGTGAACGAAAATGGTCTAGAGCCTCTGGATTAGTAATGTTGTTACCACATGGATATGAGGGTCAAGGACCTGAGCATTCATCAGCAAGGCTAGAAAGGTTTTTACAATTATGTTCAAATGATAACATGCAAGTCATGAATTGCACAACTCCTGCAAATTATTTCCATGCTTTAAGAAGACAAATGCATAGAGATTTTAGAAAACCATTAATTATTATGACACCAAAATCTTTATTACGTCATAAACATTGTGTTTCTAATTTGGATGATTTTAGTAAAAAAAATTCTTTTCATAGAGTTTTATGGGATCATGCTATTGATCCGAAAGTAAAAGGATTTATTAAACTAAAAAAACCAAAAGATATTGTAAAAGTGATTCTTTGTTCTGGAAAAGTCTACTTTGATTTACTTGAAGCGAGAGAAAAAATAAAAAAAGATAACGTAGTTTTATATAGGATTGAACAACTTTACCCTTTTCCTGCAAAAGCACTTGCTAATGAGCTTAAACCATATGCTAAAAAAGCAAAATTTTATTGGTGTCAAGAAGAGCCCAAAAATATGGGTGCTTGGTTTTCAGTCAGAGATTATATCCAATGGACATTAGATAATATAAAGGCTAAGAATAGTATGATTTCTTATATTGGAAGAAGTCCAGATGCATCACCTGCAACAGGATATGCCAAGAGACATGTTTCTCAACAACAAGAAATTATAAAGAAAGTTTTTGAATAAATATTGATGAGTGAAAAGATATTAGTTCCAGTTCTTGGGGAAAGTATCACAGAGGCTACTGTCTCTAAGTGGTTAAAAAATGAAGGTGACCCCGTTGAAGCTGATGAACCACTTGTTGAACTAGAAACTGACAAAGTAAATTTAGAGGTTCCTTCTCCAGTATCTGGTGTTCTTACAAAAATAAATTCAAAAAATGGATCGGTTGTTGAAGTTGGTGCTGATTTAGGATTTGTTTCCGAGAGTGAGGCTAAATCTAAAGAAAATCAGGAAATTAAAAAGATACAACCCACTGTGAAAGTTGAAAAGGAAAATTTGATAGATGAAGATGATAAAAATGAGGAGATGGAAGTTTTTCAAGATAATGTTGAAGAGGAGAAACCATTAGTTCTTACTAAAGAGGTAGAACCTTTAAAAGTAGAAGCTGAAATAAAAATCGATGAAACTCTGTCTCCAGCGGTAAGAAAAATTGTAACTGAAAATAATATAGATATCAGCTCTGTCAAAGGTTCAGGAAAAGATGGCAGAGTTTTAAAAGGTGATCTAATAAATTTAATGGGTGTCAATCCTCCTCCATCTGAAAGAAAAATAAAGCATGGTCAAGAAGAGAGAATTAAAATGACCAGATTAAGACAAACTATTGCTAAGAGACTAAAACAAGCACAGGATAATGCAGCTTTACTGACAACATTTAATGAAGTTGATATGTCAAATGTAATGATGATGAGAAAAGAAAATCAAGATGATTTTCAAAATCGCTATGGTGTAAAATTAGGTTTTATGTCTTTTTTTGTTAAAGCAAGCATAGTAGCATTAAAAAATTTCCCTGCGATAAACGCTGAAATTGAAGGTGATACAATTGTTTATAAAAATTATTATAATATAAGTTTTGCAGTTGGCACTGAAAAAGGATTGGTTGTGCCAGTCCTAAAAAACGCGGATGAATTATCTTTTGCAGATATTGAAAAAAATATTAAAGAAATTTCAGAAAAAGCAAAAAGTGGAAAACTTACAATTGAAGATCTTCAAGGTGGGACTTTCACTATCAGTAATGGAGGTGTTTATGGTTCAATGCTTTCAACCCCAATTCTTAATCTTCCACAATCAGGTGTCTTAGGTATGCACAATATAGTTGATAGACCTATCGTAGTTGATGGAGAAATTAAGATCAGACCTATAATGTATTTAGCATTATCATACGACCATAGAATTGTTGATGGTAAAGAGTCTGTTTCTTTTTTAAAAATGATTAAGGAAAATTTGGAGGAACCAAGAAGGCTATTTTTGGATATTTAAATGACAGATAAATTTCAAGCGGTAGTAATTGGTGGAGGACCTGGAGGTTATGTTTGTGCAATAAGATTAGCACAATTAGGCCTCAAAACTGCATGTATAGAATCTAGGGGTTCACTAGGTGGTACTTGTTTAAATGTTGGATGTATTCCTTCTAAAAGTTTATTAAATTTATCTGAGGAGTTTCATAACGCACAAAGTCTATCAAAAAAAGGAATTGAAATTGGTGAGGTAAAATTAAACTTGTCAAAAATGATGAAGAATAAGGATAAAGCAGTTACGATTTTAACCAAAGGGGTAGAATTCCTTCTTAAAAAAAATAAAGTTACATATTTTAAAGGCACTGGAAGTTTCAAATCTAAAAATGATATTGTAATCAAAGATATCAATAGTAAAGAGACAATTATACAAACTGAAAATACTATAATTGCAACTGGTTCGGTTCCAGTATCATTACCAGGAATTGAAATTGATGAAAAAGTAATTGTTTCATCCACTGGAGCACTTAAGTTAGAACAAGTCCCCAAAAAAATGGTTGTGGTTGGCGGAGGATACATAGGTTTAGAGATGGGGTCTGTATGGTCTAGACTTGGTTCAGAAGTTCATGTAGTTGAGTTTTTAGATCATATCACACCAGGTATGGATAAGGAGATTTCTAGCGAGTTTATGAAAATTTTAAAAAAACAAGGCATCAATTTTCATATGCAGCATAAAGTAGAGAAAATTAAAAAAAATAACAATAATGCAATTGTTTCAACTTTAAACGAAAATGGTACCAAAAAAGATTTTGAATGTGATGTAGTATTAATATCTGTTGGTCGAAAGCCAAATACAGAGGGACTAAATCTTCAAAAAATTGGTGTGGAATTAGATAAAAAAAAGAGAGTAAAAACTGACAAAAATTTTAAAACTAATCAAAATAATATTTATGCGATAGGAGATGTAATAAGTGGCCCTATGTTAGCGCATAAAGCTGAAGATGAAGGAATTGCAGTTGCAGAAAATATAGCAGGTCAATCAGGTCATGTTAACTATGATACTATCCCTGGTGTGATTTATACGAGTCCAGAAGTTGCCTCTATTGGAAAAACAGAGGAGCAATTAAAAGAACATAAAATAAATTATAAAGTAGGAAAATTTTCATTTATGGCAAACTCAAGAGCAAAAGCTATTGATGACACAGAAGGTTTTGTAAAAATTCTTGCTGATGAAAAAACTGACAAAGTATTGGGAGCGCACTTGATAGGTCCACACGCTGGAGAATTAATTGCTGAGATTGCAGTTGCGATGGAGTTTGGCGCAAGTTCAGAGGATATAGCGCGAACATGTCATGCTCATCCAACATTCTCTGAAGCTGTAAAAGAGGCAGCTTTGTCAGTAGAAAAAAGAGCTATACATTCTTAGAAAAAATAGCACCTGTTCTAGATTTTGGTATTTAAAATGTTAAAAAATGGTTGAAGATTCAAAAAAAATTAAAATGTCAAAACTAATAAGCATAATCGTTAATTGTTATAATGGTGAAAAGTATCTTAAACAAACACTGGAAAGTATTCAAAAACAAAATTACACCAATTGGGAATTAATTTTTTGGGATAACCAATCTACCGATAATAGCAAAGCAATTTTAAAAAGTTTTAATGAATCAAGATTTAAATATTTTTATTCTGAAAAATTTACTTCACTCTACGAAGCAAGAAATTTAGCCTGCGAAAAATGTAATGGTGAATTTATTGCTTTCTTAGATTGTGATGATTGGTGGTATGATGATTTTCTTTCTGAACGAGAAAGATTTTTTTCAAATAAGCAATTTAAATTTTCATTTTCAAAATTTCATTTTTTTTTTCAAAAAAGCAATAAATTTATGATAAATTATGAAAAAGAAATTCCTAATGGTAAGGTCTATGATTTTTTATCTAAAAATTATCTAGTAGCAATAAGTGGTTTGATACTAAGAAAAGATTTACTTGAAAGGATAAATTTTTTTAACAAAGAATTTAATATTATTGGTGATTTTGATGCGGTAATGAAAATATCTAAAATAGAAGAAGCTTATGTAATACAAAAACCATTGTTATCTATTCGAATACATGGTGAAAATTTTGGTGATAAATATCGAAAAATGTTTTTTAAAGAGTTTAAGAGATGGTATTTTTTTCAGGAAAGAGATAATTTTTTTAATAAAAATAAGTTCTTTTTTCAAAAAAGACTTTTGTATTTATTTATCGTCAGCATAACACCCAGATTTTTAAGAGATTTATTAAAAAAGAAATAGATAAATTTTAACTTATGGTTTATCTATAATTGATAATAATTTAATCAGATTGGGTAATAAATAAAAAAACTTTATAGATTGTTATATACTAAGTTATGAAGTTTCCGATTCTTATACCAAATATATTTAATTATCCTTTTACCTACGAGAGTAAATTAAATTTGAAAATTGGTGATTTTGTCGAAGTTCCTTTCGGAAAATCAACAAAAATAGGTGTTGTGTGGAATTATTTTGAAAAAGATAATGATAAAAATTATAAAACCAGAAAAATAATTAGAAAATTAAAAATCCCACAATTAAAAAAAAAAACATTAGATTTTTTAAACTGGTTTTCAGAATATAACGTTGTACCAAAAGGAATGGCACTCAAATTAACCTTATTGAGTGGAAAACCAGTTGCAATATTAGATAAGGAAATTTATGAAAACTTCATTTTTAAGTTAAACAAAAATTCTTTTCAATTAAATTCAGAACAAAAAAAGTCTCTTACAGAAATAAATGATATGAACAAAAAGTTTAATGTTCATGTTTTACAAGGAACAACTGGATCGGGTAAAACTATTGTCTATTTTGAAGCTTTAAAGCATGTTTTGCATAAAGGTTATCAAGGATTGATAATGTTACCAGAAATTGGTTTGACCAATCAATTTGAAAAAAAGTTTTTTGAATTTTTTGGCTTTAAACCTGCAATATGGCATTCTGGTATATCAAAAAAAAATAAAGAAATTATTTGGAGTGGATTAACGAATGGAAAAATTAGTGTAGTCATTGGAGCCAGATCATCTTTATTTTTACCATTCAAAAAATTAGGATTAATAATAGTAGACGAAGAACATGATCAATCTTACAAACAAGATGAAGGGGTAATATTTAACGCTCGAGATATGGCTATCTCTAGGGCATCATTTGAAAATATTCCAATAAATCTCATCACTTCTGTACCATCAATAGAAACATATGTTAATATAAAGAAAAAAAAGTACAGCTCCTCAAAACTTGTTCGAAGATATCGAAATGCTTCTTTACCAAATTATGAAATAATTAATTTAAATAATGTTAAAATGGATAAGCAATCTTGGCTTTCTAAAGAGATAATTCAAAAAGTAAATTTTCACCTAAATAAAAATGATCAAGTTTTATTTTTTTTAAATAGAAGAGGCTTCTCCCCATGTGTTTTGTGCAAAAAATGTTCCAATAGTTTCCCATGTCCAAATTGCTCAATAAATTTAGTTTATCACAAAAATAAAAATAATTTACTTTGTCATTATTGTGGATTTAAAAGTTTTTTGAATAGAGAATGTTCTAAAAAGGGACTTTGTGATTTTATATTTTGTGGACCTGGTGTGGAAAGGATCTCAGAAGAAGTAAAAAAAAATTTTCCATCAAAAAAAATTGAAATTTTTTCGAGTGATACGATGAATAAAAAAAGTTCAAAAGAAAAATTAGAAAAAATAATTAATAATAAAATCGAAATTTTAGTTGGAACACAATTAATTTCCAAAGGTTTTCATTTTCCAAACTTGAATTGTATTGTTGTAGTAGATATTGATTTATCACTAATGGGACATGACTTGAGAAGTGCAGAAAAAAATTTACAATTATATCACCAGTTATCAGGGAGAGCTGGACGAACAGGGAGACCGTCTACTATTTATTTTCAAACTTATAACTTCAATACAAAATTGATTCACGATATTACCAATAAGAATCCAGAAATTTTTCTTGATAAAGAAATAGAAATTCGAAAAAAAAATAATTTACCTCCATTTCAAAGATTTATTTCTCTAGTTTTGACAGGTAACAATGAAAATGAATTAGAAAAAGAGGCTATTAAATTCAAACTATTCATTTCTAATAAGATAAATGGAAAAATTTTAGGTCCGGTAAGCGCTCCTCTTTTTAAATTAAAGAGCAAATATCGTGTACGATTACTTATAAGAGGTGCTAAAACTCTTAAATTACAAAATAGTTTAGCATCAATAATTCCAAAATATAAATTTGCCTCAGGAATAAAACTTTCAGTTGATGTTGATCCAATTAGCTTTAATTAACGCTCAAAAAAACTAATTTTTAGCTAATGTGTTACTTGAAGACTATAAAGGCATGTGCTAATTAAATCGTGATTTTAAATTAATCATATTCATTTGAAGGGTAAAAATTGAGTAAAAATAAAGGATTTTCAGATACTTCAGCTAATAGATATTCTTTAGCTTTGTATGAGTTAGCGAAAGATTCTAACTCATTGGTTAATTTAGAAATAAATGCAAAAGCTTTTTTAAATTTAATTTCAAATAATAAAGATTTTAAAAATTTTATAAAGGATCCTACATTAAACAGAGAAATTTTGACTAGTGTAATTAATAAGATTTCAGATAATTTTAAGTTAGAAATTCTTTTTAAAAATTTTGTAAATTTTTTGGTCTTAAAAAGAAGATTTTTTTATCTAGAGCAAATTTTAAAAACATTTATTGAAATATGTTCAGAAAAAAGAGGTGAATTGAAAGCAGAAATTAAATCTGCAAAATTACTTAATCAAGAGGAGATTAAAAAAATTACAGATGAATTATCAAATAACTTCAAATCTCAAATAAAATTAAATTATATACAAGACGAAAGTTTAATTGGAGGTTTGGTCGTTCAAGTGGGAAGTACTATGATTGATACATCAATAAAAAGTAAATTACAACAAATTGAAAATAGAATGATAGAGGCATAAATGGAAATAAATCCTTCAGAAGTTACAAAAATATTAAAAGAACAAATTAAAAATTTTGGAGAAAAAGCAGAAATTTCTGAGGTTGGACAGGTATTGTCTGTAGGAGATGGTATAGCAAGAATTTACGGCCTTGATAATGTTCAAGCAGGAGAAATGGTTGAATTTTCTGATGGATCAAAAGGAATGGCTTTAAATCTAGAAAGTGAAAATGTTGGAGTTGTAATTTTTGGTGACGACCGGAATATTAAAGAAGGTGATGTTGTAAAAAGAACTGGAAGCATTGTAGATACCCCCGTTGGAAAAGAGTTGTTAGGTAGAGTAGTAGATGGATTAGGAAATCCAATTGATGGGAAAGGTGCTTTGGACAAAGGCATTAAAAAAAGTAGAGTTGAAGTTAAGGCACCAGGAATAATTCCAAGACAATCTGTTAGCGAACCAATGCAAACAGGTCTAAAATCAATCGATAGTCTTGTACCTATTGGAAGAGGTCAACGTGAGTTAATTATTGGAGATCGTCAGACAGGTAAAACTGCTGTAGCAGTTGATACAATTATCAATCAAAAAAAAATTAATGAGTCGGGCGATGAAAAACAAAAACTTTATTGTATTTATGTTGCCGTTGGTCAAAAACGATCAACTGTAAGACAAATTCAAAAAACTTTAGAAGAAGCTGGAGCCATGGAATATACAACTATAGTCGCGGCAACAGCATCTGACTCAGCTCCGCTTCAATTTTTAGCTCCTTACACTGGATGTGCAATGGGAGAATATTTTAGAGATAATGGAATGCATGCTCTGATTATTTATGATGATTTATCTAAGCAAGCGGTTGCTTACCGACAAATGTCACTGATCTTAAGAAGACCACCAGGTAGAGAGGCATACCCAGGTGATGTATTTTATCTTCATAGTAGATTACTGGAAAGGGCTGCTAAATTAAGTGATGATCACGGTGGAGGTTCGTTAACAGCTCTTCCGATCATTGAAACTCAAGGTGGAGACGTTTCTGCTTATATTCCAACTAATGTAATTTCAATTACTGATGGACAAATTTTCTTAGAAACTGAGTTATTTAACCAAGGTATAAGACCAGCAATTAATGTTGGTCTCTCTGTTTCTAGAGTTGGATCAGCTGCGCAAACAAAAGCTATGAAAAAAGTATCAGGATCAATGAAACTTGAATTAGCACAATATAGAGAAATGGCAGCTTTTGCTCAATTTGGATCGGATTTAGATGCCTCAACGCAACAGCTTTTGAATAGAGGATCAAAATTAACTGAGTTATTAAAACAGAAACAATACTCACCAATGACTGTTGCTGAACAGGTTATATCTGTATTTTGTGGAGTAAAAGGATATTTAGATGATATTGATTTAAAAGATATTGCTGAATTTGA
This sequence comes from uncultured Pelagibacteraceae bacterium, assembly GCA_902552805.1. GTDB lineage: Bacteria > Pseudomonadota > Alphaproteobacteria > Pelagibacterales > Pelagibacteraceae > Pelagibacter. Next base: position 96,826 of record CACDIC010000003.1, read on the forward strand.
AAACAAGATCATTGAGAGATGTAAATCTGATAAACCAGAATTAATCCATTCTGTTCAGAGTTCAGGTAAATTAGAAGAGGCAACAGAAAAAAGCTTAATTGATGTAATTACTAATCTTAAGAAAAATTTTAAATCTTGATTTATTTATGGCCAGTTTAGACGATTTAAAAAAAAGAATAACAAGTGTAAAATCTACACAAAAAATTACAAAAGCTATGAAAATGGTAGCTGCAGCTAAACTAAAAAGGGCTCAAGATAGTGCAGAAAAAGGAAGGCCATATTCTGAAAAAATGAATAATATAATTTTAAATTTATCTAGCGGTATCTCTGACAAAGAGACAGCTCCTAAATTACTATCTGGATCAGGGAAAGAACAAATTCATCTTTGTGTTGTGCTGACGTCAGATAGAGGTTTATGTGGTGGTTTTAATGCGAATATAATTAAAAAAGCCAAAAGTTATTTTGCTAAATTGAATAAAGAGGGTAAGGAATTAAAGATTATTACTGTTGGTTCTAAAGGTAACGATCAGTTAAAAAGATTATATGGAAATAAAATTATTGATAATATTTCTTTTAAAAATTCAAAAAATGCAAATTATTTTGATGCAGAAAAGGTTGGAAAAATTATAATTGAAAAGTTTCAAAAAGAAGAATTTGATATTTGTACCATTTTTTACAATCAATTTAAAAACGTAATAACCCAAATACCTCAGGCTCAACAAATCATCCCGTTAAATACTAAAAGTGATGATCAAAATAATTCAGAAGATAACTACGAATTTGAACCAGATGAGGATGAAATTTTAAGTAATTTATTACCAAAAAATATTTCGACGCAAATATTTAAAGCGATGTTAGAAAATTCAGCTAGCGAGCAAGGTGCAAGAATGAGCGCGATGGATAATGCAACTCGAAACGCAGGTGAAATGGTTGATAAACTTACTATTGAATATAATAGGAGTCGTCAGGCAGCAATTACAAAAGAACTAATAGAGATAATATCAGGAGCAGAAAGTTTATAATTATGAGCAAGGGAATAATAACACAAGTTATAGGAGCAGTTGTTGATGTAAAGTTTGAAGGTGATTTACCAGAGATATTAACAGCTTTAGAATGTAAAAATGGAAATAATAGATTAGTGCTTGAAGTAGCTCAACACTTAGGAGAGTCTACTGCCAGAACAATTGCAATGGACGCTACTGAGGGATTAAAAAGAGGTGATGAGGTAATAAATACAAATGCTCCAATTAAAGTACCAGTAGGACCTGAAACTTTAGGAAGAATTATAAATGTTGTTGGAGAGCCTATAGACGAAAGAGGAGAAGTAAAAACAAAAGAAAATTGGCCAATCCATAGACCAGCTCCAGAATTTAATGATCAATCAACAGAAACAGAAATACTTGTAACTGGTATCAAAGTTATTGATCTTTTAGCTCCATATGCAAAAGGAGGAAAGATAGGTTTGTTTGGTGGTGCGGGTGTTGGAAAAACTGTTTTAATCATGGAATTAATAAACAATGTTGCTAAAGCCCATGGTGGCTTTTCAGTTTTTGCGGGCGTAGGTGAAAGAACTAGAGAAGGAAATGATCTTTATCATGAAATGATGGAGTCAGGGGTAATAAAATCTGAGGGACCTGGTTCTAAAGCAGCTTTAGTTTATGGACAAATGAATGAACCTCCGGGAGCAAGAGCAAGAGTGGCACTTACAGGATTAACTGTAGCAGAATATTTTAGAGATCAAGAAGGACAGGATGTTCTATTTTTCGTTGATAATATATTTAGGTTTACTCAAGCGGGTTCTGAGGTATCAGCATTATTAGGAAGAATACCTTCTGCTGTAGGATATCAGCCAACATTAGCAACTGATATGGGAAATTTACAGGAGAGAATCACTACAACCAATAAAGGCTCTATTACATCAGTACAGGCAATTTATGTGCCTGCTGATGACTTAACGGATCCTGCACCAGCAACCTCATTTGCTCATTTAGATGCAACAACTGTACTCTCAAGACAAATAGCTGAAATAGGTATTTATCCTGCAGTTGACCCATTGGACTCAACTTCAAGAATTCTTGACCCTAGAATTGTTGGTGATGAGCATTATCGAGTAGCTCGTGAAGTACAAAAAATATTACAAACATATAAATCGTTGCAAGATATTATAGCTATTTTAGGTATGGATGAATTATCAGAGGAAGATAAACTAGTCGTAGCAAGAGCTAGAAAAATTCAAAGGTTTTTGTCTCAACCTTTCTTTGTGGCTGAGGTATTTACAGGATCACCAGGAAAACTAGTTGATTTAGAGTCAACAATTAAAGGTTTCGATGCCATTTGTAAAGGTGAATATGATCATCTTCCGGAAGCAGCATTTTATATGGTTGGAACCATTGAAGAAGCAATCGAAAAAGCTGAAAAAATGTCTAAAGATGCAGCAGCTTAATGAGTGATGAATTTAAAATAGAAATAGTTAATCCAGAGAAATCCTTCTTATCAAAAGAGGATGTTAATGAAGTAGTTGTTCCTGCATTTGAGGGAGAAATGGGAATACTAAAAGATCATATTTCTATAATTTCATTTTTAAAACCGGGTATTATTACCATTCAAGCAAAATCTGGTGAAGAAAAGTTTTATGTTGAGGATGGAATTATAGAATTTAAAAATAATACTTTATCCATTTTAACTAGCTATATCCTTAATTTAAAAGATATTGAGAAAAATAAATTGCTAGAATTATTAAAAGATGCAGAGGAAGAGTCTAATAAACAAGAAATAAGCGATCAATTGAAATATTTGGCTGATCAAAAAGTTGAAACTTTAAAGTCTATCAATTAATTATTATTTTTATTTTTTCTTTAAGTTGTTTATATACATGATATTTGAAATCCACTACCACTTCAGTTATTTTATCTAATTCAATCCATTTCCACTCTAAAAATTCTGGTTTATTTGTTTTAATATTTATATCTTCATCTTTACCCAGGTATCTCATTAAAAACCATTTTTGTTTTTGTCCCTTGTATTTACCTTTCCAAATAATACCCAATAAATTTTTTGGTAACTCGTAGGTAATTGTACCTTCTATTTCTTTCACAAGTTCTACATTTTTGATACTAGTTTCCTCTTCTAATTCTCTATAAGCAGCAGCTAAAAAATCTTCCCCGTCATCTACACCTCCTTGTGGCATTTGCCAAAAATTTTTTGGATTATCAATTCGTTTTGCAACAAAAACTTTATTCTCCTTGTTAAGGACAACAATTCCCACTCCACTTCTAAGTGGAAGATTTCTGAATTTTTCTTCCATATTAGCCTTTGAGAAGTTTAATGGCGTATTCTAACTGATTGTCGGTTTCAGTTTTGATTCTGAAATCATCGTTTTCTTCATCAATTTCTATATCTGGAGATACACCAACTTCAGAAATAGATTTCCCGGAAGGAAGATAATATTTAGCTACGGTGAGCCTAATTGCTCCATCATTTTTAAGGGGGATGATAGATTGTACTGAACCTTTACCATAACTATTTTCACCTAATAAAATTGCTCTTTTATGATCTTTGAGAGCTCCTGCAACTATTTCTGATGCTGAAGCTGATCCATAGTTAATAAGAACAATCAAGACTTTTCCATTTGTAAGGTCACCTTTTTTTGCAAACCATTTTCTATTTTCAGAAGGCTTTCTACTTTTTGTAGATACGATCTCCCCATTATCTAAGAAAAAGTCGGAGATTTTTATTGCTTGAGAAAGTAGTCCGCCTGGATTGTTTCTTAAATCTAAAATGTATGACTTAACATCTTTATTTTTTTCTAATTTTTTAATTTCTCTTTCTATTTGTTTGCCACTATTTTCATTAAAAGAGGTTAGTCTTAAATATCCTATACTATTTTCTAAAATATCAGCTTTAACAGATTGAATTTGTATAATCTCTCTTACAACATTAAATATTAGAGCTTTTCTCTCTCCACGCCTTCGAATTGTGAGTTCAATTCCTGATCCAACTGGTCCCCTCATTAAATCAACAGCTTCGCTGAGAGATTTGCCCTGAACTTGGACATCATTAATTTTGACGATATAGTCGCCTGCTTTAATTCCTGCTCTAGATGCTGGCGTGTCATCTATAGGAGAAATGACTTTTACAACACCTGACTCCATACTCACCTCAATACCAAGACCCCCAAATTCGCCACTAGTCTCAGTCTGCATTTCATTAAATATTTCTGGAGACATGTATGCCGAGTAAGGATCAAGAGATTGTAGAAGGCCATTGATTGCAGAGTCCATACTCTCAGATTGATTAATTTCATCTACATATTCTTTATTGATTTTTTCAAGCACTTCTCCAAATAAATCAATTTTTTTGTAAATATCATTTTCAGCAGAATTGACATGTTGAAATAGAAAACAAAATAAAAATAATGTTAATACTTTTTTCATTAAATAATTAATTTTTCTTTAGGTATTAGTTCGGACCACATTTTTTCAAGTTCATAAAATTTTCTTTTTTCTGGGTGAAAAATATGAACAATTAAGTCTATACCATCAATTAATTTCCATTCACTACTATCTGCGCCCTCAATTTTTGAATTTTTTATGCCACTATCTTTAAATTTTTCCAAAACTTGCTCAGATAAAGATTGTATGTGTCTAGATGAAGTGCCGCTCGCAATAATCATAAAATCAGCCATAGAACTTTTGTCTTTGAGATCTATGCTTATTATGTCTTGAGCCTTGTTAATATCCAATGTTTTGATGATAGAATTTTTAAGATTTGAAATTTTATCCATTAATTAATTTTAGACTATCAAATTTTCCTCAATTTAGAAGACGAAATATTGACTTTATTAAAATAGACAAATTTAAATTTCTCACTTTTTAGGGTTTTATATGTCTTTGAATTTAATGATTTTTTTTTATATCCATATCTATCAAAAACTAAGATATTACATTTTTCTGAAATCTGTTTCCATTTATGCCATTTATGGAAATTGACTAAATTATCTGCACCCATTAAGAAAAAAATTTCATTTTTTTTATTTTTGTTGAAGTAATTAATTAGATTTATTGTTTTATTTGACTTAATTTTATTTTCATAAAATTTGACCTCAATAAATTTATTTTTTTTAATAATTTTTTTACATCCTTTAATTCTAGATTGCAGGCTTAAAGAACTTTTTATTTTAAAAGGATTTTTTTTTGTAATGGCCCATATAATCTTTTCAAGTTTAAATCTTTTTAATGCTTCTTTAGATATAGCTAGATGACCATTGTGAGCAGGATCAAATGAACCACCTAAAATTCCAATTCTTTTTTTTTTCAAATTCAAATTACTTCCTCACTTGGCCTCTGCTGGTGACTTGATATTTATAGGAAATAAGTTGATTAAGTCCTACAGGACCCCTTGGTGGAAGTGTGTTGGTTGAGATTCCCACCTCGCCACCAAACCCAAATTCACCCCCATCTGCAAACTGTGTTGAAGTATTGTGCATTGCTATTGAGCTTTTTACTTCATTTAAAAATTTTTTTGCTGCTTTTTTGTTTTGAGTAATAATACAATCCGTATGCATGGTTCCATATTTGTTAATATGCGCTATAGCTTCATCTATATTTTTTACTGATTTCACAGATACAACAGGTGACAAATATTCTTTTGACCAATCTTTTATCGAAGCTTTCTGAATTTTTTTATCATAAAGTTTTCTTATATGATTATCACCAATAATTTTACATCCATTTTCTTCTAAATTTTTTAAAATTTTATTTCCAAATTTCTTGATTATTTTTTCGTGTAAAAGAATTGTTTCGGTTGCTCCACATATTGCGGTATTCCTCATTTTAGCATTTTGAACTACTTTACTCGCAACCTTAGGATTTGCATCTTTATCAACATAAGAATGACAAACACCTTCCAAATGACCAATTGTTGGAACAGATGACAAATCCTGTACTTTTTTAACTAAACTTTTCCCACCCCTTGGAATTATTACATCAATAAATTTACTCATTTTTTGTAAAAGAAAATCAACAACACTTCTTTTTTTAAGTTTTAAAAACTGAACAAAATTTTCATCAACATTATTTTTCTTTAGTGATTTTCTAAAGAATTTTGTGAGAATAAGATTAGAATAATAAGCTTCAGATCCACCTTTTAAAATGACAGCATTCCCAGACTTAAAACATAAAGATGCAACATCTGCTGTAACATTGGGTCTACTTTCGTATATAACGCCAATTACACCAATAGGTATAGATACTTTTGATATTACTAAACCATTTGGCCTTTTCCATTTTTCCAAAATGACATTTGTAGGATCCCTTAAACTAATAATTTTTTTTATAGAATTGGTTATCGCAATTATTTTTTTGTCATTTAATATTAATCTTTGGATTAAATTATTTTTAATACCTTTTTTGTAGGCATGCTTAATATCTTTTTTATTTTCATTAATTATTAATTTTTTGTTTTTTAAGATTAGAAGACGATAATCTTTTAGAACTTCGTCCTTTTTTTTTGTACTTAACTTTTTATTAATAGCTTTTTTTGATTTTTTTCCGATATCAGTTAGTAGCTTTTGCATTAAACCTCGACCATATCATCTTTATGAACAACTTCAGATTTTGTTATATATCCAAGTTTTTTTTCAATCTCATTTGAGTGACAACCCATTATCTTATTTATTTCTTCAGAAGAAAAAGAGCTTAGACCTCTCGCAAATTCTTTATTTTTAGTATCTAGAATCTTTATATGATCACCTTTGTTAAATTTCCCTGATAAATTAATAATCCCTGCTGCCAATAAACTTTTACCACCAACTAGTGCTTTTTTAGCACCATCATCTATGACAAGAGTCCCTTTTGGTGAAACAGAACTTATTATCCATTTTTTTCGTGCATGTAATTTAGATATTTTCGACACAAATAAAGTACAAATATTCTTTTTTTCAATTTGTTGTATAGGATTTAAATATAATCCGTTTGCAATAATCATATTACATCCTGCCAAATTACAAATCTTAGCAGCTTCAATTTTGGTATTCATTCCACCCTTACCAAACTCTGTTACCCCTTTTATGTAAATTTTTTTTATATCTTTGTCTAGATTATTCACCTCTTTTATTAATTTTGCATCTTTAAATAATTTTGGATTTTTTGTGAAAAGACCATCTACATCAGATAATAATATTAAAGTATCTGCATTAGTTATCTGTGCAACACGAGAGGCAAGTCTATCATTATCACCATATTTTATTTCTGACGTTGCAATTGTATCGTTTTCATTAACGATGGGTATGTAATCCAACTTAAATAAGTTCTCAAATGTCCTTTTGGCATTTATTGATCTTCTTCTTTCTTCAGTATCATCCAAAGTTAGCAAAATTTGTGAAATATTAATCTTTAATTTTGAAAAAGTTTGAGAAAATAAATTCATAAGTTCGATTTGACCTACAGAGGCTATCGCTTGACTTTTATCAAGCTTTAAATTTGATTTATTGTAATTCATTTTTTTACATCCAAGTGCAATTGCTCCAGAACTTACAATGATAATCTTTTTATTTTTAGATTTTAGTTTTTGAATATCTTTAGCAAAAGAGGAAAGCCATTTTTTTCTTATCTTTTTTTTATTATCTACAATCAGTGATGATCCAATTTTTATTACTATAATTTTCGAATTTTTAAGATGCATAACCAACTAATTTTGCTTTAATTTTGGAAATATATTTCTTCTTTATTGTAGAAATTGTAATAATTTCTGATTTAGTAATTTTTTTTAAATTTTTCTCAATTTTTTTCATTTCTTTATCGTCAATTAAATCAGTTTTATTTAAAACAATAAGCTCTCTTTTTTTTGCAAGTTTAGAACTATAGCTCTTTAATTCTTTTTTTACCTGGTTGTAACTTTTTTTTATATCATCGTTTGTGATATCGATCATGTGTAAAAGAGATTTACACCTCTCTATATGTTTTAAAAATTGTATCCCTAAACCTGTTCCCTTATGCGCTCCCTCTACTAATCCGGGAATGTCTGCAATTGTAACTTCCTTATCATCATAGCTTGCCACACCAAGATTAGGATTTAATGTTGTAAATTCATAATTTGCAATTTTAGGATTAGCATTAGTAATAGCTGCTAGTAAGCTTGATTTACCAGCATTTGGCAATCCTATTATTCCAACATCTGCAATTGTTTTTAATTGAAGCCATATAGTAAATTCTTCACCTCGAGTACCCTTAGTAAATTTTCTTGGAGCTCTATTTGTTGAACTTTTGAATCTAGTATTGCCTAAACCACCTTTACCACCTGCAGCAGCCACAAACTCCTCTCCAATTTTTATAAAATCAAAAATTAAGGTTTTATTATCTTCTTCAAAAACCTGAGTACCTAACGGAACTTTGAGAATGAGATCATCTCCACTTTTACCAGTCCGGTTTTGTCCAGCACCATTGTTGCCTCTTTTTGCTTTATGATGTTGTTGATATCTAAAATCGATTAAAGTATTTAAATTTCTCTCAGCTTTTAAAATTACCGAACCACCTTTACCACCATCGCCACCGTCTGGTCCGCCATACTCGATAAATTTTTCTCTTCTAAAACTTGGAGAGCCATCACCACCATTGCCAGCTTTAATATAAATTTTTACTTGATCTAAGAATTTCATAATACAACACTATTTTGAGTTGTAATATTAATTGGGTTTTACTGAAACAAAAGTTCTATCGGATTTTGTTTTTTTAAAAACAACTTTACCTTTTATCACTGAAAAAATTGAGTGGTCTTTACCCATACCCACATTTTCTCCCGGAAATATCTTAGTACCTCTTTGTCTAACAATTATGTTGCCAGGAATAACATTTTGACCACCGTATTTTTTTACACCAAGTCTTCTGCCAGCACTATCTCTACCGTTTCTTGATGATCCACCAGCTTTTTTCGTAGCCATATTTTATTCCTTTATTTACTCAATTCCTTTTTTTCAGAATCTTTTTTTGTTGGTTTAGAAATCTTCTCAGCCTCTGATAAAATCTTACCATCTTTTGAAAAAATTTTGTTTATTCTAATCATAGAATACTCTTGTCTATGACCATTTTTTCTTCTTGAGTTTTGTCTTCTTCTCTTTTTAAAAATAAGTACAGTTCTATTTTTACTATTTTTTATTAGGTTTGCTTCAACTTTGGCACCTTGAATTGTTGGTGAACCAATTTCTATTACTTTATTATCACCATATGCCAATATATCATTAAACTCAATTTTAGTGTCGGATTTTGAATTTGGTAATTTTTCAATTTTTAAAATTTCACCAGACTTCACTTTATATTGTTTACCACCTGATTGTATAACTGCGTATGACATAAAATAGATTTTTTACCAGGCAATATAGTCAGGGCATTTCTTTAGTCAAGCTTATTAACTAAAAATTATCCTTTAAATCTCTCAATTTTGAAAAACTTTCTAAATCTTTTGCTTTAAGAAATATATTACATTCTAATTCATCGGCTAAAGTACTTGGTATTGTTGGTAATGCATTCTGAAGTTTTTTATTTATCTCTAGGATTTTATTTTTTAATTTTAAATTACCAGAGTCATTGGCGATACAAAAATTTGAGTTTTGTAAAGTGTATTCATGGCCACAATATATTTCTGTATCTTTTGGTAATGATTTAATTTTTTTTAGTGAATTATACATTTGTTCGTAGGTACCTTCAAAAATTCTGCCACACCCTAAAGAGAATAGAGTATCACCAGTAAAAATTTTTTTTTCTTTAAAAAAATGAAAAGCGATATGTCCAGATGTATGACCTGGAACATGATAAATTTTTGCCTCAAAATTATCTTGTTTCCATATTTGGTTGTCCTCTAGAGATATATCAATCTCGGGTATACGATTTTTATCTCCAATAAATCCAACCACCTTAGAATTATACTTTTTTTTTAATTCAAGATTTCCACCCACATGATCGTAATGATGGTGCGTATTAAGTATGAATTTTAAATTTATTTTTGAATTATCAATATAATTGATTATTGGTGCAGACTCGCTAGGGTCAATGACACAAGCGGTTTGATTTTCTTCATCAATAATTAAGTAGCTATAATTATCCTGTAAACATTTAATAATTTCAATTTTCATTTATTTTTCTATTAAAAATATACCAAGTTCTCCAAATAAATTTTTAAAAATAAGATTTGAGTTATTAATATCAGAAACATTTTCATTAATTAACGCTAAAGATTTAAAAATTTTAAAGTTAATAATCTTAGAAAATCTGACAAAATCTTTTATCGTGCACATATGAATGTTTGGTGTGTTATACCAATCATGAGGTAAAGAGTTCGTAATTGGCATTGTTCCTTTAAATAATAAATTTAATCTTACTTTCCAATGCCCAAAATTTGGAATAGTTACTATAGCTTTGTTACCAACTCGTAAAAGTTCTTTAATTACAATCTCAGGATTTATAAAAGCTTGTAAAGTTTGTCCAAGAACAACATATTCAAAAGAGTCATTTGGAAATTGCTTTAAATCAAATTCTGCATTACCCTCAATAACAGTCAGCCCTTTGGCAATACAAATTTGCACTTTTTTTTTTGAAATCTCAATTCCTCTGATATTAGCGTTTTTATTTGTTTTTAAAAATTCCATCAAAGTTCCATCATCACATCCAACATCAAGAACTTTTGCATCTTTCTCAATTAAATCTGAAATAATTTTATATTCTGGTTTCATTAATGTTTTTCTGCATAAGATTTATCTAAAAAATTTTTTAGAGCTTTTAAGAAGTCTGGAACATTAAGCAAAAAAGAATCGTGGCCTTTATCAGACTCAATTTCAACAAAACCTACATTTGCACCAACTGCGTTTAAGGCAATTACAATGTCTTTATTTTCTTGTGTTGGATAAAGCCAATCTGAGGTAAAAGATATTATAAAAAATTTCGCTTTAGTATTTTTAAAAGCATCAGATAAATTTCCATTAAATTGTTTTACTAAATCAAAATAATCCATTGCTCTAGTAATATATAAATAACTATTCGCATCGAACCGATCTACAAATACTGAACCTTGGTATCTAAGATAACTTTCAATTTGAAAGTCAGCATCAAAACCAAATTTTAAATCATCTCTTTCTTGAAGTTTTCTACCAAATTTTTCTTGAAGCCCTTTTTTTGAGAGATAAGTAATATGTGCAGCCATTCTAGCTACAGCTAATCCTTTATCGGGTACAATATTTTTTGAATTATAATCTCCATCAGACCAATTATGATCTGCCGCAATGGCTTGTCTGCCAAGTTCATTAAAAGCAATATTTTGCGCAGAATGGCTTGATGTACAAGCAATTGGTATTGCTGTTTTAGCTTTATCAGGATAATTACTAATAAATTGTAAAACTTGCATTCCACCCATTGAACCACCTACAACTGAAAAAAGTTTTTTTATTCCAAAAAAATCTAACAAATTAATTTGTGCATTTACCATGTCATTAATTGTGATGACTGGGAAATCCGTTCCATAAATTTTTTTGGTCTTGGGATTTTCATGGCTAGGTCCAAAAGATCCCATACACCCACCTATTACATTTGCACAGATTACAAAATACTTATCTGTATTTATCGATTTGCCAGAGCCTACCGCATAAGACCACCAACCATCCTTTTTGGTAACTGGATTTATACCTGTTACAAATTGATCACCTGTTAAAGCATGAAATACTAAAATTGCGTTATCTTTTTCATTATTGAGTGAGCCATAAGTTTCATACGCTAAAGGAAAATTACTTATAGTCTGACCACAATCCAATTTGAGTGGTTTTTCAACAATCAACGTTTTTATATTTTGTTTTATATTCATAATCAAAGCTGAAAGTTGAATTGTGAGAAAAAAAACTTTTTTAGCGGTTTTTTTAAAGCGCTCGCAATTCAGGTAAATCAGCGCATAAATTTTGTACTAGAAGATATTTAGTATGTCAATTTTTAAAAATAATTACACTAAAACTATATAAAAAAATGTTTTTTTATTTATAAAGAGCATAAAATTTATAAAAGTTGGCTACCATGAGATTTAAGAGATTAAATATTGAAACGTATGAGCCTGGTAAATCCAGTCTTAAGAGATTCCATCAAGTTGTAAAGCTATCTGCGAATGAGTCAGCCTTAGGTGTCAGCTCAAAGGCTAAAAAGATTTTGTCTAATAAAAATTTAAGTTTTTTTAGGTACCCGGATGGTAAGTCTAAAGCCTTAAGAAGACAAATATCTAAAAAGTTTCAATGTGACGAAGATAGAATTATTTGTGGCGCTGGATCTGATGAAGTTATTCAAATGTTATGTCAATTATTTTTGAATCCTAAGGATGAAGTTGTTCTTCCCCAGTATAGTTTTTTAATGTACAGGATATATGTTAAAATAGTTGGTGCAAAAGTTATTTTTGCTAAAGAAAAAAATTTTAAAGTATCAATTCCTGAAATTATTAAAAAAGTTTCAAAAAAAACAAAGATTGTTTTTTTAGCAAATCCTAATAATCCAACTGGAACATACCTAACATGTTCTGAGCTGTTAGAACTTCGAAAAAAATTGAGAAAAAATATTTTGCTAGTAGTGGATGATGCATATGCAGAATATATGAAAAACAATGATTATAAAAGTGGATTAAAATTATTCAAAAATAAACAAAATGTCTTTATTTTAAGAACATTTTCTAAAATATACGGTTTATCCTCTCTTAGAGTAGGTTGGGGATATGGTTCAAAAAAAATTATTAAAAAACTGAATGTTATTAAGCCACCTTTTAATGTTAATGAGGTAGCACAAAAAGCTGCCATTGAGTCTCTTAAGGATACTAAGTTTATAAATCGTTCAGTTAAACACAATACCATTTATGCAAAAAAATTAAAAAATTTTCTTAACCAATATGGAATTAATTCAAATAATATATCGGCTAACTTTTTATTATTAAATTTTGGGAAATGTAAATTTAAAGCGAAATATTTTTATGAAAAATTAAAGATGAAAGGAATTATCTTGAGATCAACAGAAAATGGTTACAACATAAAAAATATGTTACGATTAACTATTGGATCAAAAACAGATAATTTAAAATTCATGCGAGCAGTAAAAGGAATATTTAATTAATGAAAAATGTGCTCATCATCGGCTGTGGCTTGTTAGGATCTTCGTTGGTAAAAAGAATTGCAAAAAAAAAATTAGCAAAAAAAATTTTTATTTTCGAAAAATCTAAAAAAAATATAACAAAGATTCGAAGATTAAAATTACCTGGGATCTTAGTTAAAAGAATTAATGATGGAGTTTTAAAATCACAATTGATTATTTTTTGTACACCTATGAGTGAATATAAAAAAATTATCTTAAAAATTAACAAGGATCTTAATTCACAACATATAATTACTGATATTGGTTCTGCTAAATTAAAATCTAGAGAAGTTATAAAAAAAAATTTAAAGAAAAATATTTTTTGGACTTCAAGTCATCCAATATCTGGATCTGAGGTAAGTGGCCCTGAACATGGAAAGCAAGATATGTTTGAGAATAAATGGTGTATTTTAATTAAAGATAAATCAACAAATTTAAAACATTTGAAATTCTTGAATTATTTTTGGAAAAAAATGGGTTCTAAAGTTGCTGTTATGCACTCCGAAAAACATGATAAAATTTTCTCTATTACCAGCCACCTCCCACACTTGATAGCTTATAATTTGGTCAAATCAGCTCAAGAATTTGAAAAAAAACAAAAATATGATCTGATTAAATATAGTGCTGGTGGATTAAGAGATTTCACAAGAATAGCGGCGTCTAATGAGATTATGTGGAGAGATATTTTTTTTAACAATAAAAAGAATGTATTAAAGGCAATTAATATTTTTATTAAAAACTTGAATGCCTTTAAAAAAGATATTAATTCAAAAAATAATAACTCAATTTTAAAAAAATTAATTCAAACCAAAAAAGTAAGATCCAAAATTATTAAATTAAAACAAGATGTTAATAAACCTGATTTTGGAAGGTAATATTAACTTTTAATATATTTATAAATCTTGTTTATATAAATATCATATGGCTTTGATGAACCAATTGCAGATTTATAAATTCCTTTTCTAGCCTGGAGAAAACTTGAAGTTTTTATAGTATCTACATTTTTATGGTGTTCAAAACATTTTTTATCCTGAGATAAATTACAATATTTTAACAATTCTGAAATTTCTTTTTTTGGTTGATCGATAAGTTTTTCATAATTCAGATCGTAGACAAGATTAGGAAACTTCTGATGCCAAAAAGACATGAGATCCTCATATAAATTATAATACTTACCAAAATCATCAAAATCATTAGTAAATAATAAGCTGTTTTCAAAATAATGCTTAAAACTTGACCAGCAAGTGTCACCTGGATTTCTTATACAATTAATAATTTTTGCATTAGGAAAAATATATTTGATAAATCCAATGTGTCTGAAATTGAGTAGATTTTTATCTGTAAATATATTTCTAGTGTCATCCAAAAAAGATATTGAGTCTATATATCTTTCAGCTGATTGAGTTATCAATTTTGAAATATTTTCTTTATATAAGATTGAATTTTTCAAAAAATTTTCACCTATTATCTTATTTAAATATCCAACTTCACCACCACCAAAAACTTGACTATGGGAAGAAATAATACTTTCCACAAGAGATGTACCTGATCTTGGCATGCCAACTATAAAGATGATCTTTCTCGGAACTTTTGAATTTATTGTCAATTTAGTATAATCAAATTTTTTTATTAATGAAAAATTGTACTGACTGATTTTGATATCGTATTTATAAATAGTTTTATTAATTTTATTACCGTTTAAATAATTTTCATATGCATTCCCGTAGTCTCTAATATCTTCATAATACTTTCCGATACCAAAATATAACTCCGATAACTGTTTATCATCCAAAGACTCATTATTTAATTTATGGTTCATTTTTTCAAAATGATCATCATTTTTAGTATATTTAGTAATCAATGATAACATTCTATCTGCTCGAGTAAAATTTGGTTTGATATCTAAAATTTTTTTTAATTCTATTTTTGCATCAAGAATTTTTCCTACAGACGAGTAACATTGTGAGAGATTATACCTCACTTCGAATATATCTTTATTTATTGATAAAATTTTTTTATAAAGCGAAATAGATTCTTTTGGAGAATTTCTTTGTTTTAGAATTGCTAAATTATTTAAAACACCAATGTTATTTGGATCTATGGTTAAAGCTTTTTTGTAGTAAAATTCAGCTTTTATGAGATTTTCTATTCTAAAATAGTAAATTCCAATTTTATTTAATAATTCAACATTTTTAGAGTCATCTTTTAAATCTTCTTGTAATTTTTTAATTATTTGAAAATTTTTACTCATTCTTTTTGGATTTTTCAAAAAATATAGGTTTTAAATTAGTGTCTTTTAAGATTGTGGAAATAGTTTTTTCTGTATTCATGATAATAACTCTTTTTTTTGGCCCATATGCATGAATAAGATTCTTTTTATCTATATTCATAGCTACATGACCTTTCCAAAAAATAATTTTTTTTTTTAACTTTAAAACCTCCTTAGTATTCTTTTTTTTACAAAATTTAATTTGATCTTTCGAGTCTCTTGGAAAAAAAATTCTATTATAGTAAAAATATATTTGTATTAATGCTGAACAATCAATACCATTACCAGTTTTGCCACCCCATAAATATTTAGTATTCAAAAATAATTTAAAAATTTTTGTAAAATCTTTTTCTTGATGTGAGATGGGTTTTGTATCAGATTTTTTTATCCATTTATTTTTTTTGAATTCTATAAAATTTTTACTTTTATTTAAAACAGATACTCCTGATCCAAAATTCAAATATTTTTTTGTAGGTAAAAATAAATTATTTTTTTTTAAAAAAATTTTTGACTTAATTTTAAATATTTTTAATTTCGGATTAAACTCATTATAATAATTTTTTTTTTTGATGTAGCCAATGTAATTATCATAATCAGTTTTAATTTTTACCCAGTTTTTTTGATTTTTTAATACTTTAAATTTTTCACCATACAAGATTTGCGATAAAGTTTCAGAATTACAAGAAGGTTTTGAATTTATATTTCCAACTGAAAAATTATAAAAAAAATTATTTTTCATTAATCTTTAATTTATTTCTTATTACCCACAATATAATTAAAGATGGTATCACCATTACAGCAGTCAAGACAAAAAATACCCCCCAGTCTCCATTTAGCCAATCAACAAGAGCACCTGATGATGAGGCTAATGTAGTTCTTCCAGCAGTACCTATTGAAGCTAATAGAGCATATTGAGTTGCTGTATAAGTCCTATCAACTAACAATGATATGAATGCAACAAACGCAACAGTGGCAAAAGCTGCTGCTATATCATCAAAAATAACAGCAATTGCAAATAGTATTTCAGATTTACCACTCCAGGCTAAAAGACTAAACAGCAGATTTGTGCTCGCCATTAAAATTCCTGCTAAAAACATTGCTTTTAAAACTCCAGATCTTATTACAAATAGTCCACCTAGTAGAGTGAAGATGACAGTCGTTATCCATCCCAAAGTTTTTGAGTAAATAGCAATATCTGATTTACTAAAACCAATTTCTTTATAGAAGATAATAGACATACGCCCTAAAAAAGCCTCTCCAACTTTGAATAAAAAAACAAACCCTAGTATCCCTAAAGCAATTTGAAAGCCATTTTTTTTAAAAAAACTTATTATAGGTCCACTGATTGTTCCACTTATCCAAGTTATAGTTTGAGTTAGAAAATTTGAATTTTGAAATTTACCAGCAATTAATTGATCATTTTCTTTCTGATTAATTTGTCTTTCAGTCGAGTCAGTTTCATTGACAAACATCAATCCAATATTCATTAGAATTATTAAAATTCCTAAGATTAAAAAAGTTAGTTGCCAATAATTTTGAAAACCCAAATTTTCTAAAAAATCTGCAGAAAACAATGATAAAACTCCGCCTAATTTATATCCACTCCACCACCCAACGACAGCCATTGCTGCGCCCGCAGCCATTGATTTACCTTCGTTTTCGCTGATTTGCTCAATCCTTAAAGCATCCACAGTAATATCTTGTGTTGCTGAGGCAATTGCAATGAGTAAACCTACTGATATTACAAGGGCTAAATTTTCTGAAGGATCAATTACACTCCATAAAAATAATGAGATTAAGATTAATATCTGCATTAGGACAATCCATCCTCTTCGATGTCCAATTTTCTTTGTTAGATATGGTATTTGAATACGATCGATTAAAGGAGCCCATAAATAATTAAATGCATAAACCGCAAATATAAGACCAGCCCAACCGACTGTAGATCTGCTTAATCCATCTTCCTTTAACCATAAACTTAAACTACTACCTATCAATACCCAAGGAAAACCAGAGATAGCACCAAGCAATAATATTTTTAACATTCTTTTATCAAAATAAACGGAAAATGTTTCTGAAAGGGATTGTTTTTTAATTTTTATCATTTTTAATTCCGCCAGAATGAAGGTAAAAATAACACTAATATAGCAAATAACTCCAGTCTTCCCAAGATCATGCCGATTGTTAAAATCCATTTGGAAAAATCTGGCAATGAGGAAAAATTACCGTTTGGTCCAATAATTTCCCCTAAACCTGGACCAACATTTGAAATAGAGGTCGCAGCGCCTGAAATTGCGGTTATAAAGTCAAGTCCATTTAAAGATAATAACGCGGACAATAAAAAAAATATTATTAAGTACATGTAAATAAAAGAAATGATCGATGCTATGAATTTATCATCAATTGGATTTTTATCGTACTTCAACACAAAAACACCTTTAGGGTAAATAATTTTTTTTAGTTGATTAATTACAAATGAATAAAGAATTTGAAAACGAAATATTTTTATGCCACATGTTGTTGAACCAGCACAGCCACCTATGAACATCAAAGCTAAAAATAATACTAGAGGAAAGCTACCCCAATTGTCAAATTGAGCATTGACATAACCGGTTCCGGTTAGAATAGAAATAACGTTAAAGAAAATTGATCTTAAATCAAATGAACTTGAATTGTTTAAAGTAAGATAAATCGATAAAATGAAAATTGATATAAATATTATCTTAATAAAAGTCTTGATTTGGGAATCTGATGTAAAAATAGACCTATTGCCATTTAAAAATTTAATGTAGACGATAAATGGTACACTTCCTAAAATAATAAATACCATAGCTGTAGTTTCTATCGCTAAGCTATTAAAAAAACCAATGGATTGATTATAGTTAGAGAAACCACCAGTTGCTATAGTTGTCATCGAATGTGTTATACTATCAAAAATATTCATTCCAAAAATATTGTAAGTGACCGCACATAACGCTGTTAATCCAGAGTAAATATAAATTAATCTTAGAGCAATCTCTTTAGACTTTGGAAGAATTTTTTCAGATGAATCATTGTTTGAAATTTTAAATAATTGCATTCCCCCAACATTCATTATGGGCATTAATGTAATCGCCATCACAATGACACCAATACCTCCCAACCA
>CACDIC010000004.1 GCA_902552805.1 uncultured Pelagibacteraceae bacterium
TCTCCCAAGCACAATCGGTAAATTTATTTTTACCGGCTGATGTTCATAAAAAAGAATTACATAGAATTCATTTTGATGCATGGAAAAAAGGTCTTAAAAGCCTTTACTATTGTAGATCAAAATCGATTCAAAGAGCTGAAAATATCAACAACGCAAAATCGACTGATGTTACAGCCAATGTATATAAATCAAAAAACCAACAAACTAACGATCAACCAGAATATGAGGAGTGTTTATCATGTCAGTAACAGATAAAATTAAGACAGAAAATAAAGAAATAATTCAACCAAAAAAGATGGGTCTATTAGTTGAGAACCCTGTATACAAACCATTTAGATATCCTTGGTGTTATGATGCTTGGTTAACCCAACAAAGAATACATTGGTTACCAGAAGAAGTTCCACTTGGAGATGATGTGAGAGATTGGCAAAAAAACTTGTCTCAACCAGAAAAAAATCTCTTAACTCAAATTTTTAGATTTTTTACTCAAGCGGATGTTGAGGTAAATAATTGTTACTTAAGACACTACACAACAGTATTTAAGCCAACAGAGGTTCTAATGATGATGACTGCTTTTGCGTCTATGGAAACAGTTCACGTAGCTGCTTACTCTCATTTATTAGATACAATCGGTATGCCAGAGTCAGAATATTCAGCATTTATGAAATATAAAGAGATGAAGGATAAATATGACTACATGCAAGGATTTAATGTTAACTCTAAAGAAGATATTGCTAAAACTGTTGCTGTATTTAGTGCTTTTACAGAAGGACTTCAGTTATTTGCAAGTTTTGCAATTCTCTTAAATTTTCCAAGACACAATAAAATGAAAGGTATGGGCCAAATAGTAACTTGGTCTGTTAGAGACGAAACTCTTCATTGTAATTCTATGATAAGAATTTTCAAAGAGTTTATTAAAGAAAATCCAGAAATCTGGACTCCAAAATTAAAAAAAGAACTTTATGAAGCCTGCAGAACAATCGTAGAACACGAAGATTCTTTTATTGATTTAGCTTTCGAGATGGGTCCAATGGAAGGTTTGACTGCACAAGAGGTTAAAGACTACATTAGATTTATCGGAAATAGAAGATTAGTTCAATTAGGTCTTGAACCAATTTATGACGTAGAAAAAAATCCTCTAGGATGGCTTGATACTATGTTAAATGCTGTTGAGCATATGAACTTTTTTGAAGGCCGTGCAACAGAATATTCTAAAGCATCAACTCAAGGGACTTGGGTAGAAGCATTTAGTTAATATCAAGTGCAAGACTTTGGTCTAGTAGTTATAGGAGCTCATTCAGGACTTTATTTAAAAGATTTAGTAGTTGAATATGAAGGCAGGAACATTCTTTTAGTTGAGCCTGTTCCTTATAATTACGAAATATTAGATTTGGAATACAAAGATGATCCTAAAATTATAATTTGTAAGAATGCAATAATAGATAAATCTAAAAAAGATTTTTTTTATTATGTGAAAAAAGAGTCGATAGCTAAACTCGGAAAGCATTGGGCGAGTCAAATAGGATCTTTCGATAAAAATCATATTCTAAATCATAGAAATAAAAGATTTGACGTAAAAGAGGATGATATAGAAACTATTCAAATTGAATTTATTACTTTTGATGATTTAATTCAAAAATATTCAATCAAATCAATTGATAAACTTCAAATAGATGTAGAAGGTGCAGAATATAAAATTATGAATTCAATAAATTTTCAGAAAATAGAGATAAATAAAATACTTTTTGAGTCAAAACATTTTGATGGAACTTTTGTTGAGGGAAAAAAATTACAAGAGATTGAAAAAAAACTTAAGTCAAACGGCTACAAAATTCAGAAAATAGATAAAGAGAATATTTTGGCAAGCAAATAGGTATTTATCTCTGATTTAATTGTAATACTTTTCTGTGTTTGTTCCCTTTATAGCTCGCTAGTGGTCTAATAAGTTTATTGGCAGCATGTTGCTCCATTATGTGTGCTGACCAACCTGTAATTCTTGAAATGACAAATATTGGCGTAAAAAAATCAGTATCAAACCCCATCAAATGGTAAGTAGGACCAGTTGGATAATCAACATTTGGATGAATATTTTTTCTTTCAATCATTACTTTTTCAACAATATCATAAATTTTTTCAAATTTTTTATCCTTTTTAATTTTGGCAACTTTAGCAAAATATTTTCTCATGGTTGGAACTCTAGAGTCTCCTGATTTATAAACTCTATGCCCAAAACCCATCACTACTTCTTTTTTATCTAATGCATTATTTATCCATTTAAGAGCGTTATTTGGAGATTTAATTTTATTCATCATATGCATTACTTCTTCATTAGCACCACCATGAAGAGGGCCCTTTAAACTAGCTATTGCTCCAGTTATTGCTCCGTGAATATCCGATAAGCTACTAGTAATAGTTCTTGCTGTAAATGTTGAAACATTAAAGCTATGTTCAGCATATAAAATTAAAGATACATCAAATGCTTTTACAATTTCTTTTTGAGGAACTTTTCCAAAACACATATAGAAAAAATTCTCTGCTATATTAAGATTTTTCTTAGGTTTAATAATATTTTTCCCTTTTCTTATTCTGTAAAAAGCAGCTAATGCAGTTGGGGTTTTTGCCAAAATTCTTATAGCTTTTCTCATATTTGCTTCCTCTGAGGAGTCAGTGGTTTCTTTATCCTCAAGCCCCATTATGCTTACTGCCGTTCTGGCAACA
The DNA here is from genome assembly GCA_902552805.1 of uncultured Pelagibacteraceae bacterium. GTDB lineage: Bacteria > Pseudomonadota > Alphaproteobacteria > Pelagibacterales > Pelagibacteraceae > Pelagibacter. The sequence goes on from CACDIC010000004.1 coordinate 2,719, forward strand.
TCCATTGGATGAGATTTTTTTGGCATTTTTTTTATTATTGAATAAAGATCTTTGGACAAGTCTCTATTATTTTTTTCTTCTTTTTCAAATTTTCTTAGCTGTATTGTATTTGGTAAATCCTTATTTAAAATTAAATAAGCCACTTCTTCAAATCTACAATATTCACATAAATCCTGAGCCGCATAACCCCTATATGTTAGAGAGTTGATTTCAGGCATAACTTTAGAAACTTCAGTTTCATCAACAACTATTCCTAGTAAACCTTTTTTAATATCATCACTCATTACTCATGTCCCTTGGTGCTAAAATTATAAATTTTTTCGTCCAAACTATTGTACTTTTCATAATCAACAAGCTCATAGAGTCTTTTTCTAGTTTGCATTTTATCTATGATATTATTTTGATGTCCATTTGCATAAATGTCTCGTAATCCATCTTCAACATTTTTCATAGCTAGTCTTTGAGTGGTTACTGGATAAATTACAATATTGTATCCAAATTTTTCTAATTCTTTATAATTAAATAATTTTGATTTACCAAATTCAGTCATATTAGCTAGTAGGTAACAAGAAAGTTCTTTTCTTACTTTCTCAAAATCTTTTTCATCGTGTAAAGCTTCTGGGAAAATTATTTCTGCTCCAGCATCCACATAAGCTTTACATCTATCTATCATCTTATCTATTCCCTCAACACTTTTTGCATCAGATCTCGCTATAATTTTAAAATTTTCATCTTTTTTTGCTGATACACATTCTTTAATTTTTTTAACCATAGCTTCTGTTGATATCAATTCTTTATTGTCTAGGTGTCCACATCTTTTTCTCTCAATTTGATCCTCTAAATGAACAGCTGTAATTCCAAATTCCTCAAAAGTTTCAATCGTTTCTTTACAAGATTTAAATCCAGTATCAATATCAACAATTGTTGGAAGGTTGGTCACTCGTGAAATAAGGTAAGACCTTGTACTAACATCCTGCAATGTAGTTAAACCAATATCTGGAAAGCCAAGATCATTTGCCATAACTCCTCCAGACACATAAACTGCATCGTAACCGATTTCTTCAATTAACTTTGCAGTTAAAGGATTATAAGCTCCAGGAACTCTTAGAATTTTGTTAGATTTTAATTTATTAACAAAATCCTCTCTTTTTTGTGTTGGCTCTTTTTCAATAAAGTGCATTAAAAAATCCCTTTTTTAAAATTTCTTTTTAGTTTACTCTTTTTTACTTCAATATTTAACTTATCAAGTTGACCTGGTTTTAATTTTTTTAAATTTTGTACAACCTTTAAAAATCTATCACTTTCTTTTTTATCTAAGATATTTCCAGTTAAAGTTAAGAATTTATTGATATAATTTTTTCTTTTAAAAGGTCGTAAACCATAAGGATGAGCATCTGCTACACCTTGCTGCTCAGTAATTTTTTTTCCATTATTGAGAGTTATTACCACTTTTGCACCAAATGCTTTCTTTCTAGGATTAGGATCATGATATTTTTTAGTCCATTTTTTATCTTCATGAGTTTTTATTGATTTCCATATTTTAATTGTACTTTTTCTTTTAGCCCTTGCTTTTGTGTAAGATTTTACGTGATGCCAAGTACCATCCTCAAGTGCAACAGCAAATATATACATTATTGAGTGATCTAATGTTTCTCTGCTAGCATTAGGATCCATTTTTTGTGGATCGTTTGCACCTGTTCCGATTACATAATGAGTGTGGTGACTTGTAAAAATATCTATTTTTTTGATCTGATTAAGATTTTGAACTTTCTTTTTAAGTTTTTTTGCTAAGTCAATTAAAGCTTGAGATTGATATTCTGCAGAATACTCTTTTGTATAAGTTTCAAGTATCGCTTTTTTTACTTCTCCTTTTTTTGGTAATGGAACTTTATATAATGCATTTTTACCATCAAGTATTTTTGCTATCACACTATCCTCACCTTCATAAATTGGACTTGGTGCTCCTTCACCACGCATAACTCTATCAACAGCCTCTATAGCAAGTTTTCCTGCATGTGCGGGAGCATAAGCTTTCCAACTTGAAATTTCACCTTTTCTAGATTGTCTTGTGGAAATTGTTGTATGTAATGCCTGCTGAATAGCTTGATAAATAGTTTCTGTTTTTAACCTTAACATTGAACCAATCCCAGCTGCAACACTTGGACCAAGGTGAGCTATATGATCTACCTTATGTTTATGCAAACATATTCCTTTAACCAAATTAACCTGGACTTCATAAGCTGTAATTATTCCTCTTAAAAGATCTAAACCACTTTTTTTGTTTTGCTGAGCAACACTTATAAGTGGAGGAATATTATCTCCTGGATGACTATAGTCTGCTGCTAAAAAAGTATCATGAAAATCTAATTCTCTGACAGCAGTTCCATTAGACCATGCTGCCCATTCACAATCAAATTTTAATTTATTATTAACACCAAATAACGTTGCACCATTTCTTCTTGAATGCTTTAAGGCCATTTCTCTGGATGAAACAACAGGTTTTCTATTAAGTGAAGCTATAGCCACTGATGCATTATCAATAATCCTATTAATTGACATTTCAATCGCATCTTTATTTAATTTAGAATTATCGCTTGCAATTTCTGCAATTTTCCATGCAAGCTGATTTTTTTTTGGTAAATGAATTTTAGATGGGTAAACTTTAATTTTATGAACTATCAAATTAACTCCTAATTAACGAGATTGGTTTTAATAGTTAAAAAAAAATAATCAATATTAAAGATATTTTGATACAATCTTTTCGATACCAATAAAGTCTTTTACTAAGTGATTATGGTAAATTTCATTCGTTTTTTTTTCGGTATATCCATCTTCCATTAAGATAACTGGTATTCCAGCATTTTTCGCTGCATTCGCATCAGTTTCACTATCTCCAATCATTAATGATTTTTTTATATCACCTTGTAATATTTCAATTACAGAAGTTAGATGTCTTGGATCAGGCTTACAATAATCAAAGGTATTATGTCCCGCAACATATTCAAAAAAATCATAAATCCCAATTTTTTTTAAAAGATCGACGGCTAGGTAATCAGTCTTATTTGTACAAACAGCCATAGAAATATTATTTTCTTTTGACCATATCAAAAAATCTTTGACCCCATTTATCAGGGTGCTTTCGTTAACAATGTTTTTACCATAAAAGTCAGTAAAATCTTTTATCATTTCTTTTTTAATCTTTTCATCTTGTACTTTTCCAAACTCTTTTTTAGCTTGCCCCCAAATTGACCTTCCGAGCATTGCACCAGCACCTTGACCAACAAGATTCCTTATTTCCTCAGTAGACTTTGTGGGGTAACCAAATTTTTTCATTACATGATTATGTGCACGCATCAAATCTGGCGCTGTATCAACTAAAGTTCCATCCAAATCAAAAAGAATTGTAAAATTTTGTTGCATAATTAAAAGTTTTTTTAAGAAATATTATGTGAATTAAGAAACATGTATACATAATATAAAGGATTTTATAGATGAAACAATTAAATTTACAAAAGCTTCAAAATGACCTTCGAAATAAATTTTTAAAAGTCGGAGTAAAAATGATTGGTCCAGAAACAATTTTTTTTTCGATAGATACCAAGATAGGTAAGAATGTGATTATCGAACCTTATGTAGTAATAGGTCAAAAAGTGAGAATTGGAAACAATGTAACAATAAAATCTTTTTCTCATCTGGAAAATTGTAAAATAGAAAATAAAGTTGATATTGGACCATACGCCAGAATAAGACCAGGTGTAGTTTTAAAAAGTGGTTCAAAAATTGGAAATTTTGTTGAAATCAAAAAAAGTACTTTAGGTATAAATTCAAAAGTAAACCACTTAACATATATCGGTGATAGTGAAATAGGTAAATCAGTCAACATTGGCGCTGGAACAATTACTTGTAATTATGATGGAGTAAAAAAGAATAAAACTAAAATAAAAGACAATGTTTTTATTGGCTCAAATTCATCATTGGTAGCACCAGTTACAATCGAAAAGAATAGTACAGTTGGGGCTGGTTCGGTTATAACAAAAAATGTGAAAAAAAAATCATTAGCATTAACGAGAAGTTTACAGACTGAAATCAAAAATTATAAAAGAAAGTCTAAATAGTTATGTGTGGAATAATTGGAATTAATAGTAATAAACCTGTGTCAGCAACTATAATTAATTCTCTAAAAAAATTAGAGTATAGAGGTTATGATTCAGCTGGTATGGCAACTCTCTATAATGGATTGATAAATGAGGTAAAATCTGAGGGAAGAGTAGAAAATTTGGAAAAAAACTCCTTAGCTCAAAGCATGGAGGGAACTATCGGTATTGGTCATGTGAGATGGGCAACACACGGGCTCCCTAATAGTATTAATGCTCATCCACATTCTTCCCAGAATGTTTCAGTTGTTCATAATGGAATTATTGAAAACTCAACAATATTAAAAAAATTTTTAATTGGAAAAGGTCACAAGTTTAAATCTCAAACTGATACAGAGGTAATAGTACATTTAATTACCGAAAATCTAAAAACAGAAAATATTGTTAACTCGATCCAAAAAACTTTGAAGTCATTACATGGAAGCTTTGCACTTGGTATAATTTTTAAAGATCAACCAGATTTAATTGTTGGAGCAAGAAGAGGTTCACCATTAGCTGTTGGTTATGGTCCTAACGAAAATTATCTAGGTTCAGACTCTTATGCGCTTAAATCGATGACAAATAAGATTACATATTTAAATGATGGTGAATTCTGCATTATTAAACAAGATCACGTAGAATTTTTTAGTGAGGAAGGAATTAAAATTAATAAAAAAGTTTTACAATTATCCTCAACAGAAGAAAAATACGACAAAGGTGATTACAAACATTTTATGGCCAAAGAAATTGAAGAACAACCAAGTACAATTAGAAATGGAATTAATGAGTATATAGATATGTCAAATAAAGATATTAATATTTATAACTTTCCTTGGAAAAGTAATGAGATTAAATCAATAACCTTAATTGGATGTGGAACAGCATATCATTCATGTTTAATGGCAAAATATTGGTTTGAGGAAATAACATCATTAGATGTAAATATAGATATAGCATCAGAATTTAGATACAGAAAAACTAGATTTAAAAAAGACACACTTTATGTATTTGTATCACAATCTGGAGAAACAGCAGATACTTATGCTGCTTTAGATTTATGTAAAAAAAACGACATGAAAACTTGTGCAGTTGTAAATGTTGTAGAAAGCTCAATTGCAAGAGACTCCGAATTTGTATTACCAATACATTGTGGAACTGAAATAGGTGTTGCTTCAACTAAAGCTTTTCTTGGACAAATATTAATTTTATACATTCTAGCCTTGAAACTTGCTTTATTGAGAAAAGATATTGAAAAGACTCATTTTGACAAAAAAATTGATGATCTTAAAAATTTACCAAAACTTGTTGAGCAAACATTATTGATTGATAACAAAATACAGACAATTTCAAATACTTTTAATGAGGCGAAGGGTTCTATGTTTTTGGGACGTGGTTTTTCTTATCCAATCGCTCTTGAGGGTGCATTAAAATTGAAAGAATTATCATATATTCATGCCGAAGGTTATCCAGCAGGTGAGATGAAACACGGACCTCTTGCGTTAATAGAGGAGGGTATGCCAGTTGTGGTTTTGGCTCCAAGAGATAATTATTATAAAAAAACAATTTCGAATATGCAGGAGGTAATTGCACGGGGAGCTAAAGTTTTATTAATTACAAATAAAAGTAAAGATGAAGTAATTTCAGAAAATATTTGGGAGAAAATCGAAGTTGAAAGCACTAATGAGGATCTACTACCTTTTCTTTTGACAATTCCTTTACAAAAATTAGCTTATTATTCAGCGCTTAAAAAAGGTTATGACATTGATAAACCTAGAAACTTGGCAAAATCAGTAACTGTTGAGTAATTTTGTTTAAAATAGATTTTACAAATAAACGTGTAGATTTTTTTGGATTAGCAACTTATGCTAAAAAACATAAACTAAATCATAAAGATTGTTTAAAACAAGCTTTTGAACAAAATGCTTTAATTGAAGACAATAAAGATTTACTTTTTAATTTTATTGAAAGTTTTGATAAAATAAAAAATTTTCAATCTCAATTATATCAAGATATTTGTGCTGCGTTTATAATCGGAGATAAATTTGAAAAAACTTTTCTAGAATTCGGCGCAACTGATGGCCTTAGTCTATCTAATTCTTATTTACTTGAAAATTCATTAGATTGGAAAGGTGTTCTGTCAGAACCAAGTCCACAATGGTATGATAGTCTTAAAATGAATAGAAAAAATTCAACAATAATCACCGATTGTATTTGGAAAGAAACAGGAAAAAAACTAGATTTTTTTATGTCTGATATTGGTGAGTATTCTACAATCAATGACTTTATAGAAAATGAAATAAAATCTATTCCAGGAAATACTAGGGCTAGAAAAAAAGGGGGTAAATTAGTTTCCGTAGAAACGATATCATTAAATGATGTAATAAAAAAATATTTTAATGATTCATGTCCATCTTATATATCTATTGATACAGAGGGGTCTGAATACGAAATTTTAAAGGCCTTTGATCTAAATAAATACAGACCTAAATTGTTTACTGTTGAGCACAATTTCACTGAAAATGAGAGAAAAATTGATGAGCATTTAATTACTAATGGTTATGTGAGAATTTTCAGAAAATTAACAACTTTTGACGCTTGGTATATACCATTTGAAAATCTTTGATTAAAAAAAGGTAATTAGAAAACTAAAAACTTTATGAAAAATAATAAAATAAACATTATTACTTCTTTTCCAAAATCTGGAAATACTTGGATGAGATTTATTATTTATGACTTATTATTTAATGACCAAAATATAACTATTGAAAATTCAAGCGAAATAAACCGATTGATACCAGACTTTCACATGTCAAAAAACAATCAGCTTATTTTAGATAGTAGATTAAAAGATAAGGAAGTTTTTTTAAAAACTCATTCAAGTTATGATCAAATGAGCAAATTACCAATTGGTAAAATTATTTTAATGATTAGGAACCCTCTTGATGCATTTGTTTCATTATACAATTATTATGAAATTGACAAAAAAGATAAAAGTGAAATGATAGATTTTTTTTGTACTTATCAGACATTACCATTCTTAAAAAAAGCCAATTTTCCAAATTGGCAAGAACATATCGAAAGCTGGGTTAATTCAGGAAAAAAATATCATATAGTAAAATATTCAGATCTAATTGATGATTTTGATAATCAAATTAAATATTTATGTAATTTTTTAGATTTAGAAATAACTAATGAAAAGATTGATTTTGTTAAAAGAAATACAAGTTTCAATAATCTTAAAAAAATTGAGATTAGAGAAAGAGAGGAAAATATTGCAGGGTTCTTTTCTGGAAATATGAAGGGAAAAAAGACTAATTTCATGAATAAAGGTGGTTATGGAAACTACAAATCATTCTTTAATTCCTCTGAATTATTGAAATTAGAAAATTCATTTAAAAAAAATAAGTGGATAAGTTGAATAATTTACAATCTCTGATACAACAATCTCGAGTTGAGTATGAAAAATTGGAAAGTAAATAGTTGGAGAAAATATCCGGTAAAACATATCCCGGAATATCCGGATAAAAAAGAATTGGATCAAGTCTTAAATAAAATTAAAACTTTTCCACCATTAGTTTTTGCCGGAGAAACTAGGCATTTGAAACAGCAACTTGCCGAAGTTGTTGATGGAAAAGCGTTTCTATTACAAGGTGGAGATTGTGCGGAAAGTTTTGCAGAATTTCATCCTGATAATATAAGAGACACATTTAAAGTTATTCTTCAAATGTCATTAGTTTTGACTTATTCGGCATCTTTGCCAGTTGTAAAACTTGGAAGAATAGCAGGACAATTTTCGAAACCAAGAAGTGCCCCGACTGAAATACAGGGTGGTAAAGAACTACCAAGTTATTTAGGTGACAATATAAATGCAATTGATTTTACAGAAAAAGCAAGAAGACCAGATCCTAAAAGGATGTTTAAAGCTTATTCTCAATCAGCATCAACATTAAATATTTTAAGAGCTTTTTCAAAAGGAGGTTTTGCAGATTTAAATAAAGTCCATTTATGGAATTTAGATTATATTAAGAAAAGCCCTCAAGCTAAAAAATTTAAAGAGCTAGAAGATAAAATTGCTGACGCATTAGCATTCATGGAAGCTTGTGGTATCACTTCAGATTTTAATAATAGATTATACACAGTTAATTTCTGGACTTCACATGAGGCTTTACATTTACCTTTTGAGGAAAGTATGACTAGAATTGATTCTACTACAGGAGAATATCATGACACTTCAGCTCACTTTGTTTGGATTGGTGACAGAACAAGACAAATTGACGGTGGTCATGTAGAATTTTGTAAAGGTATAGAAAACCCTATAGGAATCAAATGTGGACCAACTTCTAAGCCAGATGAAATTGCAAAAATTTGTGAATTAATAAATCCTAATAATGAAAAAGGTAAAATTACTTTAATTTCTAGATTTGGTCATAAAAATGTAGAGAAGTTTTTACCTAAATTGATCAGAGGAATAAAAAAAGAGGGTTTAAATGTTGTTTGGTCATGTGATCCAATGCATGGAAATACAATCAAATCGACAACAGGTTTTAAAACAAGACCATTTAATGATGTTGTTAGTGAGGTTAAAAATGTATTTGCTGTTCATCAGTCGGAAGGTTCTTATGCTGGTGGTTTACATGTTGAAATGACTGGACAAGATGTGACAGAGTGTACAGGAGGAGCAAGAAAAATATCTGATGCTGACTTATCTAGTAGATATCACACTCATTGTGATCCTCGTTTAAACTCAGATCAAGCAATTGAACTAGCATTTTTAATTTCTGATGAGATTAAAAAGAATAGCAGCTATTCAAAAAATGCTATTCAAGCGGCATCTTAGACTGTTGTTTTCACATTAATAAAGATTAAATAATTAAATATGAATCCTGCTGAAAAAGTAAAATTTATATCGAATTGGATCAAGACATATGTTGATCAAATGCCAAACAAAGCTCAATCTTTAGTGATTGGCATCTCGGGAGGTATTGACTCTTCCGTTTCAAGTACTTTGAGTGCGATGACTGGTTTAAAAACAATTGTTTTGACTATGCCAATAAAACAAAAAGAAAATCAGCATGATTTAAGTTTAAAACATCAAGAATGGTTAACAAAAAAATTTAAAAATGTTGAAGCTCATACTATTAGCTTAGACAAATTATTTGAAACATTTTCATCTACATTAAATAAATTTGATAACGAACATGGTTATGCGAATTCTAGAGCCAGATTAAGAATGACAACTCTTTATCAAGTAGCTGCAGCTAACAAAGGTATTGTTGTTGGAACTGGAAATAAAGTTGAAGATTTTGGTGTTGGTTTTTACACAAAATATGGTGATGGAGGGGTTGATATTTCTCCAATAGCAGATTGTAACAAAACAGAAGTATGGGAATTAGGTAAGGAGCTTGGAATATTAAAAGAAATAATTGATGCTCCCCCAACTGATGGCTTGTGGGATGATGGTAGAACAGATGAGGGTCAATTAGGATTTAATTATAGTGAGTTAGAAGATGCAATGAGTAACCCAAACTCACCACATAGAGACCAATACGAAAAAATTAGAAATCAAAACTTGCATAAAATGGAGCCTATTCCAGTTTGCAAGATTCCCAGTTAATCAATTAGATTAACAAATCATTAAATAAGGTATATTTCTTAATCATCAATGATGGATATTTTTTTAACAAATAATTTAACAAATAAAAAAGAGCAATTCATTCCAAAAAATAAAGAAAAAATAGGAATGTATGTTTGCGGACCTACTGTATATGATGATCCACATATTGGTAATGCAAGACCTTTAGTTGTTTTTGATATTTTATTTAGATTACTTAAAAATAATTTTTCAAAAGTAACTTATGTTAGAAATATAACTGATATTGATGATAAAATTATCAAATCGTCTCAAGAACAAAAAATTTCTACAAAAGAACTTACTGAAAAAGTGACTTCAAGTTTTTTAAAAGATTGTGAATTTTTAAATTGTGAAAATCCAACTCATCAACCTAAAGCTACAGAGCACATAGACATAATGATAGAAATGATAACTGAACTTATTAAAAAAGGGTTTGCTTATGAAAATCAAAAACATGTCTACTTTGAGGTAAAAAAATTTGCTGATTATGGAAAATTATCAAATAAAAATTTAGATGAATTGATTGCAGGATCGAGAATAGAGATTAGTGAAAATAAAAAAAACTCAGAAGATTTTGTTTTATGGAAGCCGTCAATTAATGATGAACCTTATTGGGAGTCTCCCTGGGGAAAAGGTAGACCTGGTTGGCATTTAGAGTGTTCTGCAATGTCTAAAAAATTTTTGGGCAATGAATTTGATATTCACGGGGGCGGTATAGATTTAATTTTTCCACATCACGAAAATGAAATTGCTCAATCTAGATGTGCAAATGAAACAAAAGTTTTTGCAAAATATTGGATCCATAACGCCTTTATCACAATGTCTAATGAAAAAATGGCTAAGTCCCAAGGAAATATTTTAAAGATTAAAGATTTTAGAAATAAGATTAGTGGTCAGATTATTAGATTGGCCCTAATGAGTACACATTACAAACAACCACTTGATTGGAATGATAAGTTATTAAGTGATTGTGAAAATACTTTAGATAAATGGTACAGAGTCTATTCATCTGATTTAAAATCAATTAAAGTTCCAGATAAAATTTTAAAGCCATTATATGAAGATTTGAACACACCTGGTTATATTGCAAATCTTCACAATTTATTTGAAAAAGCCACTAAAGGTGAAGGTATAGACTTATTCATATCAGCATGTCAATTTATAGGTTTGATGAATGAAAGTACTGAGCAATGGAATGACTTTAAAAAGAATAAAGCATCTATTAGTGAGTCTGAAATTAAAAACATGCTTAGTTTAAGAGATAAAGCTAGAGAAAATAAGAATTATAAAGAAGCAGATAGAATTAGAGATAAACTTTATGACAAAGGTGTTTTAATAGAAGACAAAGATGGTAAAACACTCTGGAAATTTAAATGAGCAAAGAAAGATTATACATATTTGATACAACTCTTAGAGATGGAGCTCAAACTCAGGGTGTTGATTTTTCTTTAGAGGATAAAGAAAAAATCGCCTCAGCTTTAGATAATTTAGGTGTTGATTATATTGAAGCAGGATGGCCTGGTGCTAATCCAACAGATACAGAATTTTTTCAAAAGAAACATAATTTTAAAAACTCAAAGCTAACATCTTTTGGGATGACTAAAAGATCTGGAAGAAGTGCAGAAAATGATACTGGTTTATCAGCACTCATGAATTCAAATACCTCTGCTGTTTGTTTGGTAGGAAAGTCCTGGGATTTTCATGTTGATGTAGCTTTAGGAATAACAAATGATGAAAATTTAGATAATATTTCTGAAAGTGCTAAACATTTTGTAAAAGCAAAAAAAGAGTTCATGTTTGATGCAGAGCATTTTTTTGATGGTTATAAAGCAAATCCAAAATATGCATTGTCTTGTATAAAGGCTGCATATGATCAAGGTGCAAGGTGGATTATTTTATGTGACACAAATGGAGGAACACTTCCTCATGAAGTCACACAGATAGTTTCTGAAGTTTCTAAAGTTGTCCCAGGTAAAAACTTAGGGATTCATGCGCATAATGATACTGGCAATGCAGTTGCAAATTCATTAGCTGCAGTATTATCTGGCGTTAGACAAATTCAAGGAACAATTAATGGTTTAGGTGAAAGATGTGGTAATGCAAATTTAATGTCATTAATTCCGACATTTTTTTTGAAAAAAGATTTTTCATCTCAATTTGAAATCAGTATCAAATCAGAAAACATTAAAAATTTAACTGAATGTTCAAGATTATTAGATGAAATTTTAAACAGAAAACCTAATCAGCATCTACCTTATGTTGGTGCAGCGGCATTTTCACATAAAGGAGGATTGCATGTATCCGCTGTACAAAAGGATCCAAAAACTTATGAACATATCAATCCAGAAGAAGTTGGTAATACAAGAAATATTGTTGTTTCAGATCAATCTGGAAAATCAAATATTATATCTAGACTAAAAAGTATCAAAATTAATATTGAGGAAAGTGATCCAAAAATCAAAAAACTACTAGATGAAGTCAAGGATCGAGAATTTATTGGTTATAGTTATGATGGGGCTGACGCCTCTTTTGAATTACTCGCTAGAAGAATTATTGGAGAAATACCAAGATATATTTCAATTAATGAATATGACGTGTCTGTAAAAAAAAATAAGTCTGGAGAAATAGTTTCCTCTGCAAAAGCTCAATTAGAAGTTGATGGAGAAAAAATTATGTGTGAAGGAGAGGGAAATGGACCTGTAAATGCATTAGATAATGCTATTAGAGAAAACGTTGATAAACTTGCAAAATATTCAAAATATCTAAAAGATTTAAAACTTGTTGATTATAAAGTTAGAATTTTAAATACAGGAACAGAGGCAGTTACTAGAGTGTCTATTGAAAGCACAGATTCAAAAGGAAAGAATTGGTTTACTATTGGTGTATCTACAAACATTATCGATGCATCGTTTAAAGCATTAATTGATAGCTTAGATTATAAATTATTTAAGGATAATGCTCCTGCTAGTAAATAAATGGGTAAAAATAATATTTCATTTATTTTACACAAACCTCAATTATCAGAAAATATTGGTGCATGCGCTAGAGCAATAAAGAACTTTAATTTTAAGAAATTAGTTTTAATCAATCCAAAACCTATTTTCCCAAATGATAAAATCTTAGCTACTTCTGTCGGTGCAAAAGACATTATTAATCAAAGTAAAAAATACGATAATTTAGAAAAAGCTTTGGAAAAGATTGATATTTTAATTGCTACATCAGCAAGATTTAGAAACAAGAATATAAAACATATTAATTTAGAGGACTTAAAAAAGATTAATTTTAAGAAGAGAGTTGGGTTTTTATTTGGGTCAGAAGCATCTGGTTTATCAAATGATGAGGTGAGTTATGCAAATTACACTTTACAAATTCCAACTAATCCTGATTTTAAGTCTTTAAATTTATCTCATAGTTTGATCATAATAGCTCAATATGTAGCTAGTCTGTTTAAATTAAAAAATATTCCGTTTAAAAAATCAAAAAAGGTTAAATCAGCAAGTAAAAAAGAAATTCAATTAATGTTAGGCCTTTGCGTTAAAAATTTAGATGAAATAAATTTTTTTAGACCTAAAGAGAAGAGACCAAAAATGCTAGAAAACCTAAGAAACATTTTTTATAAAATGGACTTATCTGATAAAGAAACACGTATATTATCCGGTGTATTTGCAAGTTTGGGTAAAAAACGTTGATTGACAAAATAATGAGTAAGTTTATAAAGCCCTCTATTAAATGACAAAAAGATTAAACTCTAAACATAAAGTTGACAGAAGATTAAAAGTAAATCTTTGGGGAAGACCAAAAAGCCCATTTAACACAAGAGCCTATGGACCAGGGCAACATGGTCAAACGAAAACTTCAAAACCGTCTGATTACGGAATTCAGTTACAAGCTAAACAAAAATTAAAAGCTTATTACGGGAATATTAATGAGAGACAATTTAGAAATATTTATAAAAAAGCTAGTATGCTTAAAGGTGATACAAGTGAGAACTTAATTGGATTATTGGAAAGAAGATTAGATGCAGTAATATATAGAGCAAAGTTTGCAACTACAATTTTTTCTGCAAGACAATTAATCAACCATGGACACGTAAAAGTTAATGGAAAAAAAGTAAACATATCTAGTTATTCTGTTAGAGAAGAGGACACTATAGAAATTAGAGACAAATCTAAACAGCTTGCAATAATCGACATTGCTCTAGCAAGCAAAGAAAGAGAAGCTCCAGAGTATATTCAGATGGATGAAAAAAATAAAAAATTTAAGTTTGTTAGAATACCTAAATTTGAGGAAGTACCATATCCAGTTGTTATGGAGCCAAATTTAGTAATTGAATATTACTCTAGATAATAATTATTTTTTATAATTAATACCTTTATTATCAAATACTTTTTTTAATTCTCCACTCTCATACATTTCTTTAATGATGTCACATCCACCTATAAACTCTTTTTTAATATAAAGTTGTGGGATTGTTGGCCAATCACTGAATACTTTAATTCCATTTCTCAAAGATTGATCTTCTAATACATTTACTCCCTTAAAATTTATTTCTAACATTTTGAGTATATTTGATACTGTCATTGAAAAACCACATTGTGGTTGATCTGGCGTACCTTTCATAAAAAGGCACACATCATTAGTATCAATGTGATTTTGAATTAAACTTTTTGTTTGATCATCCATTATTGTTCCTTTGTTTTAATTGCTAAAGCGTGTAGTTCATTTCCCATCTTGCCTTTTAATGAATTATAAACCATTTTATGTTGTTCAATTTTACTTTTACCCGCAAATTGAGAAGAGGTTATAGTCGCTGAATAATGATTACCATCTCCAGCTAGATCTTGAATATCTATTACAGCATCTGGCATTGCTTCTTTGATATATTTTTCGATTTCTTTTAAATCCATTGCCATTTTTTAACTCATATACTTTGATAACCAATTTGTATAATAAGACTTTAATTCGTCAATTGTAACTTTTGTCTTTTCATTAATAATCATATCGTTTTGTGTGATAATCCCTAATTCCTCATGATGAACTGAGTTTTTGTTTAAAATTTTCGTGACTTCTTTTAAATCTTCTTTATTCACTTCAATTAAATATCTACCTTGATCTTCTGCAAAAAAATATTCAATTTCATTAATTAACTTCTTTGACTTATTAATCTTAATTCCCTTATTACCTTTAATGCACATTTTACTTATAGCAACTAATAGGCCTCCTAAAGATATGTCGTGAGCACTTTTGACATATCCTTTATCAATTAAATTTAATATTGACTCTCCATTATTTTTTTCATTAAAAAGATTTACCTCTGGTGGAGGTCCATTTTTTTCATCTAAAATTGTTCTAGCAAATAAACTTTGGTCAATATGCCCTTCAGTTTTACCAATGATTAAAACTAAATTATCTACTTCTTTTAAATCCATTGAAATCATCTTTTTGTAATCTTTAATAAGACCCACACCACCAATTGATGGAGTTGGTTTAATTCCAACTTCTTTAGTTTGATTGTAAAAAGATACATTGCCAGATACCACTGGGAAATTTAAATATTTACTAGCTTCACCTATACCTTGAACACATTCAACAAACTCACCCATGTTATCTTCTTTTTCAGGACTTCCAAAATTTAAACAATTGGTGATAGCGATAGGTTTTGCTCCGACTGAAATTAAGTTTCTCCAACTTTCAGCTACGACTTGTTTACCTCCCGTTAATGGGTGAGCCCAACAATATACTGCTGAGGAGTCTACTGATGCTGCTACAGCTTTATTAGTTCCATGTACTCTTACCACACCAGAGTCTCCACCCGGTTTTTGAATAGTGTCACCCATTACAGTATGATCATATTGTTGCCAGATCCATTCTTTACTACAGATATTTTGATTAGATAAAATCTTCATTAGTACATCCTTGATCTTTAATTTATTTAAAACTTCATTTTTAATTTTATTTTTTTTGGGTAACTTTGATTTTTTCCATTTGCGATCATACATTGGAGAATTTTCAACAAGAATATTAACAGGTATTTTTGCTACTTTTTCTTGATTAAAAAATAATTCGATGTTTTTTGAGTTTGTTGTTTTTCCAATGACCGCAAAGTCTAAATTCCATTTATCAAATATTTTTTTTGCAATTTCTTCCTTGCCATTTTCTAAAACTATTAACATTCGTTCTTGGCTTTCAGACAACATAATTTCGTATGGAGTCATTTTAGTCTCTCTGCATGGGACTTTATTTAAATTAATTTCAATGCCTAAATTTCCTTTTGATGCCATTTCAATACTCGAAGAAGTAAGACCAGCAGCCCCCATGTCTTGAATAGCAATAATTGAGTCACCAGCCATTAATTCTAAACATGCCTCTAATAAAAGTTTTTCTGTAAAAGGATCACCAACTTGCACAGTTGGTTTTTTTTCCTCAATCTTTTCATCAAAACTAGCTGAAGCCATACTTGCACCATGAATTCCATCTCTACCAGTCTTAGAGCCCACATAAATCACAGGTTTATTTAAACCAGTGGCCTTAGAATAAAAAATTTTATTTTTTTTTACCAGTCCAAGTGTCATTGCGTTAACCAAAATGTTTCCATTGTAAGAACTATCAAAAGAGGTCTGTCCTGCTATAGTTGGCACACCCATACAATTTCCGTAGCCACCAATACCATGTACAACTCCTCGTAAGAGATTTTTTGTTTTTTTATGTTGTGGAGATCCAAAATGTATCGAATTTAAATTAGCTATCGGTCTTGCTCCCATTGTAAATACATCTCTCATAATTCCACCAACACCCGTTGCAGCCCCTTGATATGGTTCAATAAATGAGGGATGATTATGGCTTTCAATTTTAAAAACAATTGCATCTCCATCTTCTATATCGATAACACCTGCATTTTCTCCTGGACCTTGAATTACTTTTTTTCCTTTAGTTGGTAGTTTTTTAAGGTGAAGTCGTGATGACTTATATGAACAATGTTCATTCCACATTGCAGAAAAAATCCCAAGTTCAGTAATATTTGGAGTTCTCTTAAGTAATTGACAAATTTTTTTATATTCATCAGACTTAAGTCCATGATCTATAGCAATTTGTTCATTAACTTCCATTATTTGATATTATTAATAAGGTTTTTGAAAAAAATTGAGCCATCTTCCCCAGATAAACTTTGGTCTATCATTCTCTCAGGATGAGGCATCATTCCTAATACATTTTTTTCTTTATTAAAAATGCCTGCAATATTTTTAATTGAACCATTTGGATTATATTGGTCTTCTATCTTGCCTTCCTTATTACAATAATAAATTGCTATTTGATTATTATCCTCAATTTCCTTCAATTGATCTTTAGTACAAAAATAATTTCCCTCATTATGAGCAATATGAAATTCAAAAATATCTTTATTAAGATTTTTAAAATATGAATTTTCTTTGTTGTCCAATTTCACGAAGACGTTTTTACATATAAACTCCAAATATTTATTTCTTAGCAAAACTCCTGGCACTAAACCTGTTTCAACCAGTATTTGAAATCCATTACAAATTCCCATGACCAATCCCCCAGATTTTGCAAAATTTATAACTGATTGCATTATCTTAGATTTTGAAGCCATACTTCCACATCGTAAGTAATCTCCATAAGAAAAACCACCTGGAAGTACAACTAAATCACTTTTAGGGAGTTCATTATCATCATGCCAAACCATCTTGTTGTTAAACCCAAATTTCTTGAGTGCAACATCCATATCTCTATCACAATTTGAACCAGGAAAAGTTATTACAGATGACTTCATTAATTATTGTGTTTCAATAATTTTAAAGTTTTCGATTACAAGATTAGCTAAAAGTTTTTTACACATGTCCTCTACAACAGCTTTTGCTTTGCCTGGATCATTTTCATTAACATCTATTTCAAAATATTTACCTTGTCTTACTTCACTGATATTTTCAAAACCCATTCCATCCAATGCTTGATGGATGACTTTACCCTGTGGATCTAAAACATCTTTTTTTAATGTTATTATTGCGGAAACTTTCATTTACTCTTTTTTTTTATAGACGAGAGTTTTGTGACATTAACAGCGGATACATTTGATTGTTCATGAAGAATACCAAGTCGTTTTGCAACCTCTGTATAAGCTGGTATCAAATCTCCCAAATCTTTTCTAAATCTGTCCTTATCAAGTTTTTTGTCAGTAATTGAATCCCACAATCTACAAGTATCAGGGCTGATTTCATCCGCTAAAATAATATTATTTTTTCCACTTTCATGAGTGAATCCGAACTCTACTTTGAAATCGACTAATTTAATTCCAACTCCTCGAAATAAACCAAGTAAAAAATCATTCAATCGTTTTAAATTTTCATCAATTAAATCAAGCTGAATAGCGTTAAGCCAATTAAATGCCAGAATGTGTTCTCTACTTATGTTTGGATCACCTAATTTATCATCTTTGAGACAATACTCTATTAATGGATATTCAAGTACAGTACCATCTTCAATACCTAGTCTTTTTGTTAAAGATCCAGTTGCAATATTTCTTACAATGAATTCAATAGGAATAATATCTACAAGTTTCACAAGTTGTTCTCTCATATTTAGTCTTTTTACTAAATGATTTTTAATTCCAATTTGATTAAGGTTTGAGAGTATATGTTCTGAAATTCTATTATTAAGAACACCTTTTCCTTCAATAGTACTTTTTTTTTGATTATTAAATGCTGTTGCATCATCTTTAAAATATTGAATAACAAGATTTTTGTCAGAAGTTGCATAAATAATTTTAGCTTTTCCTTCGTATAGTTTTTTCCCTTTTTTCATTATTTAATTACTCTTCTAAAAATAAAATTGACATTTTTCATATGCTTTGAATAGCTAAATATTGATTTTAATTTCTTTATTGAGATTTTACTCGTTATATATCTGTCAGATTGTACAACATCAAATAAATTCAAATTTTCAGCAAAACACTTTTTTGAAAAACTTTGAACCATCCGATATGATTTTTCTCTAGTTAGTCCAGTTTTTGTAAGTTCAAGCATCAACTCTTGTGAAAAAATTAAACCTTTCGTTATATTTAAATTTTCTAACATTTTTTTTGGATAAACAATCATATTTTCTAAAATATTTGTTAATCTTACTAAAGCAAAATCAATAGTTATATTAGCATCTGGACCGATGTTTCTCTCTACACTCGAATGTGAAATATCTCTTTCGTGCCATAAGGCTATATTTTCAAGTGCAGGAATTACTGTACTTCGTACCATTCTTGAAAGACCTGTTAAATTTTCACTCAAGATAGGATTTTTTTTATGTGGCATAGCAGATGAACCTTTTTGTTTTTTTGAAAAAAATTCTTGTAGTTCATAAACTTCAGTTCTTTGTAAATGTCTTATTTCTGTAGCTACTCTTTCTACAGAACCCGCAATAATTCCAAGAACTGAAAAATAAAAAGCATGTCTATCTCTTGGAATAACTTGAGTTGAAATTGGTTCAACTTTTAAGCCAAGTTTTTTAGCAACATGTTTTTCCACATTAGGATTAATATTGGCAAAGGTTCCGACTGCACCCGATATAGCACATGTCGAGACTTCATCTATCGCATCAACTAATCTTTTTCTATTTCTTTTAAATTCCGCGTAAAAGGAAGCAAGTTTTAAACCGAAGGTAATGGGTTCAGCATGTATGCCATGACTTCTTCCCATGCATGGTGTAAATTTATATTTGTTTGCTTGTTTTTTTAATACTTTTAAAATTTGGTCAATGTCTTTGAGAATTATTTTTCCTGATTGAACTAATTGAATATTGAAACTTGTATCTACCACGTCTGATGAGGTCATTCCTTGGTGAAGATATCTTGCTTTAATCCCAGCTTTTTCTGTTACAGAAGTTAAAAAAGCTATGACATCATGTTTAACTTGAGACTCAATTTGATGAATTCTTTTAACATTAATTCTTGCTTTTTTTCTCACAATTGAGGAGACCCCTCTAGGAATTTGATTTAATTTTTCCATAGCTTGTGCTGCAGCTATCTCTACATCTAACCAAATTTTGTATTTATTTTCTTCTGACCAAATATCAGTAAGTTCTTTTCTCGAATATCTTTTAATCATTAATTATAAATATGGAGGCTTAGAATAACCTTTAGCAGATTCTGTAAAAATTTCATAACCATTTTCTGTTATTCCAACAGTATGTTCAAATTGCGCAGACAAAGATTTATCCTTTGTCACTGCTGTCCAACCATCATTAAGCATTTTTGTAGCAAATTTACCTGCATTAATCATAGGTTCAATTGTAAATGTCATTCCTGGTTTGAGTTCCATTCCTGTATTTTTAGTTCCATAATGTAAAATATTTGGTGACTCATGAAAAGTTGTGCCGATACCATGTCCGCAAAAATCTCTGACAACTGAAAAACCTTTTTCTTCTACATATGTTTGAATTTCATGACCAATATCTCCAAGTTTTTTTCCAGGTTTTAAGATTTTTATGGCCCTCATCATCGACTCATGAGTTGCATCTATAAGATTATTTAATTTTACAGAAGTTTTACCTATACAAAACATTCTACTTGTATCTCCGTAATGGTTATCAATGATTGCTGTGACATCCACATTGACTGCATCACCTTCTTCTAAAATTCTTTCTTCTGATGGAATTCCATGACAGACAACATGGTTTAATGATGTACATAATGATTTAGTAAAACCTCTATAATAAAGTGGGGCAGAGTAACCTCCGTTGTCTCTAATAAATTCGTAACCAAGTTTATCAATTTGTGCAGTTGAAATACCCTCTTTTATATTTTCAGTAAGCATATCTAAGGTCCGAGCCGCAAGTTTCCCTGCAATTCTCATTTTTTCAAATTTTTCTGAATAACTATCCATTTATTATCTTTAACTTTTTTTCTATTCTTATTTCTCTTGAATTTAGTTTGCATCTATAAGCAAGAAAATTTACACCAGCTTTTTTGGCAATAAGATAGTTTTTATAGTATTCTTCATCAATATCTTTCGCAATTTTAAAATTTTCCATATTTTGTATCTGAACTAAGAAGATCAAGTATGATTTATAACCTTTTTTTATGGCATCAATAAGGGTAAGAAGATGTTTGGAACCCCTTGTAGTAATTGCATCAGGAAATTCAGCAGTTTTTTTCTCTCTAAAAAGAGTTACATTTTTAACTTCTATAAAACTTTTTTGCTTTTTTTTCTCTATCAAAAAATCAAATCTAGTTTCTTTATTGTAAAAAACTTCTGACTTAATACTATCATTATTTTTTAGTTCATTTATTAAATTAGCACTTAGTCCATGTTCAACAATTTTATTTGCCATGTGAGTATTTACACCAACTAGATTATTATTGGCTTTAATCAATTCTAAACCATATTTTAGTTTTCTTTTTGGATTATCATTTTTGAGTAAGTACACTTCATTTCCCTCATCAAGCAGACCTTGCATTGAGCCTGTATTTGGACAATGGGCTGTAACAACTTCTTTATTTATTTTTACATCTACAAAAAAACGTTTATATCTTTTGATAAATTTGCCTTTTATTAAAGACTTGGTAAATTCCATATTCAAATTATAGATAATATGAAAAAAAATACAAAAGTTAATGCTGCTATATTAATAATTGGAAATGAAATTCTTTCAGGCCGAACTCAAGATACAAATACGAGCACCTTAGCTGTATGGTTAAATTCACTTGGAGTTCAGGTAAATGAAGTAAGAGTAATACCAGATATAAAAAAAACTATAATTGAAAATTTAAATGTCTTAAGAAAAAATAATGATTATGTTTTTACAACTGGTGGTATTGGTCCAACCCATGATGATATTACCGCTGAGTCTGTTTCAGAAGCCTTTGGATTAAAATATGAAATTCATCCGGAAGCTTTTAAAATATTAGAAAGTTATTATAAGGCAGGAGAATTTAATCAAGGTAGACAGAAAATGGTCTGGATGCCACATAAAGCAAAATTAATTTTGAATCCAACGAGTGGGGCAC
This sequence comes from uncultured Pelagibacteraceae bacterium, assembly GCA_902552805.1. Lineage (GTDB taxonomy): Bacteria > Pseudomonadota > Alphaproteobacteria > Pelagibacterales > Pelagibacteraceae > Pelagibacter. The sequence goes on from CACDIC010000004.1 coordinate 24,494, forward strand.
CAGGATTTAGTGTTGAGAATGTGTTTTGTTTACCAGGTGTTCCATCGATACTAAAATCAATGTTAGGAAGTTTAAAACAAAAAATTGTGGGAGGTGATCCAATACTAAGCCACACAATAAGTTTAAGAACTGTAGAAAGCGAAATTGCAAATTCTTTATCAAAAGTTCAAGATCAGAATAAAGATGTTGAAATTGGAAGTTATCCATTCTTTCACGCAGGAAAACTTGGCGTATCCATAGTTCTTCGATCTGAACAGCAATCAAAAATAGATAGTTGCAATGCTCAGATTTTAGATTTTATAAAAGAAAAAAAAATTGAAATAGTAGATCGATAAATGCTTTATTTTGCTTATGGGAGTAATCTTCATCATTTTCAAATGAAAAGAAGATGCAAGGATAGTATTTTTTTGAGGAAAATAAATTTATACAATTTTAAGTTAACTTTTAGAAGTAAATATAGAGCGGCAGATATAGAGCCAAAAAAAAATTCGATTGTACCAGGTGGACTTTTTGAAATATCAAAAAGTGATGAAAAAAAACTTGATGTGTATGAAGATTTTCCAAATTTATATAAAAAGTATTATTTTTTATATCATGGAAAAAAAGTTATGACTTATACAATGACAAACAAAACACCTTTTAGATTTCCAACCGAAAGATACCTTAATGTTGTAAAAAGAGGTTATAAAGATTGTAAACTTGATCCAAAATATTTGTTAAAAGCTTTATCAAATTGATGATAACTCATTAATTATAAAATGAACTTTTTTTGCATCAAAAAAATTTGGTTTTAATAACTTTTTTTCATTAATACTTTTTTGAAAATTTTTTAGATTTGTTAAGACAGGATAAAATCTGAAATCTTTTTTATCATTTATTGGCTTATAAATAATTTTACTTGATTTCTTTAATATAAATTGATCACTTAAACTCTCAGTTTTTGAAAATAATTCAAAATTATTTTTTTTACTGAAAATCTTGATTTGGTGAATAGGTTTTTGTCTAGATTTTAAAGATAAAATTTTAAAATTTACGTAAATAATAAAATTCTTTTTAATATTTTTTAATTTAATTTTTATAGAAGTAGGATTCTTTTTTTTATTTTTATCTACTTTTTCAATGGCAAAATCACCAAATAAGTTCTCCAAATAATATATGCTATGACATATGTAATTATAAAAAATACCACCACCTCTATTATGAGAGTTTTTCCATGAAGACCTTTTTTGTTGAGAAATTTTGATTGTCCAATTTATTTGAATTTTTTTGATATGAATTTTTTTTAAAATATTTTTTTTAAAAAATTTAAATGCTGCTATTTTTGGGAATTCATAATTCACAATATGAAATAATTCTTTATTTTTTAATAAATTGGTAACTTGTATGACTTGTTTGTAAGATTTAGTTACAGGTTTTTCACAAAAAATGTGAATTTTTTTCCTAATAGCTGTTTTGATTATTTCTAGATGTGTTTCTGGTGGAGAAGATATTATTACTGCATTAATTTTTTTGTTACTTAGCATTTTTTTCCAGTCCGTATATATCTTAATTTTATTTAAAGTTTTGAAATTACTAGGATTTTTGAAACAAAAAGCAATTGTGTTAAATTCTTTTAATCTTTGAATTACAGTGAAAATAAGTTTATAGCCAAAATTTTTTCCAATTATTCCTACATTAATTTTTTTCATTTTTTTAAAGCAGACATTAAAATGTACAAGTACCATTTAAAATAAAATGGAATTGTATAATAACTGAATTTACTTTCACCACTTGTTCTTACTGGCCATTTTTCAGGCAGTTCTGTAATTTTATAATTATTTCTATGTGCTTTTGCTAACAACTCTATACTAAAAGTAAAACCCCTCTTTGACTCAATTGGGAATTTTTCAACAATTGATTTTGAAAACAATCTAAAGCCGTTGGTTGCATCTTTTGTTGGTAAAGATGTAAAATTAGTTAATGTAAAAGACACAAACTTCACAATTAATCTTTTAATTAGTGGTGCCCCCTCATAACTTCCACCATCAATAAATCTACTCGCGCAAACTATGTCATAACCTTCATTAAATTTATTAAACATTTTAGATATTAAATTAAAATTCTTGTGATCATCTGCGGGGTAAAGCAATGTTGCCTTAGATTGAATATTCTCAAAGCCTGTCTTTATAGCTCCATTAAACCCTTCGTATTTATTTTTTAAACAGATTACTTCAGATTTATTAAATCTTTGACTAATTACACTAAGTGTAGGATCTTCATCGAAATCATAAATAACTAATACTCTATAATTTATCTCTGAAATTTTAAAAATTTCTTGTAACGTTTTTGAGATATTACCTTCCTCCCTAAAAACTGGCACTATGATATCTAAATCATATTTCATTTTAATTTAAATGACTTGTCATTATCTTATATAAAGGTATTTATTATTCAATAGATATGAGTGTTTCTGATTTAAAACCCGGAGTTATTAATGAATGTCAGATTTGTAGGTCAAAAAAAATATATGAAATTTTAGATCTTGGACATTCCGGTCTGTGTGACAGCTTACTCAAGAAAGATGATTTAAATAAATACGAAAAAAGTTATCCATTAAAACTTTTTAAATGTAAAAATTGTCATTTACTTCAAATAAATTACGTTGTGGATAATAAAGAGGTTTTTCATTTAGATTATCCATATAAAAGTGGTATAACAAAAACTCTTAAAGACTTATTACATAGTACCAGCAAATATACAGTTAAAAATTTTGAATTTTCAAAAAACCCCCTAGCTATAGATATAGGGTCTAATGACGGTACTCTTCTTAAAGGTTTTAAAAACCAAGGGTTCAAAGTTCTAGGTGTTGAACCAACAAATATAGCTAAATTAGCAAATAAAAAGGGAATCAAAACAATTCAAAAATTTTTTGATTCTAAAACTGCTCAATTTATTAAAAAAAGATATCAGAAAGCCGAAGTAATTACTGGAACAAATATTTTTGCCCACATCAATAAACTTGATAGTTTGATGAAGGGAGTAAAGAGTTTAATGAATATAAAAAATGGAATTTTTGTCACTGAGTCTCATTATGCAGTGAATATTTTAGACGAAATGCAATTTGACTCAATTTATCATGAGCATTTAAGATTTTACTTATTAAAGCCTTTAATTTTTTTATTAGAGAAATATGGTTTTAAAGTAATCGATGCATCCCGAATACCAAATTATGCAGGTTCTATAAGAGTCACAGCAACTCTTAATAAAAACATAAAACCAAAAAAAAGTGTAAAAAAGTTAATAATTCAAGAAAAAAAAAGGGGCTTTTATTCTGAAAAAAAATATAAACAATATGCAAATAAAGTTATTAAGGTAAAAAAAGATTTAACTGAATTACTTTGGAAATTAAGATTAAAAAGAAAAAGAATTGTTGGAGTAGGATGCCCTGGAAGAAGTATAACTTTATTAGCTTATTGCAATATAACTAATCAATTGATTGATTATATTGCTGAGCAAAGTAGTTCATTAAAGTTAAATATGTTTACCCCAAGTACTCATATAAAAATTATAGATGAAAAATATATGATTAAGTATCAACCAGATTATGCACTTATTTTATCTTGGCATTATGGAAAAAATGTGATGAAAAATTTAAGAAATAAAGGTTATAAAGGTAAGTTTATTATGCCGTTACCAAGACCTCGAATTATTAATTAAATACAATAATAAAATTTATTTCGTAATAATGGAATTAAGCAAAAAAAAAGAAATCATTTTATATATTACGCTTAGCTTTTTTTTTGCATTAACAGTTCAGCAATTTCCACTTTTTAAAGGAAACTCATTGCATTTACTTCATGCGATAAAAGATTTTGAGTTTAATAAGTTGCAAAATGACTGGATAGCTAATCAAACTAATCATTTACCATTTTTTACAATGGTTAATCATTATTTGATTAAATTTTTTTCACTTAAAATATTATATTTTGTTCATTTTATATTATTATCACTATGTTCCTTTTTTTTATTTTTAATTTGTAAAACTCACTTCAAAAAGCTTTCAAATGTTTATTTATCTATAATTTGGTTTGCACTATTTTTAATCATTTATCACGAAAATAGTTTGTTCGGTGGCGTTGCGGGTCAAGATATTATCAATGAGGGTTATCAACCTGCAAGCTTTGGCGTACTTTTTTTTATTGGTATTTATTTTTTCCTAAAAAAGAAAAATTTATTTGCAGTTTTTTTTATTTGTTTGGCGGCAACTTTTCACCCAACTTATACACTTCATTCAGGATTTTTGATAAGTGGGATTTTGATCTATCTTATTTTTAGAAAAGAATTTAAAGAATTTTTTAAAGTCTTAATCTTTTATATCCTTTTAATTTTACCGATAACGATGTATGTAATTTATAATTTCTTACTCATAGAAAGTGATATACTTTTAGAGGGTCAAAAAATTTTATTAAACAGAATTCCTCATCATGCAAATATAAATCATTGGTTTTCTAATAAAGATCTATTATCTGTTATTACTTATTCAATTTCGTTGCTAATTGTCTATAAAAACAAGCGCATATTTTTACCAATATTTATTTTTGGTTTTGTTGCAATTTTTTTATCTGTTGTTGATTATTTTATTTCAAATAATTCACTATCACTTGCGTTTCCATGGAGAAGCTCAGTTATTTTAATCCCATTATCAACAACTATTATTTTATCTTTCTTATTATCAAAAATTTCATTAGAAAATAAAACTCTCAAATTAGTAAGTATTGTTTTTTTTGTTTTATCTTGTTTTTTCTTTTTTATTAAAAATCATTATATTAAAAATTCTAATAAAGATTTTAATAAAAATTTAGAGTTGGTAAAAAAAATCAATAAGAATTATGACTCTATAGAGAGAATTTTGATTCCTGATAATTTGACATATATAAGAATGAATACAGGTTTACCAATATTTATTGACTGGAAACATCATGCTTTTAAATATGATGAAATTATTCATTGGAAAGAAAGATTAGATCTTACAAGAAGTTTTTATAACTCCAAAAATTTTGATGATAAAAAATTGATTTTAGAGAACATTAATAAAATTGAAAAAGTCACACATATTCTTTTTTATAAAAAAAATTTTCCTCTAAATTGTGAAAATTTGATCGATGATAAAAACTTCATATTTGTTGAAAAAAATAGCTGTTTTGGGATCAATTAGCCTTATAAAATTATTTATAATAATTCTATATATTAGATATCCACAGAGTTTCAAAAGGTTTTAAAAATACAAATTGGTTATTTTTAATTTGTATCTTTGAACCCATTAAATTTCTAATCTTTTGATTGTTTCTTTTAATTTTTATTTTTTGGGCCACTGAACTCAAATTTGTAACACATGTTATTGTTTGTTTTTTATCTCTACTTATTCTTTTAAATCCAAATACTTTTGATCCAAAATTCATATTTATTCTTTTTGCATTTGGGTGGAAAGCTTTTTGCTTTCTTCTAATGTCTAATAACCTACATATATTATTATAAAATATACTTTGCTTAGTTTCAGGGTTTCTAAGTTTATTAGAAATATTTTTTAAATTCCATTTATATCTGTTTACGTCTCTATTATTACCACTGATAATAAATTTGGTTTCATCATTAGAAGTTCCAAAAATAGAATTAAAATATATGGCTGGTATTCCTTCAAAAGAGATCATTATAGCATGAGCTGAGATATATCTTTCTAAATAAAATTCACCTTTTTGATCATAATCTGATTTTTTTAAAGCATCAAAAACTGTAATATTTGCCTCATAAACTTTTTTAGTTTTATTTTGAACTTTTCTGTAAGAAAATTTTGAACCATTTTTTTTTAGTCTCTTCAGAAAATTATTCAATGTTTTTTCATTTAACAATCCCTCTGTTGGTCTCATTCCTATTCCATCATGTGAAGCAATGAAATTTAAATAACAATTTTCATTTTTTGTATTTGGAAGATTTTTACTCCACTTATTTAGATATGAACTATTTTCAAATAAAAAAGCATGAATTAATAATGGTGGTAAGGAAAAATTATATATCCAATTAGCCTCATCATTTTTACCAAAATAACTCAAATTTTCTTTTTCAGGTAAATTTGTCTCGGTAATGATAGTAGTTTGTACATTTAGCAAATTAATTATATTTCTTAAAAGTTTAATAATTTCATGAGTTTGTTTTAAATTAATACACTCACTTCCATTTTCTTTCCAAAGGTATGCAATAGCATCTAATCTAAAAATAGTTACACCATTGTTAATTAGATGTATCATTATTTTGATGAATTGAATTAAAACAGATGGATTTCTAAAATTTAAATCAATTTGATCTGGGCTAAATGTTCGCCAAAGATAATCAGATTTTTTAAAAATTTTTATTTTTTTCAGTAATTTATGATCTCTTGGTCTAACCACTTTAGAAGTGTTAAATTTATTGTTGACTGTTAAAAAATAATCTTTTCCAGGATCCTTTTTTTTTAAAAAATTTTTAAACCATAAACCTCTTGCTGATGAATGATTAATAACCATATCGGCCATGACATCACTTGATTTCGAAACATTCTTTATATCTAACCAATTACCAAGTTTATTCTCAACTTTATAATGATCTTTTACAGCAAAGCCACTATCACTGCTTGAGGGATAGAATGGTAAAAAATGAATAGTATTAAAATAATTTTTTAATTTTTTCTTAAAGAAGCCCTGAAATACTCTAATCGATTTTTTTTTCTCAGAATATACACTATCACCATAACAAATAACTAAAGTAGTTTTTTCAGAGATATTTTTCTTCTTTTTTGGATTTTTTTTATTAAAATTTTTGATTGTTTGAACAATTTCATTCTCAAAATAATCAATATCTTTTTTAGATAAGATTATTTTGTAAATATTATCTAGTCTAGATCTTATAATTCTCTGATCTTTTTGAGTTAACATTAATAATATTTTTTATTATCATCATTAACTACTTTTTCAAGTCTTCCAAGAAAATCTGGTATAGCGCTTTTTACTCTACTCCATGTTGGTATAAAAGGAGTATCCATTGGGTTTAGAATAAAAGCCTCTCCTGCTTTCATTATATTCATTGCAAACAATTCAACAGCCTCTTCTTCATAGTGGGAGTCAAATTTTAATCCATTCATCATAGCATCACTTCTATATATATCGATTAAATCAAGAGCTGATCTATAATAAGTTGCTTTCAATGTTCTAAATTTTTCTCTACTAAAAGAATTACCTTGCGTAGCTAATTTTTTAATAAAAGTTTTGATAATATCTATCGACATTCTTGATAACCCTTTGGTTTCATCATCAAGTGAGAGAACTTGGTGTTTATGATCATAGGTATCAGCTAAATCAACTTGACAAATATTTTGAGGTGAAAAGCTTCTTTGCATTTCTGATAAAATACCAACTTCAATACCCCAATCTGAGGAAATTCTTAATTCAGGTAAAACATTTCTTCTAAACGAAAATTCACCAGCAAGAGGATATTTGAATGACTTCATAAATTCCAGATAATCGCTTTTGCCGATTGTTTTTTCTAAAGCAGTCAAGAGGGGAAAAACTAACAATCTAGCAACTCTTCCATTCATTTTGTTGTTTGCTACTCTTGGATAATATCCTTTACAAAACTCAAAATTAAAAAGGGGATTGACAACAGGATAAAAAAGTTTTGCTAACATTCTTCTATCGTATGTTTTTATATCACAATCATGAAGAGCAACTGAACGAGCTGTATCTCTTGCTATAGACATTCCAATACAATACCAAACGTTTCTACCTTTACCTAATTCGTCTGGAGATAAATCTTTTTTTCTTAATTCCTGATCAAGCTTTTTTAAATTTGGACCATCATTCCATAAAATTGAAAAAGGGGTTTTTAATTTTTTGAAAAATTTCCATGCCTTTTTGGCTTGCTTTTCACTTGCTTTATCTAGCCCAACAATTATATGATCTAAGTATTTAGTCTTACTTATTTCTTCCACTATATTCGGTAAAGCATTACCTTCTAACTCAGAGTACAAACATGGTAAAATTAATTCCATTTTTCGTTCTTTTGAAAATTTTAATAAATCTTTTTCTATTTCGGCTGTGGACCTAGTACCAAAATCATGCAATGTCGAAATTATGCCATTTTGGGAAAATTCACTCATTTTAAATTTTAGTCATTATAATTTAATTTTGCTAGAGCCTTTTTAATCACATCAGCCCAGCCTTCAGGAGATGGCTTATTAGAAAATATCAGATTATCAATATTAATTTGGTCTAATTTAAATTGGTCATTGAAAACTAAGCATGGAATATCACAATTCTTTAACATATCTAAATCATTGTAATTATCACCAACCGCAATTGTTTTAATTTTTTCCTCTATCTTTTTTAAAATTTTTACAACTCTATTCATCGATTTTACTTTATTTACATTGTCACACAGATTTAAAACACGACCACCTGCCTGCAAGGTTAATGAATTTGAATTTAAAATTTTGATCAAATTATTTTTTTCTGCAGTGTTTCCATTAAATAAAAAAGGGATAGTGTAGTTTCTATCCAACACATCTTTAAGCCTTTCATTTTTTTGTCCAAATATTTTTTCCTGTTCCTTTTTATCAAGTTTAAAAATTTGTACACATTTACTTAACAATCTTTTAGGAACTTTAGTTTTAAAAATTTTGAGTAATTCTTCTTTATCTCTACTAAGAATTATCTTATTTGGAAAATTTGAATTGACCAGATTTAACCCATGAATTGCTGAACCATTTTCTGAAATAAATGGTAGCTCCATACCAAGTTCTTCATTAAATTTTTCTATCTCTGTTTTAGTTTTGCTTGAATTCGGAATAATAATTATTCCTCTGTTATCAAGGCTTTTTATATAATCTTTGATTGTATCAAATTTAAAAGTATCTCTATGAAGCAACGATCCATCTAGGTCAGTGAATATTATTAATGAAAATTTTTTATACAAACGAAACTATCTAATCCTATTTTCATACTTATCAAAAAATAGAACCTTATCTTTAGGAAAAGATATATTTGATGGTTGTTCATTTATATTTTCTGAAGACTTTATTATTATTTGATTGTTCAATTGTTTAGTATAAATTATTTTTTCAGATCCTAAATTTTCAACAAGATCAACTTCAACTTTCATTTGGATTTCATAATCATTCTTTAAACTAATATGTTCAGGTCTAATCCCTATATACATCTCGTCTTTAAAATCATAATTTTCAAAAGTTATTTTATTATCAAATAAATCTAAAGTGTTTGAATTAATAATTTGTTCATTTTTTATCTTAATAATATTCATTTTCGGCGATCCAATGAATTCTGCGACAAAAATGTTATTTGGGTTAGAGTATATTTCATTTGGTGTACCGAATTGTTCAATAATTCCTTTATTAAGAACTACGATTCTATCAGCTAGTGTCATTGCTTCTATTTGGTCATGGGTTACATAAATTATATTAGAATTTAGTTTTTTATGGAGTTTAGATATTTCAACTCTCATCTCAGATCTCAAAGCAGCATCTAAGTTTGATAAAGGCTCATCAAATAAGAAAACTTTAGGGTTTCTGGTGATTGCTCTACCAATCGCAACTCTTTGCCTTTGTCCTCCTGAAAGCTGTTTTGGTTTTCTTTTAAGTAAATCCTCAATTTGAAGTGTGATAGCTGCATTATTTACTTTTTCATGGATTTCTTTTTTTGGAATTTTTTCCATCTTTAATCCAAAAGACATATTTTCAAAAACATTCATATGTGGATACAAGGCGTAGGATTGAAAGACCATTGCAATTTCACGTTTAGAAGGAATTAAATTATTAATCAATTTTGTATCTAGAAAAATTTCTCCCTCGTCAACACTTTCTAAACCAGAGATCATTCTCAGAAGAGTTGATTTTCCACAACCTGATGGACCAACTAAAACAATAAATTCTCCATCTCTTATGTCTATGTTAAAATTATCTATAACTTTATTATCGCCAAAAGATTTTTTGAGATTTTTAATAACAATTTTTGACATTTATTTGATTTAAAGGGATTTTAACCAACCATTAAATGTTGTTAAAAATTTATTACACTGCTAGATTTATGCAATGAAAAAATCGCGTGTATTAGTGAAAACTAAATACCAGAGAGGAACAATATAAGAGGGGGAATATATGATTAGAAAAATCATAGTAAGTATATTTGCTCTAGTATTTTTAATTACAAATACTAGTTTTGCAGATATTAAATTTTGGACGACAGAGGTCCAACCAGCAAGAATGGCAAAACAAGAGGAGATGGCTAAAGCGTTTGAAGCTAAAACTGGCATCAAAGTTGAAGTCATACCAATTGAGGAAAAAGATCTTGGTACAAGAGCTACTGCAGCAGCAGCAGCAGGAGATCTTCCAGATGTGATTTATCACACTTTGCAATATGTTTTACCATGGGCTGAAGCAGGCATATTAGATGTAGATGCAAATAATGCTGTAGTTAAGTCGTTAGGCAAAAAAACTTTTGCGCCTGGTGCATTAAATATGGCTAAGAAGGGTGGAAAAATTGCTGCTGTTCCAGTAGATGGCTGGACACAAATGGTCGTTTATAGAAAAGATTTATTTGCTGCAGCTGGTTTAGAGCCGCCAACTTCATATGCAAACATCGTTAAAGCAGTTAATGCATTATCAAGCAATGATATGTTTGGTTTTGTAGCTGCTACCAAAACAGATGAAAACTTTATGAGCCAAGTACTTGAACATGTACTTTTAGCTAATGGAGTTAATTTTGTTAAAAAAGGTGGAACTAAAAAACAAGGGAAAGCTTTAAAAAATTCTCTAGAATTTTATAAAGTGATTGCGAAAGCAAGCCCTCCAGGAGAATTATTCTGGAAACAATCAAGAGCATTATACTTTGCTGGAAAAACACCGATGATAATTTGGTCGCCATTTATTATGGATGAGTTAGCAGGTTTAAGAGACTCTGCTCCGCCAACAATTAATAGTGATCCAACATCACCAGAGTTAGCTTCTAAAACTGGTTTCATTACTAATTTTAGTGGACCGAACAATAAAAAAGGAGCTGCTTGGGCTGATGTAAGATACTTTGGTATTACTGCGGATGCAGATACTGATGAAGCTAAAAAATTCATAGAGTACTCTATGAGTGAAGGTTATACAGCTACATTAGGAATTGCTCCGGAAGGAAAATTTCCAGTAAGAAGAGGAAACAAGAGTGATCCTAGTGCTTACACTAAAGCTTGGAGTAAACTACCAGTAGGTGTTGATAGAAAAGCTCCTTTAACAGATCTTTATTCTGCAGATGTTATTGATAACATCGTTGCAGGTTTAGATACTGCAAACAGATGGGGTGTTAAAGAGGGTGAACTATCTCGAGCATCAAAAATCATCAATTCTCAATTCTTAAATAGAATCACTAGAGAATATATTGATGATCAAATCTCAGTTGATGAAGCGGTTAAGAAAATTAACGCTGAATTAGCTAAGTTTTAAATAATAAATTTATAAAGAGCGGATAATATTTTATTATCCGCTTTTTATTATGAGTGATTCATTATCAAAATTAGAAAAAAGAACTGCTTACACTTTAGTTCTACCTGCAGTCCTATTAGTTTTTGCCATCGTATTATTTCCTATATTTGCCAATGTTTGGATCAGTTTCAAAGACATTGAATTAAAAGATATTAGAATTCCAGAACCTCGAGCAAAGAAAATTGTTAAATCAATTTCAGAAAATCAATCAGAGTTAAAAATTGTTTATAAATTAAGAAATAGTTCTTTAATTCAAGAAATAAGGAATGTTCAGTTTCAAGATAAATTTCCAACAAATGTTTCACCAGTCAATCTTGACTCAAGATGTAATTTTCAATCTAAAAAAGTTGTTTGTAATTTTGGAAATTGGGAGGCGAAATACAGGGAAAATTTTGAAATAACTATACAGAATAACAATGGTGAAATAATTGATAAAAAAATAATTAAATCTCAAAAACCAATTTTAAGTGGGAAAGCAGATAACCCGCTACTCACTACAAATTTTACTTTAGAAAATTTTAAAAAAGTTTTTTATGAAAATAATTTTGTTGAATTACTTTTAACAACATTTTACTTCACTTTTTTTGGCACAGTGGGAGCTATTATTTTTGGAATTTTAGCAGCACAATTAGTTAATCAAAATATTCAAGGTCGAACATACATGCGAGGTATTTTACTTTTTCCTTATGTGGGCCCTGTAGTTGCTTTAGCTTATACTTGGACTTTATTACTAGATCCAAATAGTGGAACTTTAAACGCATTATTGGTTAATTTTAATATCATAGAGCAACCAATAAATTTATTAGGCCAAAAATACATAACCATGAGTATTTTAGGGTTTGAATTTAAATTAAGGTTGGCTTTAACCACAGTTATCTTTTTTGAAATTTGGCGCTATTTTCCACTCGCTTTTCTATTTATTTTAGCAAGATTGCAAGCAATACCACGAAGCTTATATGAAGCAGCGGAGGTGGATGGAGCAAGTCCTATTCAAAAATTTATCCATATTACACTGCCTCAAATTACAGCTATCATCTCAATTTTATTTATGATTAGGTTTATTTGGAATTTTAATAAATTTGAAGACATCTTTTTATTAACCGGTGGAGCGTCTGGAACAAGAACTTTACCTATTAATGTTTATCAACAAGGGTTTGCGGTATCAGATATTGGAATGGGTTCTGCTGTTTCAATAGTAATTGTCATGTTGCTTCTTAGTTTCATGGTTATTTATTTTATATTAATTGGAAAGAGGGCTAATGAAGTTTAAGTCTCTTGCAATATTTTTAATAATTTCATCTTTTTTTCTGACATGCATTTTATCAATTGGTAAGATCATGGCTACACTACAAGGTTTAAGCTTTACTAATTTAAACATAACACCAATTTTCTTAATTGGTATTTTATTATCTTTAACATTTGTCTTAATTGACAATAAGATTAATCACTTAATAAAGATTTTTTCATTATCATTTATATTTTCAATTTTATATTTTTACTTAAATGAGGCATCTCCATATTGGTATATATTTGGAGTTTTCTTAATTACTTTATTTTTTACGAACAAACTCAAAAAATATAGTATGCAATCTTTACAGGAAGATTTTATATCTGAAAAAATTATTTTTGATTTTATCACTTTATTTGGCATTGTTTTCTTTGCATTTGTAATCTTATTTCCGTTTTACATTATGCTAGTTACCAGTTTTAAAACTCAGATCGCTTTATTAGTTAATCCTTTAGACTTTAGTCTAGATTTCACCAAAAGCTTAACTGAGTTGTTTAAGTCTTATTTTGTTATCTTTGAAACTTACAATTTTGGAAGATATATCTTAATAAGCTCAGCAGTTTCTATCGGAACTGTTATTGTCACATTGTTATTTGCAATCCCTGCTGCTTATGCTGTTGCTAGATTAAACTTTTTCGGCAAAAACTTTTTATCAACTTCGATTTTAATTATTTATATGTTTCCAGCTATAGTATTAGTCATCCCTTTATACACTGTGTTTAGTCAACTTGGCTTAAGAAACTCAATCTTTGGTTTATTGATTGTTTATACAGCAACTACCTTGCCAGTCGCTATTTATATGTTGCAAGGATATTTCAAAAGTATTCCCAAAGAAATCGAAGATGCAGGCATTATGGATGGTCAAAATTGGTTTGGTATAATTTTAAAGATTATTATTCCTTTAAGTTTGCCAGCTATTGCATCCGTTGCACTCTATGTCTTTATGATAGCTTGGAATGAATTCCTTTTTTCTTTGATGTTTTTGGATAGCCCTAAATCATTTACCTTATCAAGAGCCATTCAATATCTAAGCGGGGATGCAGAAACACCGCGTCAATACTTAATGGCAGGTTCAGTAATTGTAACTTTACCTGTACTTTTTATTTTCATATATTTTGAAAAATATTTAGTCAGTGGTCTAACTGCTGGCAGTGTAAAAGAGTAATATTATTCAATTGAAATATTATTTATTATTAATAATTTCTAGTAGAAGATGAATTTGTGAGTTGAGAAATATAAATGTGAGACATAGTGCAGTTTGACTAATATTTTATGCATTCTAAATAAAATTCATGACTTTAAATTTGATTAAAAAATTTTCAGAATATTTTATTTTAAGTAAAAAAAATTTTGTAATTAATAAAGATTTAATAGAAAATTTTGTAAATAATAATCATTTTGAAAATTTATTGATAAATCTTACAGAAATAAATCCCTATGATGTAAAAATAGCAAATGAATTTTCAAAACTAAATGCTATTTCCTCACTACCTCATTTGAGAATTTTAAAAACTTCTCTAAATTTAACAACTGAAAGATTTTTTCTTGAACTTTCACATTTAGTTTTACCCTTTAATAAAGATTTATCAAAAAACCTAAATTTTTTATCTTCAAGTATCAGTGATACAGAGTTTGGAAACTCTAAATTAATCTCAAATTTACTTAACAGCTCCAAACATGCTTTTTATAAACAGCTTATTTTAGATTATGAGCAGAAAAATCCCTTAGCTTTGTATCCAACTTCCAGTTATAGAAATTCTAATGGACATGTTGTTAGCTCAAAAGATTATCAACAAATAGAAGCAACAATGAACTTAAACACATTTACATCAATTAAGGTTGAAGAGGACACGCTTAATATCAACAATCCTCTTTTAAGAGATAACTATAAATCATTTGGAAGATGTGTTTGTTTAATAGATCAAAATATTGAGGATAATTATGGACTAGCAATTGAAAATTATTTTAATCATCATTCTATTATATTAGAGAAATTGGTTTATAGAGCTATGGAGGTTGATAAACATATAAAAAATGTGGAAAAAATAGTTGAGGATTTTAGAAAATTAGGTGTAAACAGAAATGAACCTATTTTGATAATTGGTGGAGGAGTTATAGGAGACATAGGAGCTTTTGCTGCATCTATTTATCATAGAAGCACTCCTTATATAATGTTATCAACATCAGTTGTCAGCGCAATAGATAGTGGACCTAGTCCAAGATCGTGTTGTGACGCTGGTGGATTTAAAAACCTTTTAGGATCTTTTCATGCACCAGTGCTAAATATATCTGATCGATCATTTTTTAAAAGCTTGAGAACTTCTTGGGTTAGGCATGGGATTGCCGAAATTCATAAGATGGCAGTAATTAGAGACAAAGAATTATTTATTTTACTTGAGGACACAGGGCTTGATTTGATGAATACTCATTTTGGTACAATAAATTGCAGTTCTCAAAATGAAATAGTATCTAAATCAAAAAAAATTATCGGATTGTCTTTAAAAAGCTATGTTGAGAGTGAATATGATAATTTACACGAAGTTCACAGCATCAGAGATCATGCATTTGGCCATGGATTAAGTGCAAACTTTGAACTTAAAGCAGGATTACTACATGGTCATGCTATAAGTGTTGAAATGACCTTAAGTTCTTTTATGTCTTACAAAAGAGGCTGGTTAAGTGAAAAAGATTTACATAGAATTTTGAAATTATTTAGCGAATACGAATTAAGTTTATGGCATGAAATATTGTTAGATGAAAAATGCATGAATGAAGGTTTTGATAAAATTCTTCAAAAAAGAGGTGGTAACCTAGCTATTCCAGTTCCAATTGCTATCGGAAAATGTAAATATATTAATGATTTAACAAAACCTGAATTAAAAGAAATCATACAAGAATTTAAACAAGTAGTTTCAAAATATCCTAGAAAAGGATTGGGTGTTGAACCTCTTTGTTCAGATGCAGGCCTTGAAGATCCAGTCACTGTTTTTAAAGCAGATGAAAATATAGAAAAAGAAGCAAAATTAAATTAATAAAATGTACCAATTTGTGATTCCAATTCACCATGTGAATTGGAGTACAAGATCAGTTCTCGAGGGAATTTCCCAAAAATATAAACCAAAACAAATTTATGTCGTAACTTCTGATCATGAGATAAAAATTTTTAAAGATAAATCTAACTCTTGGGATATTGAAAATTTAACATTGCTGGAAGAGGATAATTTTTTTTTAAATAAATATGGTTTAACAAAAAAAGATATCGTTTCTCAAATTACTCAAAATAAACCCAATTATTCCCCTGGTTGGTTGTATCAACAGATTATTAAATTAGGAGCTAGTGATGTTATAGATGAATTAGAGGATGTTTTTTTAGTATGGGATGCAGATTTGTTACCAGTAAAATCATGGCCGATCATTGATGAAAATAATGAGAAGTTTGCTTTACTTCAAGATAAATCATATGGAAACCAGGATGTTTTAAATTCATGGAAAAATTTAATTATCAATGTATTGGAAATAAATCCTGTTGAGGACATCAGAGGAACATTTACTTCACATCATATGGTTTTTAAAAAAAAGTATTTAAAAAGTCTTAAGTTAAAATTTAAAGATCACTTCAAATCAGATCAAAATTGGATTGAATTAATAATAAAAGCTACAAATATATATGGTTCTTTTGGAGAATATTGGACTTATGCCAGTTGGGTAAATCATATAAATAAAGATGATTTAAATTATTATCCTTATGAAAAATATGGTTTAACCACAG
This sequence comes from uncultured Pelagibacteraceae bacterium, assembly GCA_902552805.1. Taxonomy (GTDB): domain Bacteria; phylum Pseudomonadota; class Alphaproteobacteria; order Pelagibacterales; family Pelagibacteraceae; genus Pelagibacter. The sequence goes on from CACDIC010000004.1 coordinate 41,096, forward strand.
AAAGATTTTATGATGATGGCAATGGTTTATTTTCAAGAAAATACAAGAAATTTAGTAATTTTGATGAAAAAAAAGACTTTTATCCGTCTTATTCGTCTATATTAAATTTTATAGATAAAAATTATCAGCTACCTCCTTCTTCTTTATCATTTGAAACGAATATCAGGCACACAAAGAAAAAAGATGAGAATATCCACCTTGAGGAAAAAAGATCTATTTGGAGAGAAAAAGTTTATGATAGAGATTAAAAGATTTAATAATGTTCATGATGGAAGATCAATATTAATGAAGGAAGGAAATTCAATTGAAAATTAAATTATGATTGAACAAGTTAGTATTTATTTAATAGCAATGATTTTAGGAATAATGTTATTTTTTTCGTTTGTGATTGCTCCAGTAGTATTTACTACTTTAGATGAAGATAATGCTCGAAAGTTTATAAGAAGAATATTTCCTTTTTATTATAATGTTAATTTAGCGATTAGCTTTATTGTTCTACTACTTTTTTTATTTTTAAGTAAATTAGGTGTTGATTTTTATTTAATCTTAATAATCACAATTTTATTTGCTATATCAAACTATTTATTAATGCCGTTAATTAATAAATACAGAGATGAAAAACAGGATAAAAAATTCAAATATTCACACTTTATCTCAGTAGTAATTAATTTTGTTCAAATGATTTGTTTGGTGTTTCTTTTAATTTAAAAGTTTTTTATCTTTTTTGCTTTTTATTTCATTTTTTTGATCACAATATTTCTTAAAAATATAAGCTGTTGATACCCCACCAATTAGTATTAATTTTAATATCTTTAATTTAATAAGTGTTTTTATCATGATTTAATATCAAACCTTTCTAATAAAAATTGGATTACTAAATTGTAGAGAAATACAAAACAAAAAATATAAAATAAAAAAATTACTTCTTTAGAATTAAAGAGGTATCCAGTTGCGGTTAAAAGCACGAAAAATAGGCTAATTGATAAAGCAAGCTTTGCCTGTGACTTTTTTTTTAAGTGAGATTTAACAATATTGTTTTTCATTAAATAATAATAACTATTAAAGATATATATTCATCATGAATTTTGTCCTACCTAGACATTTGAATTGTAATGTTTTAACATTTTTAACACTCATTATTTGAATTAATTGAGTTATTAATGATTAATTGTTGTGAAAAGTATTTATAAAATTCATTACATTGTATTTTTTTTAGCTTTAATTTTTTCTAAAGCTATAGCGGAGCCAACCTTTGTGCAAAGTAAATCACTCGAGACAGCCGATCATTATTATGGACTTACGTTTAATAACGATGGTACAAAAATGTATGCACTAGAAAGTCAGGTTGAAGATACAAATGATGTAGTTATCGAATTTATATTAACTAACGCATATGACATTTCAACGGCAACCGAAAACCAAACTAAAAATATATATTTAGATGGAAAGCTTATAGCAACACAAGTAGTGTTCAATAATGATGGAACAAAAATGTTTATTGTTAACCATGCTCATCAAAAGGAAATAGATTATTGGTCACTAACCACTGCATTTGATATTTCAACTGCTACACACGATGGTGCTTTTCCTATTTCTGGTCAAGAAATTAGAGCAAATTCAGTTGCATTTAACAATGATGGTACCAGAATGTTTGTAGTTGGTGCAGGAAATATGTCCCAACATCGTATTCATGAATATTCACTTAGTACACCATATGATCTTAGCTCCACAGTTACTCATCTTAATACTGAAGACCTAAGTTCTTCTCACAATTACTTAGATGGAATTACTTTTAAAGACGATGGTACCAAAATGTTTATCATTAATGGTAATCAAAATACGATTTCTCAGTTTAAATTAACTACACCTTATGATGCTTCTACTTTATCCCTTGAAGGTAGCTTTGATGTAAGTTCTTATGATACCGAAGCAAGAGAAATGGCTTTTAGCAACGATGGAAGTAAAATGTTTTTCATTGGTGATGCAAATGATAAAGTTTTTGAATTTAACCTAAGCTGTAATTGGAGCGTAATTGATGGTGCTTGTGATGACCCTGTTGGTAAATATAAAGGCGGTAAAGATCATTTAGCTATAATTGACTCACAAACAACAACAGCTAAACAAATTGCCATCCACGCCACTACGCCAGTATTAAATCGTATGTATTGGTTAAGAAGACATAGAAATAATGATCAATTAAGTAACCAAAATATTAGATTAAATTTTTCTAATTCAATGATGGCCTCATTATCAGAAATGCTCCCAGTATCTAATAAAACTAATGAGTTTTTAGATAAATTATCAGATGAATGGTCATTTTGGAGTGAGGGCAGTATTAGTTTTGGAAGAGCAGGAGATACCTCACATTCTTCGTCAAAAAAAATTGATAGTAAAGGTATCTCGTTTGGAATGGATAAAAAGATAAGTGAAAATAAATTATACGGATACGCATTCCGGTATGGTCGAGATGAAGTGGATGTAGGCTCTTTCGGCACGACACTGGATACTGATTCTATTAGTTTATCACTTTATGGAACTTTCCCACATGATGATGAAAGATTTATTGAAGGTATTTTGGGAGTAAGCAAGTTAAAGACTGATCATGTTAGAAAAGGAGGAGGGAATACTAGAACAGGTAATCGAAATGGATCACAAGTATTTGGCTCAATTAATTATTTTACTGCTTATCAAAAAGAAAAATTTAATATTTCTCCTAATATGAGAATTGATCTCAGCTATACAGAATTATCAAAGTATTCAGAAACAGGGGTAGCTAGTCTTGTTTATAATAAACAAGTAGTTGAAACTGGAATGATATCCTCAGGTTTTAACTTAAGTAATATTATTGACTATAACTCGTTAACTTTTGAACCAAATGCAGGTTTAGAATTTAGTTTAGACTTTAGCCCCACTTCAGATGCAACATACAGGTATATCTCACAAACAACAGAATATACTAGAGGTATCGGTCAAGATTCTAAAAGTATTAGAGGCAATATTGGGTTTGATTTAGAAATGGATAATGGTTTATCTTTAATGACGATCTATGAAAGAAGTCAAAGTGAAATTGCTCATAGTGACACTTTATATATAGGGTTTGGCTATGTGCCTGATGAAAGTACTGAGTATGCTATGAAATTAGATAATAATGAAGCAACTTTAAATTATAAAAGAAATTTAAGTGGTTTTGATATCAACATAAGTTCTAACTATAGTTTAATGAGTGAAATTCCCGAATATGGAACCAACCTTGAATTAAGAAATACATTCTGATTAATATAATTAAAAAAATTTACTTATTCATCATGTTCAATTATAAATATTACCTTAAATAATTGTTAATCATATTTTAAACAAAAAGTAGATTTAAATTTTAGCGATAAGTATCAAATGAAAGATATAAAGTGAGGGTAAGAGAAGCTAAATTTAAAGATTTTATTAGTATAAGCAAATTACAATCAAGACATAAATTAAAAAGCATTCTTAATTATAAATATAAAATAAGCACAAATTATTTATTTTTTTCTAAAAAAAATCCTATGGGATGGGTTTTGGAGGATAAAGGTGTGATAAGAGGTTTCGTTGGAAATTTTGTAAAGAAATATAGCCTAAGAAATAAGTATTTTTTTTGTTCATCAATTAATTCTCTAGTAGTTGATAAAAAATATAGACAAAACACATACCTTCTACTCAGAAGATACTTTAACCAAAAAAAGATTTCATTTTATCTAAATAGCACACCCAATGATTCTACATATAAGATATGGAAAAAATTAGGAGCTAAAGAGATTCCTCAATCTACAATTCAAAAAAAACTTTTATATATTCTTAAGATTGAAAACATTATAAATTCGTACTTATTAAAAAAAAAATTTTTTGTTCCCTCTTTAATAATTAAGTTAATCACAAAAATTATTAATTTTATTTTTTTTAAAAGTAAAAATAACAAAGACAATTCAAATTTAGACTATGTTGAATTGAATAAATTCGACAGCAAAGTAAAGTTTTTTCTCAAGAAAAATCTTGAAAAAAATAAACTTTTTCTTTGTCGAGATAAACTATGGTTTAAAATGAACTATAATAAAAAAGATAAAAAAAAGTCTTTCATTTTTTTGATTTTAAGAAAAAAAGAAATTGTTGGTTTGATTAGTTTAATTGAAAATAATAATGATAGTATAGATTTAAAAAGACTAGAGATAGCAGATTTTATTATTCATGAAAAGGAAAAATTTTTTTTTGGAAATATAATAAAAAAAATTTTTTTAGATACTCGGTTTAAAAGATATGATGTAATAGAAGCCCAAGGATTTTCTGAAAAAAAATTTAATATGCTGAAAAATATATTTCATCTAGAAATTAAACTTAATTCATTTCCATTTCTCTATAAATCTAATGATGAAAAGATTAATAAAATTCTTGAAAACAATAAAATTTGGGATCTTTCTTTAATTGATGGGGATAATTTAATTTAAAATCGATGTATAATTTAATTATCCATAAAGATAAGTCTTATAAAAACTTATCATTAAATAAAATTTTGAAATTTAAGGAAATTGATGGGAATTTTTGTATCATAAAAAAGAAGAGTAATGATTATTATATTTTTAGAGACCATTTGGGAACTAAAAAATTATTTTGGTTAGTTAAAAAAGGAAAAGTTTTATTTTCTGACAATTTTATAAAGTTATCAAAATTAGATAAATCAAATAAGAATATAAAATCTTTTAGATCTGGTTTTTTAACTATTTTGAAAAAAAATGGTAAAATTATTCACCAAAAAAAATTGAAAAGACCAAAAATTTATTTACCAGATAAAATTACAAATAAAAACATTTCCTCTTTAGTTAAAAACCGAGTTAATAGGTTTTTAAAAGCTTTAAAATCAAATTATGGTAATGAGGTTTATGTTTGTTTATCTGGTGGCTTAGATAGCACAATCATTGCTTATCTAGCTTCTAAAATTTTTAAAAAAGTAACTGCAATTTCTTGTTCAATGATTAACTCAAACGATTATAAAAAATATTTAAAACATAATGATAATAATAAAAATTTTTTTTCTCAAGATTTTTTGATTGCAAAAAGGATTTCTGAATTGTTGGGTATAAATTTTAAACCTATTATTTTTAACGAGAAAGAATGTTTGAAAGACTTAAAAAAAGTTATGTATTTAAGTCAAGACTGGAGAGATTTTAATGTGCATTGTGCAATTTTGAATTTTCAAATAGCTAAAAATCTAAAAAAAGATAGAAAGTATAAATCCCAACCAGTAATAACCGGTGATTTTATGAATGAATTTGTAGCTGACTACAAGAGTGAAAAAATAAATAATAAACTTTACTACGAAATACCAATTAAAAATAAAAAAAGAAAACAACAGTTTCTAATTAATGGTTTAAAGAGTTCTGATCGTGAAAATGGCATATTCGGTTGCTTTCAAATACCAAGTTTTCAACCGTACTCAATTGTCTCTAAAATTTTTGAAAATTTACCTGAAAATTATTTAAATGATGAAGATGTTAAGTATAAAATTAATGGAAAAATAATTGATAAAAAATTATTAAACATAATTAACAAAAAAAAGATTAGAGCTCAAGTTGGAGGAAAAGGTGGGGGAATTTTAGGATCAATGATTAAAAATAAAATTGATCAAAAAAAACTAATCAAAATTTTTAATAAGAATTTTAAATTTGATGATCAGTTTTTAAAATCATTTATTTTTTTAGGAGATTATACAAATTAATATATATGTGTGGAATTACAGGATTTTGTTACGAATTTAAAAATTTGAAAAATCCAATTTTAAAGATTTGTCAAATGCTGGATTTGATTAATCATAGAGGCCCTGATAAGTCCAAAGTTTTTTGCTCTAATTTATATTGTTCGGGAACGGCAAGACTTGAGATTGAAAATATTAAAGAAGGTTCTCAGCCATATTTTGACAAAAAAGATGAAATTGTAATTAACTTTAATGGTGAAATATTTAATTATAAAGAATTAATTAAAAAATATTTTCCAAATAAAGAGATAAAAACAGAAATTTTATTATTATTAGAACTTTTTAAAAAGAAAAATGTTTCATTTATTGATGAAATAGAGGGACAGTTTGCTATTTCGATATTTGATATTAAAAAAAATAAACTTTATTTATTTAGAGATCGTTTTGGAATAAGACCCTTATTTTACAAATATACAAAGAGTGATTTTGTTTTTGCATCTGAAATAAAAAGTATTTTTTCTTTTTATAACGAATCTAACAACACATCCTTTCAATCCATACTTAATACATCCATGTTATGGACAAACTATGAAAAATTGTCTGCGTTTGAAAATATTTATCAACTAGAACCTGGATCATATCTTATTTTTCAACATGGTAAAATATCAAAGAAGAAATATTGGACAAATTCAATCTATAAATTCAATGATAATGATAAAGATAAATCATACACTAATATCAAAAAAAATTTTTTAATTGATGAACTAAAAAAAGCTTTATTGAAACAAATTCATGGAGAAGTTGGTTTTGCATCCTATTTATCTGGAGGTATTGATAGTTCTGTAATTGCTCTACTTTTAACAAGTATCACAAAAGAAAAAATTGATACTTTTTCTGTTGAATTTGAGAATAATGAATATGACGAGAGTAATTCTCAAAAAAAAATTTCTAAATTTATTAATTCAAATCATAGATCAATTAGAATAAGCAAAGATGATATTGCTAATAATTTTGAAAATACAATAAATCACTCGGAAACTCACTTATTTAGAACAGCTCCAGTTCCGATGTATTTACTTTCAAAATTAGTAAAAGATAATGGTCATAAAGTCGTTTTTACTGGTGAAGGTGCAGATGAAATTCTGTTAGGATATGATATTTTCGCTGAAAATAGAATTAGAAGATTTTGGAGTAGAGATAAAAAATCTAAGTTAAGACCTCAATTACTTAAAAAATTATATCGATATCTTCCCCAATTTAAAAATTCAAGATATTTTGAAATGATAAAAGACTTTTATCTTAAAAATTTAGAGGACTCAAAAAATATTTTTTATTCTCATTTTGTAAGATGGGATCAATTTCAATCAATAAACAAGTTCTTTAATCAAGATAAATCAAAAGGACATTATAATAAAGTTATTAAAGATTTTGACAATCTCTACTCCGATAAATTTAAAAATTTATCTTTTGATAGAAGAACTCAAATTTTAGAGATTGAAACGCTATTAACAAATTATTTACTTTCATCTCAAGGAGACAGGATGTCAATGGCTAATGGAGTGGAAGGCAGGTATCCTTATTTAGATGATGATTTTTGCTACACCATCTCTCAAGTTCAGTCAAAATCAAAACTTTCAAACCTTAAACTTAAAAATTTACTTAGAGATTCTTTTAGTGAATTGCTTCCAAAAGAGGTTATTAATAGACCCAAAATCGCTTATCAGGCTCCTGAGGCTATGGCATTTTTTTCAGATAAAAAAAATCATCCTATAATTGATGAATTTATGGATGATCTTAAACAAAATGATAATTTCAATACAGAAGCCTTTGAAAATCTAGTGTTAAAATTCAAAGATGCAAATATAAATCAGAGAATTGGATTTAGAGAAAATACCGCTTTTATAATTGGTTTATCGGATTTTTGTTTGAGAAAAAATTCAAAAAAATGGATTCATTTACCAAAAAAACAATATGATATCGATATTCAAAAGTATAATATTTAGTATTTAATATGAAAAAAGATAAAGTTTCTGATTTATTAATCACATATCTTAAAAAAGGTAATCCGTCTTTAGATAAAATCAAAGATATTCCAATGGACCAATCTTTAGTCGAATTAGGTTACATGGATTCATTTGGAGTAATTGACACTGTAACTTTTATTGAAAATAAATGGAAAATTAAAATTGAGGATGAGGAATTAACCAAAGAAAAATTTGGTTCTATCAATAAAATGGTTAAATTAATTTGTCATAAAATTAACAAGAAATGAAAATTGATAAAAAAATTTTAATTCGTTTTGATGATATATGTGAAAATATGAATTGGGATTTTATGAATAGGTGTGAAGTTATATTTGATAAATATGATATAAAACCTTTATTAGGAGTCATACCTTCTAATCTTGACGATGATTTAAAAAAATGGCCAAAGAATGATAATTTTTGGGAAATGGTTCGTGCATGGCAAAATAAAGGATGGGAAATATCCATGCATGGTTATAATCATTTATATAATAAAGAGACTCACGGTCTTGATTATTTTGGTTATGGAGGCAAAACAGAATTTTTTGGAGAAAATTACGATATACAAAAAAAAAAAATTTTGAAAGGTATTAAAAAATTTAATGATGAAAATATTCAGATAAGATCATTCTTTGCGCCAAGCCATACTTATGACATTAATACATTTAAATCTTTACATGAGTCGGGTATTAAATATGTAATTGATGGATATGGGCTATTTCCTTATTATCAACATAAACTGATATTTATACCACAATTGTTTTATAATTTAATATTTTTTCCTTTTGGCGTACAATCTACTCAAATTCACTTAAATATGTGGTCTGAAAAAGATATGAAAAAATTTGAAAATTTTATTATAAAAAATAAAAAAAATATTTTTTCATTTAATGAAATAATTAATCATACAAGTAAAAACAAAAGTGTTTTTATTATAAATTACTTATTAAAATTTGCTTTAAAATTTATGAGAAGTTTTAAGAATAAAAGAAATGTTTGAAAATAGATGTTAAATCAAGTATTAAACAACTTCTTTTATATTGCCCTCGTGGTGAAATTGGTAGACACAAAGGACTTAAAAAGTGTCGTGTTTTACTATTAAGATAATAAAATCAGCACTTCTAGTTAAAATCACTCTCGTGTAGTTCTCGTGTAGTCGGTGGAAGACACAGATTATAGACTTCACGATTAGTAAAAGTGTGATATTTAGTACACGATGAAAAATATTAATTCAATCAGAAAAAAAGAAGCAGATAAATATTTTTTAAGAAACAAAGATTCTTTGTCTGTAAAAGATGAAAAAATTTTCAATTTAATTAAGATTAATTCTATTAAAGCAAATAATATTTTAGAAATAGGATGTGCTAATGGAAATAAGTTAAATCAATATTCAAAATTATGTAAATCTAAAAAAAGTTATGGTGTTGATTTATCAAAAAAAGCAATTTTAGATGGAAAACGAAGATATAAAGATCTTAAATTGTTGAATATTTCCAGTATTGAGATTGATAAAATTAAGGTAAATTTTGATTTTATAATATGTGGTTTTTTTCTTTATCACTTAGATAGAGAACTTATATTTAAACAATTTGATTTAATTCATGACAAATTATCAAAAAATGGACTATTATTGATATGGGATTTTGATCCACTATTTAAACATTCAAATAAAGATCATAATACAAATAAATTAAACACTTTTAAAATGAGTTATGATAATTTTTTAATAGAAAGTGGATTATTTGAAATTGCTTACAAACACAAATATTTAACTTCAAAAGTAATTTATAGAGATAAAAAAAAATTTAAATCTAATAGTGTTTCTTTAACACTATTTAAGAAAATTGAATTTAAAAAAGAATACCCAGAAAACATATAGTTTATTAAAAATATATTTTTATGTATTATGTAAATAATTTTTTAATACACGAGTAATTTGTTGATTATTTGTATCTCTTTTCATATTATAAGTCGTGTAGTTCTCGTGTAGTTAATGAATTACAAATTACTTGAAAGATGACATCAAATAAATATAAGAAAATAAAGTTTATTGAATGTTTCAAAACCAGTACCAAACCAGTACCTAAAGAGATAATATAAACCTCATGAAACGCTTAATAGCATATATGTTCCTGGTTCTAGTTTTAACATTAAGTCCTCAATCTTGGACCAAGGCTAATGATATTGGTGAATTTGAGATAGAAGGAATTAGTATAGGCGATAGTTTGCTCGATTATTTTAGTATAACAGAAATAAATAAAGCTATTGATGAATCTAAAGATGATAGAGTCTACAAAGTTAAAAGTTTTGTTGAGCAAAAATTTAAAATATACGACGCTGTCCAAATATCTTATAAAGCAAATGATAACAAAAAAATTATAACAAGTATTGCTGGTGTTATTTCATTTCCAAACAAAATTGATTTGTGTAAAAAAAAGATGTACCAAATTGATAACGATTTAATTAATTTATTTCCAAGTGCTGTTAGAAAAGATTGGGGAAAGTATGATAATCATGATAATTCAGGGCATTATTTTCCTATCACTTTTTATTTTGATGACGCATCATTGGCTATGGTCTCTTGTCATGATTGGAACAAAAGTACTAGAATTGATGACAATTTAAAAGTTTCTTTGTTTGAAGCAAAATATGCATCATATGTAAAAAATCAAAATTGATATTAAAAAATGTTTACTGCAAAAATAATTATAATTACTTTCTTATCAACATTCTTTGGTATATTTCTAGTACAATATCTTGAAAATAAAGTTAAATATCAAAAGATCCTAAAAATTATTTTATTAGTATTTATTATTTTTTCATTTTACAATTTTATAGCTGGTTTAAGTATGAGTTTTGGTTGGGAAGACCCTTTGTCAAACACAAGTCCAGAGCAAAAAGGACGAGCTGCTGCTAGAAGAGGAGGTGGATTAGTTTTATTGATCATTAGTTTCTGGCCTTATATTCTAACATTTGCTGGAGCATATATGAGTTGGTTATATTATATGCTTTTTAAAAAAATTAGTGCATAGGATAATTTAGAACAACTGGTACTCAACTGGTACCTAAGGAGATAAAATAAAAAAATTTTACTTATTCATCTTGTTCAATTATAAATATTAGCATAAACACTCATGAAATTCACAAATGCCCTCGTGGTGAAATTGGTAGACACAAAGGACTTAAAATCCTTGCCGCTTGCGGAGTGCCAGTTCGAGTCTGGCCGAGGGCACCACTCATAGATGAAACAATATTTCAGAGTAATTCTCGGCCGACAACATAAACACTTTCAAGATTGTTTTGATGGAAAATTTGTTGGTGTTGGCTTCATACCAGATATAGATTTAAAAAATGATTTAGTAGATGACTGGAGGGAGTTTAATAAAAAATTTATTCCTATCTATTTAAAAAGTAATCCTGGTGCCCACAAAGTGAAAGCTGGTTTAGCATGCAGTGCAATACATACTGTTGCAAAAAGAATGAATAATGATGATTTTGTTTTATGTCCAGATGGGCAAAGAAATTATAAAATTGCAAAAATTTCAGGAGATTATTTTTATAACCCAGAAAAACCATCGATAGTTCATAGAAGACCTGTCGAGTGGTTATCTACTACGATTAAGAGAGATGAAATGAGTGAAGCATTAAGAAACTCTACAGGTGCCATAGGAACAATTTCAGATATTTCAAAACACGCTGATGAGATTGAACAATTTATTAAAGGTGAGAGTCCAATTTCAATATCATCTAAAGATAAGGATATTGAAAATCCAAGTATGTTTGCTTTGGAAATGCATTTGGAAGATTTTTTAATTAAAAATTGGGAACACACTCCATTAGCACAAAATTATGATATTTATGAAGACGAAGAAGTTTTGGGAAAACAATTCCCAACTGACACAGGACCGATTGATATACTTGCAGTGAGTAAAGATAAAAAGGAATATCTAGTTATAGAGTTAAAAAAGGGTAGAGCTAGCGATAGTGTTGTTGGACAAGTGCAAAGATACATGGGTTTCATTAAAGAAGAATTTTTAGAAGAGGGACAGCGAGTTAGAGGTGCCATAATAGCTTTAGAGAACGATTTAAAAGTAAAAAGAGCTTTGAGTGTTACTAATGATATTGATTTTTATGAATATAAAATAAATTTTGATTTGGTAAAAAGTAAATAATGATAAAATATGAATTGGTAGATGTCAGGGATTTATGGTCTACTTACAACTACCAACCACAAGAATGTGCATTAATGTGCATAAGTGTGCATCAATGTGCATTAAAAAAATATGAAGAAAATTAAAATGCTTGTAAAAACAAAACTATTGGGCTTGGGAGTAGACTTAAAATCCTTGCCGCTTGCGGAGTGCCAGTTCGAGTCTGGCCGAGGGCACCACTAAATGAATAGGGTTCAAATCATATCTGACAAAAATCAAAGATCTTTAAAAATAAAATCAGCAATCCAAAAAAAAATTAATCAAAATAAAATTAAAAGATCCAATATTACAATTGTTATCGGGGGCGATGGTTTCATGCTTCAAACACTAAAAAAGAATAGAAAATTAAAAAAGTTTTTTTACGGTATAAATTCTGGGAGTTATGGATTTTTAATGAATAAATTTTCATCAAAAAATATCATAAGTAATTTGCATAAAGCAAAAATGATAACGATCTCTCCGCTGGAGATGGTTGTTAAAAATAATAAAAATGAAACTAAAAAACATATAGCTATAAATGAAGTTTCGATTTTAAGACAAAGTAGACAAGCTGCGTCTTTATCTATTCATCATGGTTCTAAACAAGTCATAAAAAAACTTGTTTCTGATGGTGTACTAGTTTCCACACCTGCTGGAAGCACTGCTTATAATTTATCAGTTCACGGACCTATATTAAGTTTGAATTCAAAAAGATTGTCCATATCTCCTATAAGTCCATTTAGACCGAGAAGATGGAAGGGCAAAATTGTAAGTGATAAATCTAAAATAAATATCAGAAACTTAAATTCTATAAAAAGACCAATTTCTGCTGTTGCGGATAATATTGAGGTCAGGAATGCAAAAAATATTATAGTGAAAACTAATCAAAAAATTAAATTTAATCTTCTCTATGATAGAAACAGAAGTTTGCAAAAAAAAATCAAAATAGAACAATTGAGAAAAGAAACGTATTGATGGTGCCCCCGCACGGATTCGAACCGCGGACCTATTGATTACAAATCAATTGCTCTACCAGCTGAGCTACAAGGGCATGCGCAATAACTAATAATTATTTATAAATTAATCAACTCTTTTTTTTTAGATAACTTAAATGATGAAATACAATCGCTGCACTATTTGATATATTTAGGCTCTCAATTTTTTTATTTATCTCAATCTTTACTAAAAAATCTGCATATTTGGATGTATGTTTATGCATTCCTAGTCCTTCAGATCCAAATAATAATATATTATTTCCTTTCCACTCGATATCAGTAAAGTCTTTTTTTCCATTACCATCAAAACCATATACCCAAAAATTTTTTTCTTTTAGATTTTTCAGTGTAGAATTGATATTAGAAACCTCAAAGATATTAATATATTCAATTGCACCACTTGCTGCTTTATACATGAGTTTACTTTCACTAGGAAAGTTTCTTTCTTTAATAATTACTCCATCTATATTAAAAGAAGCAGCACTTCTGATCAAAGATCCTATATTTCTTGGATCAGTTACACCATCAAGACAAATTAAAGTAACGTTATTCTTCTCCTTAACATATTCTTTAAGAATTGGTTTTTTAATATGTTCAATTTCTGCGACATATCCTTGATGTTTTAAATTTTCTTTAGTGCTATACTTATCAAGTTCTTTTTTGGTTTTAAAATATACCTTGACCTCATTTAATAAGTTTTTGTTAGGGTTTTTCTTATGAATATTTTTCTTACTTTCCTCTGTTAAAAATACTCTCAAAACCTTCCTTTTTGGATTACGTAAAGCTTCAATGACAGCATGTTGACCAATTATAAAAAAAGATGATTTGTTCATAAAATTACCTTTGTTTTACACGTTTTTTCAAATATTTTCTTAATAAATCACGTGTTGCATTTGGACAAATAAAATATATAAAACGCTTGTTGTTTGAAGCTTATTGAACAAGGGGACACTTCCCCTAAGGGAGGGGTTCCAGAGCGGTCAAATGGGGCGGGCTGTAAACCCGTTGACTTCGGTCTTCGAAAGTTCGAATCTTTCCCCCTCCACCATTCAATAATCTTTAGCAACACTGGAGTGTTACTCTTGGGGTTGTGCGGGTGTAGTTCAATGGTAGAACGCTAGCCTTCCAAGCTGGATGTAAGGGTTCGATTCCCTTTACCCGCTCCAAGAAAAATATAGTTTATAAAAAAATAAAATGTGAGGAATATAAGTAATGTCAAAAGAAAAATTTGTAAGAAATAAACCGCATTGTAACATTGGAACAATCGGTCATGTCGATCACGGTAAAACAACTCTAACTGCTGCAATCACTAAAGTTTTATCTGAAACTGGTGGAGCACAGGCTGTTGCTTATGATCAAATTGATAAAGCTCCAGAAGAGAAAGAAAGAGGTATTACAATTTCAACAGCACACGTTGAGTATGAAACTGAAAAAAGACACTATGCGCACGTAGATTGTCCTGGTCATGCTGATTATGTAAAGAATATGATTACAGGTGCAGCACAAATGGATGGTGCGATTTTAGTTGTTAACGCTGCTGATGGTCCTATGCCTCAAACAAGAGAGCATATTCTTTTAGCAAGGCAAGTTGGTGTTCCTGCTATCTGTGTTTATTTGAATAAAGTAGATCAGGTTGATGATAAAGAAATGATTGATCTTGTCGAAGAAGAGATCAAAGAATTATTAACTTCATATAAATTCCCTGGTGACAAAACTCCTATAGCTAAAGGTTCTGCACTAGCTGCTGTTGAAGGAAGAGATGATGAAATTGGAAAAAATTCAATTTTAGAATTGATGAAGAATGTAGATGAGTTTATTCCACAACCAGACAGACCAAAAGATAAAGATTTCTTAATGCCAGTAGAAGATGTCTTCTCAATCTCAGGAAGGGGTACAGTTGCAACTGGAAGAGTTGAGTCTGGTGTACTGAAAACAGGAGATGAACTTGAGATAGTTGGTATTAGAGAAACTAAAAAATCAGTTTGTACTGGTGTTGAAATGTTTAGAAAACTTTTAGATTCTGGCGAAGCAGGAGATAACGTTGGAGTACTTTTAAGAGGTGTAGAGAGAACTGATATTGAAAGAGGACAAGTTCTTTGTAAACCAGGATCTGTTACGCCACATACTAAATTTGAAGCTCAAGCGTATGTACTTAAAAAAGAGGAAGGTGGAAGACACACACCTTTTTTCACAAAGTATAGACCACAATTCTATTTTAGAACTACAGATGTAACTGGAGAGGTAGAGTTACCGGCTGGGACTGAAATGGTTATGCCTGGTGATGATGCTAAATTTACAGTTAAACTAATTACACCAATTGCAATGTCTGAGAAATTAAACTTTGCAATTCGTGAAGGTGGAAGAACTGTTGGAGCTGGTGTAGTAACTAAAATTATAGAGTAAACTCTATATAGGAGTGTAGCTCAATTGGTAGAGCGCCGGTCTCCAAAACCGGAGGCTGAGGGTTCGAGTCCCTCCGCTCCTGCCAATATAAAATAAAGGAATATGAAGAACCCGATTAAATTTATTCAGGAAGTAAAACAAGAAGCATTCAAAGTTTCTTGGCCTACAGGAAAAGAGACACTCCAAGGTGCATTAATGGTTTTTGCAATGGCAGTAGTAATGTCCTTATTTTTTTTATTATTAGATCAGGTTTTAAAATTTTTCTTAGAATTATTACTTAAAGTGAGCATCTAATGAAAAATTGGTACATAGTTCAATCTCACTCTAGTTTTGAGAACAAAGTTGCAGGACTTATTAAAGAAGAAGCAGACAAAGCTAAAATTTCTGAAAAATTTGAGGAAATTATTGTTCCAACTCATGATGTAACTGAAGTAAAAAGAGGTAAAAGAATTCAAAGAAAAAAAAAATATTTTCCAGGTTATGTTCTGATTAAAAGTGAGATGGACAATGATATTTATCACATGATAAAAAACATTAAACGTGTCAGTGGTTTTTTAGGTACAAAGGGAATGCCTGTACCCGTGTCTGATAAAGAAATTGATAAAATTTTAGGTCAAATTAAAGATGGGGTTGCCCAGCCTAAATCAGCTGTAGAATACACAGTTGGCGAAAAAGTTCAGGTTATTGACGGACCTTTTGCATCATTTAGTGGAATGGTTGAAGAAATTGATGAAGAAAAGTCTAGACTTAAGGTGTCAGTTTCTATATTTGGAAGGCCAACACCAGTTGATTTAGAATATAATCAAGTGGAGAAAGTAAGTTAAATTTATGGCAGCTAAAAAAGAAGTAAGTGGTTTTATAAAATTACAAATTAAAGGAGGTCAAGCAAATCCTGCTCCGCCAGTTGGACCTGCATTAGGACAACGTGGGGTAAACATAATGGAATTTTGTAAAGCTTTCAATGATAAAACAAAAAAGTTAGCTGGTAAACCGGTACCAGTTGAAATTACTGTTTATAAAGATAAAAAATTTGACTTTAAAATAAAATCACCACCAGCATCTTTTTTCATAAGAGAAGCTGCAAAATTAAAGAGTGGTTCTCAGGAACCTGGTCGAAATATTGTTGCATCAATAACAAAGAAACAAGCTGAAGAAATTGCTAAACAAAAAATGGAAGATTTAAATGCTCTTGATTTAGATCAAGCGGTCAAAATAATTGCTGGTTCAGCAAGATCAATGGGTATTGAGGTAAAAGATTAGTTATGTCTTCAAAAAGATTTAAAAAACTTCCTGAAAAAACTCAAGAACTTCCATCTGAAGTGATTGAAAAATTACTTCCTGTAGTTAAAAAAAATTGCACAACTAAATTTGATGAGTCCGTTGATTTAAGTTTTCAAATTAACAATAAACAGAAAAAAAGTGAGATAAACATTAGGACTGTAGTCAATCTTCCTGGTGGAACTGGTAAAAAAATAAAAGTTGCTGTCGTATGTGAGGATGCAAAATCTGGCGAAGCAAAAACTGCTGGTGCTGATATTGTAGGCGGTGATGAATTTATTGAAAAAATTAAAAATGGAGAAATGAATTTTGAAAAATTAATTTGTACTCCATCTATGATGATTAAATTATCAAAATTAGGAAAAGTATTGGGACCAAAAGGTTTAATGCCCAATCCAAAATTAGGAACTGTGACTGAAAATTTAAAAACAGCAATTTCAGATGCAAAATCTGGTCAAGCAGAAATTAGAAATGATAAAGATGGAAATATCGGAGTTAGTATAGGAAAAAAATCTTTTAATGATGAAAAGTTAATTAAAAATTTTAACGCTGTTATAGATACACTTGAGAAAGAAAAATCAAATAATACAGTAAAAGGTGAACTAATTAGAACTGCATTTGTGACATCAACAATGGGTGTTTCATATAAGTTAAAATTAGGAAAAAATATTTAAGTTATGATGAATAAAGAGCAAAAGAAAAACTACATTGCTGAAATGACAACGCAATTTGAGAATAGTAAAGCGGTTATGGTTACTCATTATCAAGGTCTGACAATGACTCAATTAGATGAATTAAGATCGAAAATGAGAGAACATGGAATAATTTTTAAAATTACAAAAAACAGAATTACAAAATTAGCATTGGAAAAAACTAAGTGTAAAGATTTATCAAACTTATTCACTGGTCCAACAGCCGTTGCATTTGGAGAAGATGCAATTATGTCAGCACGAATTTTATCCAAGTTTGCAAAAGATAATGAGAATCTCAAACTGATCGGTGGAATGATGGAAAATGAAATTCTTGATCAAGCTGGAGTAATGAATGTCGCAAATTTACCTACTTTAGACGAAGCAAGGGCTAATATTGTGGGTATTTTGAATGTATCTGCATCAAAATTAGTAAGTATTTTGCTTGCACGATCGGAAAAAATGAGTAGTTTACCTCCAGAAAATTCTGAAACACAACCTAAAGAGTAAATTATGCCAGATCTAAATAAAATCATCGAAGACTTATCAAGTTTAACTGTTGCTGAAGCAGCAGATCTTTCAAAGCAACTAGAGGAAAAATGGGGTGTTACGCCAATGGCGGCAGCAGCTCCAGCAGCAGCAGGAGGAGCGGCAGCAGCAGAAGAAAAGGATGACTTTTCAATTATGCTCGTTTCCGCAGGAGATAAAAAAATTAACGTAATTAAAGAAGTAAGAGCAGCAACTTCTCTTGGTCTTAAAGAAGCAAAAGACTTGGTAGAGGGCGCACCTAAAGAAGTAAAAGCTGGTGTACCGAAAAAAGAGGCAGAAGAAATTAAAGCAAAGTTAGAAGCTGCAGGGGCAAAAGTAGAACTTAAATAAATTAACAGGAAATTTTTAAGTACTGATTAATTAAATTTAATCAGTATTAAGACATAGATGCAAATATCTTTTACTGAAAAGAAAAACATTAGAAAGAGTTTCGGAAAACTAAAAGAAAGTTTATCCATACCCAATCTAATAGAAGTTCAAAAAAATTCCTACAACGAATTGACATTTTTTAACCCAGAAGCGGGTGATTTAACTAAAGGATTTGACAGAGTATTTAAAAGTATTTTTCCTATTGAAGATCTTAATGATAAAGCAACTTTAGAATATGTATCATACAGACTTGAAAAACCAAAATTTGATGTAGAAGAATGTATTGCTAGAGGCTTAACTTACTCCTCTGCATTAAAATGCACACTGCGACTAGTTGTTTATGAAATAAATCAAGAAACTAACACTAAAGATATTTTGTCAGCAAAAGAACAAGAAGTTTACATGGGAGAAGTGCCTATGATGACTAATAGTGGTACATTCATAACGAATGGTGTTCAAAGGGTTGTTGTGAACCAAATGCATAGAAGTCCAGGAGTATTTTTTGATCATGATAAAGGCAAAACGCACGCAAGTGGAAAACTTTTGTTTAATTGTAGAGTAATTCCAAATAGAGGATCATGGTTAGACTTTGAATATGACGTAAAAGATTTTTTATATTTTAAAATTGATAGAAAAAAGAAAATTCTTGCCTCGACTTTATTATTGGCTCTTGGTTACTCAAAAAATGAAATAGTAAATGAATTCTATGAGTCAGAAAAATTTACTTTTGATGCAAAATCAGAAAAGTGGAAAACAAAATTTAACCCTGAAAATTATAAGGCTAAAAACTTCTCTGAAGAAGTTGTTGATGCTAAATCAGGAAAAGTTGTAATTAAATTAGGAGAAAAAATAAATTATTTAAACGCTAAAAAATTATCTAATGATGGATTAAAAGACATATTGGTTGCTAAAGAGTCTTTATTTGGAAAGTTTTTGCATAAAGATATTAAATTAAATGATCAAGAGGATGGGCTATTAAAAATTGGTAGTGAGTTAAATGAAACAATTATTCAACAAATTTTAGACGCAAATTTTACAAGTTTAGATATTTCTGTAACAAATTCTATCAATAAAGGTCCTTATTTACTTACTACAATCTTGAATGACAAAAATAACACTAAGGACGAGGCAATCACTGAAATTTATAAAATGTTGAGACCCGGTGAGCCTCCAACAATTGAAATAGCAACTCAAATTTTCAATAATTTATTCTTTAGCTCAGACCGATATGACTTGTCTGACGTTGGTAGAGTCAAAATGAATTCTAGACTAGATTTAGAATGTTCAGATAAAATTACAATATTAAGAAATGATGATATTTTAGCAATAATTCGTAAAATGCTAGACTTAAGAGATGGTAAAGATGAAGTTGATGACATTGATCATCTTGGAAATAGAAGAGTTAGATCTGTAGGTGAATTAGTTGAAAATCAAGCTCGTATTGGTGTTTATAGAATGGAGAGAGCAATAAAAGAAAAAATGACCACCTTAGATATCGAGTCAGCAATGCCGCAAGATTTGATTAATGCAAAACCACTTACAATTTCACTTAAAGATTTTTTTGCAAGTTCTCAACTTTCTCAATTTATGGATCAAACAAACCCGCTTTCAGAAATTACTCATAAAAGAAGAGTTTCAGCTTTAGGCCCTGGTGGATTAACAAGAGAAAGAGCTGGTTTTGAGGTAAGAGACGTGCATCCAACTCATTATGGAAGGATCTGTCCTATAGAGACACCAGAAGGTCCAAATATTGGTTTGATCAATAGTTTATCTACATATGCAAAAATTAATAAGTATGGTTTTATTGAAAGTCCTTACAAGAGAGTAAAAGAAGGTGTTGTTCAAGATAAAGTAGAATATTTGTCTGCAATGGAGGAAACAAAATTTACCATTGCTCAAGCAAATACTAAAATTGATAAAAATGGTAAAATAGTTGAAGAATTAGTTTCTTGTCGACAAAACTTAAACTTCCTTTTAGCAAAACCTGAAACAATAGATTATATTGATGTTTCTCCTAAACAATTGGTTTCTGTTGCTGCTTCTTTAATACCCTTTTTAGAAAATGATGATGCAAACAGAGCATTAATGGGTTCTAACATGATGAGACAAGCAGTCCCGTTATTAAAACCTGAAGCACCTTTAGTTGGAACTGGAATAGAAAGCGATGTTGCATTAGACTCAGGAGTCACAATTGTTGCTAAGAGAGACGGAGTAGTTGATAAAATTGATGGTAAGAGAATTGTAATTAAAGTCACTGAAGAAACTGATTTCTCAAAATCTGGAGTTGATATTTATAATTTACAAAAATTTAAAAGATCTAACCAAAATACATGTATTAATCAAAGACCTTTAGTTAGAGTTGGAGATAAAGTAAAAACAGGTGATATAATTGCAGATGGTCCGTCGACTAAATTAGGTGAGTTGGCTCTAGGAAAAAATGTTACTGTAGCATTTATGCCTTGGCAAGGATACAATTTTGAGGACTCAATTTTAATTTCAGAAAGATGTGTGACTGATGATGTATTTACCTCAGTACATATTGTTGAATATGAAATTATGGCAAGAGATACAAAACTTGGTGAAGAAGAAATCACAAGAGATATACCCAATGTTAATGAGGAAGCTTTAAAAAATTTAGATGAGTCGGGAATAGTATATATTGGTGCAGAGGTAAATGCTGGTGATATATTGGTAGGGAAAGTTACACCTAAAGGAGATTCCGCGTCAGGTCCTGAAGAAAAATTATTAAGATCAATTTTTGGTGAAAAAGCAATTGATGTGACAGATACATCTTTAAGGATGTCTAGAGGAAGCAGTGGTACTGTAGTTGATGTAAGAGTGTTTAATAGACACGGAATAGAAAAAGATGAAAGATCTATCACAATTGAAAGAGCTGAAATTGATCAAGTGCAACAAGATAAAATTGTTGAAGAAGAAATTTTGGAGAGAAGTATTAAACAAAGAGCTGCTCAAATTTTATCAGGAGAAACACTTTCTAAAAAAATAAAGGATGTTGAAGCTGGTTCTAAATTAGATTTTGAAACTATTAATAAAATATCAATTAATGATCTTTTTAAATTAACTATTTCAAATTCAAAAAATGAGAACGCATTTTTACAATTAAAAGATCAGTATAATAAAGCAAAACAAGATATTACTGAAAGATTTGAAGATAAAGTTTTAAAAATAAGAAGTGGTGATGATTTATTACCTAGCGTGATGAAAATGGTAAAAGTTTTTGTTGCAATCAAAAGAAGATTAAGACCAGGTGATAAAATGTCAGGAAGACATGGCAATAAAGGAGTTGTCAGTAAAATTGTACCAGTTGAAGATATGCCTTACAGAGAAGATGGACGACCAGTGGATATAGTTTTAAATCCTCTAGGTGTGCCTAGTCGTATGAATGTAGGGCAAATACTTGAAACTCACTTAGGATGGGCTTGTAAAGAATTTGGTGAACAAATTAAGAATTTAGTTAATGAAAATAATAAAAAATTCGAGAGGAATGAAAAAATAGAGAGTTTTTTAAAATCTGTTTATGGTGAAGAAATATTTGGTCAAAAAGTAGATAAATTAAGTAAAACAGAATTTAAGGATTTATGTGAAAATTTACAAAATGGTATAGCTATATCCACTCCAGTTTTTGATGGAGCTAAAGAAAAAAATGTAACAGAAATGTTAGAGTTAGCAAATTTACCTAAATCAGGACAAACTTATTTATGGGATGGAAGAACTGGTGAAAAATTTGACAGACCAGTTACTGTTGGAATCATTTACATGCTTAAACTTCATCATTTAGTGGAAGACAAAATTCACGCTAGGTCTACTGGTCCTTATAGTTTAGTAACTCAACAACCATTGGGTGGAAAAGCTCAGTTAGGTGGACAAAGATTTGGTGAAATGGAGGTATGGGCACTTGAGGCATATGGTGCATCATACACACTTCAAGAAATCCTTACTGTAAAATCTGATGATGTTGCAGGAAGAGTAAAAGTTTATGAGACTATTGTTAAGGGTGAGGAAAATTTTGAGTCTGGAATACCGGAATCATTTAACGTACTTGTTAAAGAAATTAAATCATTAGCTTTAAATGTGGAATTAAATTAATTATGAAAAAAGAACTAACAGATCTATTTAAAAATTCAGAAATATCTGAAGCTCAAAATTTTAATAGTATCAAGATCTCACTAGCTAGCCCAGAGAAAATAAAATCTTGGACCTATGGTGAAATTAAAAAACCAGAAACTATTAATTACAGAACTTTTAGACCAGAGAAAGATGGCCTTTTCTGTGCAAGAATATTTGGTCCAATTAAAGATTATGAGTGTTTGTGTGGAAAATATAAAAGAATGAAATTTAGAGGCATCATCTGTGAAAAATGTGGTGTTGAGGTGACAAAATCAAATGTTCGAAGAGAACGAATGGGTCATATTAATTTAGCAACACCAGTTGCACATATATGGTTTCTAAAATCACTACCAAGTAGAATAGCACTTGCTGTGGATATGAAGCTTAAAGAAGTCGAAAGAGTTTTGTATTTTGAAAATTTTATTGTCATTGAGCCAGGTTTAACAGGTCTGCAAAAAAATCAGCTTTTAAATGAAGAGGAACTAGCAAAATATCAAGATGAATATGGTGAGGAGGCTTTTACAGCTGGAATTGGAGCTGAAGCAGTTCTGGAAATGCTTAAAAATCTTGATTTAGATTTAGAGAGAAAAAATCTTGTTGATTATATCAAAGAAACGAAATCAAAAGTTAATGAAGAAAGAGCTATTAAGAGATTAAAATTAATCGAGTCTTTTATTGAAACTGGCCAAAAACCTGAGTGGATGATCATGACCGTTGTTCCAGTTATTCCACCAGAATTAAGACCATTGGTTCCTTTAGATGGTGGAAGATTTGCAACATCAGATCTAAATGATCTTTATAGAAGGGTTATTAACAGAAATAATCGTTTAAAGAGACTAATGGATCTTAAGGCACCGGATATTATCATCAGAAATGAAAAAAGAATGTTACAAGAGTCTGTCGATGCACTTTTTGATAACGGAAGAAGAGGTAGAGTAATTACTGGAACAGGTAAAAGACCATTAAAATCTTTAGCTGAGATGTTAAAAGGAAAACAAGGAAGATTTAGACAAAATCTTCTTGGTAAAAGAGTTGATTACTCTGGTCGTTCAGTCATCGTAGTAGGTCCAGATCTAAAATTACACGAATGTGGATTGCCAAAAAAAATGGCGTTAGAGTTATTTAAACCATTTCTATATGCAAGACTTAATAAACTAGGTTTAGCTTCAACAATTAAACAAGCAAAAAAATTAGTTGAGAAAGAAACTAACGCTGTCTGGGATGCACTTGAATTAATTGTTAGAGAACATCCAGTTTTACTAAATAGAGCTCCAACACTTCATAGGTTGGGAGTTCAAGCTTTTGAACCAAAATTAATTGAGGGAGATGCGATTGAATTACACCCTTTAACATGTGCTGCGTTTAATGCAGATTTTGATGGTGATCAAATGGCTGTTCACGTTCCTTTAAGTTTGGAGGCACAACTTGAGGCCAGAATATTAATGCTATCAACTAACAATATTCTTTCTCCATCAAACGGAAAACCAATAATTGTACCAAGTCAGGACATGATTTTAGGAATTTATTATTTATCTCAAGAACCAGTCACTGATAAGCCAGCTGGATATTTTTTAAATGCGGATCAAATTGAATTTGCGCTTTCTTCTGGTCAAATTAAAGTTCATAGCACAATTATTTCTAGATTTGAAACTGTTGATGAAAAGGGTAATCAAAAATTTGAGAAATATACATCTACTGCGGGAAGATTCCTACTAGCTAACTTATTGCCCAAAAATAATAATATTAAGTTTTCTTTAATTGATAGAATTTTACCAAAGAAAACAGTTTCAGAGATTATTGATATTGTCTTTAGATTTTGTGGTCAAAAAAGAACAGTCATTTTCTGTGATAAATTAAAGGATCTAGGGTTTAAACATGCATTTAAAGCAGGAATTTCTTTTGGTAAAGATGACTTAGTCATTCCGGAAAGTAAAAATAAACTTATTGATGATACTAAAAAACTAATAGCTGACTATGAAACTCAATATTCTGAGGGACTAATTACAAGAGGAGAAAAATATAACAAAGTTGTTGATGCATGGTCAAAATGTACTGATCAAGTAGCATCCGAAATGATGAAAGGAATTTCTGCCACAGAAAAAACTACAGAAGGTTTGAAAATAAATTCAGTATTTATGATGGCAGATAGTGGTGCGAGAGGATCAGCAGCACAAATGAAGCAATTAGCAGGTATGAGAGGTCTTATTGCAAAACCATCTGGTGAGATTATTGAAAGTCCAATTACGTCTAATTTTAAAGAGGGATTAACAGCTTTAGAATATTTTAATTCAACACACGGAGCAAGGAAAGGTTTGGCTGATACTGCCTTAAAAACAGCTAGCTCAGGATATTTAACTAGAAGATTATGTGATGTTGCCCAAGATTTAACTGTTACAAAAAAAGAATGTGATTGTAAAAATCCTGGATTCATCGAACTTTCAGAAATTTTGGAAGGTGGAAATGTTGTTGTAAGCTTATCAGAAAGAGCTTTGGGAAGAGTTACTTTTGACGATGTAAAGCATCCAATAACTGGTGAAATTATAATTAAAAAGTTAACTATGATTGATGAGGCTGGTTGTGATAAAATAGATTCTGCAGGAATAAAATCAGTTAAGGTTTATTCTGTTATGACATGTGGATCTAAAGAAGGTGTATGTGCTACTTCTTATGGAAGAGATTTATCTAGAGGTCAGATGGTTCATGTAGGTGAAGCAATTGGAATGATTTCTGCACAATCAATTGGAGAACCAGGAACGCAATTAACAATGAGAACTTTCCACGTAGGTGGTACTGCTTCAGTTAAACAAGACTCACAAATAGTTACTAAAAATGAAGGGACTTTAAAAATTATTAACTCAAACATTTTAGAGGATTCTAAAAAGAACTTGATTGTCATGGGTAGAAATACACAATTATCTATTGAGGACGATAATGGTGTTCAAATTGCAGTCTATAAAGTAGCCTATGGTTCGAAATTATTTTTTAAAAATGGTGATAAAGTAAAAGCTAATACAAAAATTTGTGAATGGGATCCTTACACTACCCCAGTGATTGCTGAAAAAAGTGGTATTGCAAGCTATGTTGATTTAATTGATGGTGTATCTATTCAAGAGACTACAGATGATGCGACAGGTATATCTTCAAAATCAGTAGTTGATTGGCGTTCTCAATCAAAAAGTACAGACTTAAAACCAAGAATTACTTTAAGAGATGAAAAAGGAAACGTAATTAAAAAGGCGGATGACAATGAAGCAAGATATTATTTAGTTCCTGACTCAATTTTATCAGTTAAAGATGGTCAAAAAGTTTCTGCTGGTGATGTGATTGCTAGATTACCTAAAGAAACGACTAAAACTAAAGATATCACCGGAGGTCTTCCAAGAGTTGCTGAATTGTTTGAAGCTAGAAAAGCTAAAGATAGTGCAATCATTGCTGAAAATGATGGACAAGTTATATTTGGAAAAGAAGTTAGAGGAAAACAAAGAATATCAATTGTGCCTGAAGATGGATCAGAACCATCTAATTATTTAATACCCAAGGGAAAACATATTAATTTTAATCAGGGTGAAAAAATTAAAAAAGGAGAATATTTATTAGATGGACAGCCATTACCACACGATATTCTTAGAATTATGGGTATAAAAGATTTAACTGAGTATTTTGTTAATCAGGTTCAAGAAGTTTATAGATTACAGGGTGTAATTATTAATGATAAACACATAGAAACTATTTTAAGACAAATGTTGAAAAAAGTTGAGGTAAAAACTACTGGTGACTCCTCATATTTACCTGGTGAAATCATTGATAGAATTAAATTTGATAATGTTAATGAAAAATTAAAATCTGAGGGTAAAAAGCCAGCTACTGGAGAAAGAGTTTTAATGGGGATTACTAAAGCTTCTCTGCAAACCGAGTCTTTTATTTCTGCTGCATCATTCCAGGAAACTACAAGAGTTCTTACAGATGCTGCTATCAAAGGTAAGGTTGATCCACTTAATGGCTTAAAAGAGAATGTAATAGTTGGACGATTAGTACCTGCTGGAACTGGTAATATTAAAAATAAATGGAACAAAAAAGCTCTACAAGATGACAATAAATTTCTTTCTGAGCAAGAACAGATTGAACAGCCAGAAACCCCTGTAAATCAATAAAAATAACACTTTTGTTAACTAGTTTTAGTTTGACAAAATTAAATTAATAAGTATTTTGGCGATATTTTTTGGTTGGAATGTAGTGTTAACATTAGACACTAAACGCTGCCACAAATAACCTGTCAGTTATTTCATCTAAAAATAATTAATTATAAAATTTACAGATATGCCAACTATAAACCAGTTGTTAAGAAAAAAAAGAACTAAATCTATTGCTAGGAACAAAGTTCCAGCATTACAAAAACAACCACTCAAACGAGGAGTTTGTGTAAAAGTTTATACTACAACTCCAAAAAAACCTAATTCTGCTCTAAGAAAAGTTGCTAGAGTGAGATTATCAAATGGTTTTGAAGTAACTGCTTATATACCTGGAGAAGGTCATAATCTTCAAGAACACTCTGTTGTATTAATTAGAGGTGGCAGGGTTAAAGATTTACCAGGTGTACGTTATCACATTTTAAGAGGTAATTTAGACACTCAAGGAGTGGCAAATAGAAAGAAAAGAAGATCTTTGTATGGAACAAAAAAAGGTAAATAGATATGTCTAGAAAAAAAACACAACCTAAAAAAAATATTGTTCCTGATCCAAAATTTAATTCCACAATTATCCCAAAATTAATCAATAATATCATGTACGATGGTAAAAGAGGTGTAGCCACTAAAATAGTTTATGATGCAATTGAAAAGATTAAAACTAAGTCAAAAGATGACCCTATCAATGTTTTTAATGAAGCAATCAATAATATTAAACCCACTGTAGAAGTGAGATCACGAAGAGTAGGTGGAGCCACATATCAAGTTCCAGTTGAAGTAAAAAGTAAAAGAGCACAAGCTTTAGCTATCAGATGGCTTATTGATTCAGCAAGAAAAAGAAAAGATAAACATATGTCTGATAAAATTTTTAATGAACTTTACGATGCATATGAAAAAAAAGGTTCAGCTGTAAAGAAAAAAGAGGATGTGCATAAAATGGCAGAGTCTAATAAGGCTTTTGCACACTTCAGGTGGTAAAATATTATGGCTAGATCTCACACATTAGACAAATATAGAAATATTGGGATCATGGCCCACATAGATGCTGGTAAAACAACTACAACTGAAAGAATTTTATATTACACGGGTAAAAGTCATAAGATTGGTGAAGTTCACGATGGTGCAGCTACCATGGATTGGATGGAACAAGAGCAAGAAAGAGGTATTACAATTACATCAGCAGCAACTACTTGCTTTTGGCAAGATCACAGAATTAATATTATTGATACACCAGGTCACGTAGACTTTACTATTGAAGTAGAAAGATCACTCAAAGTACTTGATGGTGCGGTTGCAGTATTTGATGGCGTAGCAGGTGTAGAACCTCAATCAGAAACAGTATGGCGACAAGCTGATAAATATAAAGTACCGAGAATTTGTTTTGTAAATAAGTTAGATAGAACGGGTGCAGATTTTTTTAGATGTGTAGATATGATCAAAGACAGACTGGGAGCAAAACCATTGGTCATACAAGTACCAATCGGTATTGAAGCCTCTTTAACTGGTGTTGTTGATCTGGTAAAAATGAAAGCACAGGTTTGGAAAAATGAGGCTTTAGGTGCTGAGTGGGAATATAAAGAAATCCCAGAGGATCTAAAAGAAATTTCTCAAAAATACAGAACAGAATTAGTCGAAATGGCAGTAGAACAAGATGAAAAACTTATGGAATCTTACCTAAATGGTGAAGAAATTAAAGAGGAAGATCTAATAAAATGTATACGAAAAGGAACATTAAACTTTGATTTTGTTCCTGTATTAACTGGATCAGCTTTTAAAAATAAAGGTGTTCAGCCATTACTAGATGCAGTGATTAACTATCTTCCAAGTCCTATTGATATTGGTTCAATTAAAGGAACTAAATTAGGATCAGAGAATGAAATTGAAATGAAATTTAATGACAGTGCACCATTTTCTGCTTTAGCATTTAAAGTGGCAAATGATCCATTTGTTGGATCATTAACATTTATAAGAGTTTATTCAGGTACAATAAAAACAGGAACCGCTGTATACAATTCTTCAAAAGAAAAAGAGGAAAGAGTTGGTAGAATGTTATTAATGCATGCTAACTCTCGAGAGGACATCAAAGAAGCTAACGCTGGAGATATTGTGTCACTAGCTGGTTTGAAAAATACGATTACTGGTCACACGTTATGTAATAAAGATAATCCAGTCCTTCTAGAACCTATGGAATTTCCTGACCCAGTAATTGAAATTGCTGTTGAACCAAAAACAAAAGCTGACCAAGAAAAAATGGGAGAAGCTTTGGGTAGATTAGCTAAAGAAGATCCCTCATTTAGAGTTTCATCTGATGAAGAGTCCGGACAAACAATTATTAAAGGAATGGGTGAATTACACTTAGATATCATTGTTGATAGAATGAAAAGAGAATTTAAAGTTGAAGCAAATGTTGGAGCACCACAAGTAGCATACAGAGAAACAATAGAAAACTCATCAGAAGTAGAATACACACATAAAAAACAAAGTGGTGGCGCAGGACAATTCGCAAAAGTCAAATTATTAGTGGAACCGCAAGAACCTGGTAAAGGGAGAGCTGTTGAAAGCAAAATCAAAGGTGGAGCAATTCCAAAAGAATTCATTCCTGGCGTGGAAAAAGGTATCGAAACAGTATCAGATGGTGGAATTTTAGCAGGATTTCCAATGATTGATTATAAAGTTACAATTTTAGATGGTTTACATCACGATGTTGACTCTAGCGTATTAGCTTTTGAACTCGCAAGTAGAGCATGTTTTAAAGATGCTTGTACAAAAGGTGGTTTAAAATTACTAGAGCCAGTCATGAGAGTTGAAGTAGTAACGCCTGAGGACTATATGGGTGATGTTATCGGAGACTTAAATAGTCGAAGAGGACAAATAAGTACTCAAGAACAAAGAGGTAATGCAACTGTAATAACTGCAATGGTGCCTTTAGCAAATATGTTTGGATACATTAATAGTTTAAGATCAATGTCACAAGGGCGAGCACAATATTCAATGTTCTTTGATCACTATGCAAAAGTACCACAAAATGTTCAAGACGAAGTAACAAAAAAAATAGCAGGCTAAAATGGAAAAACAGAATATTAGAATTAAACTTAGAGCTTACGACAATAAAATTTTAGATGCTTCAACTGAAGAGATTGTTAATACAGTCAAAAGAACTGGAGCTACAATAAAAGGTCCAATTCCATTACCAACTAGAATTGAAAGATATACAGTTTTAAGATCTCCTCATATAGATAAAAAAAGCAGAGAACAATTTGAATCACGAACCCATAAAAGATTAATTGATATAATTGAGCCAACACCACAAACTGTTGAGGCTTTAATGAAGTTAGATTTAGCATCAGGAGTCGATGTGGAGATTAAGATATAATCATGAGCGAGATTGCTTTATTAGGAAAAAAAATTGGAATGACTAGAGAATTTTATAAATCTGGTCAGTTGGTTCCAGTTACTGTATTAAAAATGGAAAAAGCTAGAGTAATCCAAGTAATAGATAAAGAAAAAAGAGGTTACACTGCAGTTCAACTTGGATACGGTAAAATCAAAAATTCAAAACTAACAAAGGCTATGAAAGGTTATTTTTCAAAAAGAAATACTGAAGCTAAAAAGAAACTTAAAGAATATAGAGTTCAAAACATCGAAAATTACAAAGAGGGAAATGAATTTGGATTAGAAATTTTTAAAGATGTTAAATTTGTAGATACTAGATCAAAAACGATTGGAAAAGGTTTTGCAGGAGCTATGAAAAGACACAATTTTGGTGGTTTGAGAGCTACACATGGTGTTTCAATTTCACATAGATCACATGGTTCAACGGGTCAAAGACAAGATCCTGGTAAAGTGTTTAAGGGAAAAAAAATGGCTGGACATATGGGAGATAAATTAAGAACTATGCAAAATATCGAAATTATTAAAACGGATCTAGAAAATGAGCTTCTATATTTAAAAGGTTCTATCCCAGGAGCAAAAAACTCTGAAATTCTAGTAAAAGGTTCAGTAAAAAATATAAAAAAAATGACTATCAGTGAAAAACACAAAGCAGCTGAATTAGCTAAGAAAACACCGGAGAAAAAGAAGAAATAATGAAAGTCGATAAAATTAATTTAGATGGTAAAAAAGGTTCTATAGAAGTATTAGACAAGATTTTTTTAGCTAAGATAAATAAGAAATTAGTGAATACAGTTTTATATAAGACCAATGCTAACTATAAAGGTAGGCATGCAAAAACTAAGCAGCAAAACGAGGTTTCAGGTCCAACATCAAAAATTTATGCACAAAAAGGAACAGGTAATGCTAGACACGCAAGTAGAAAAGCCCCAATCTTTGTTGGCGGTGGTATAGCTCATGGTCCTAAAGGAGAGCTATCATATAAAAAAAGAAAATTGAACAAGAGTGAAAAAAAACAAAGTATTGCATCTTTAATCAGTGACAAGATAAAGAATAATAACCTTCTAATTTTTAGCGATTTTAGCTCTAAGATAAAAAAAACTAAAGAGATGAACCTAATTTTAAAGAAATTTCAAATATCAAATTCAATAATAATCCTAGATAAAATCTCAAAAGATAATATTGAAAAATCAATTAGAAATATTCCAAATATTAAAGTAACAGACATTAATCATTTTAGTGCGTTTGATATCGTCAAGTTTGAAAAGGTTGTGTTTACTGAAACTTCCGTAAAAGAATTAGAAAAGAGGTATACGTAAGATGGAAAAGATACATTTATATGACAAAATTTTATCTCCATTAGTAACTGAAAAATCAACAAATTTATCAGAACAAAATAAGATTGTATTTAAGGTGCCATCAAAAGCAAATAAGAAAAACATAAAAAGTAATATTGAAAAAATCTTTAAAGTAAATGTTACAAAGGTAAATATTATAAATAAACAAAGTAGAACTAAATTAACCAGAGGAAGAAAAGTTAAAGTTTCTGGTTTTAAAAAAGCAATTATAACACTAAAAAAAGGTCAAAGTATTGATTTAACAACTGGAATTTAAAATGGCACTAAAAACATTTAAACCATATACAAAATCTACTAGAGGAACAATTCTTGTTGATAGAACTGGTCTTTGGAAAGGTAAACCGTTTAAATCTTTAGTTTCACCAAAAAATGCAATGAAGGGAAGAAACAACAATGGTCATATTACATCTATTAATAGAGCTGGTGGACATAAAAAAATGTATCGACATGTCGACTTCTATAGAAAAAAATTTGATGTGCCAGCAACAGTAGAAAGAATTGAATATGATCCAAACAGATCTTGTTACATTATGTTAGTAAAATTTGATGATAATTCACATGCGTATTATCTTGCACCACAAAAAATAAAAGTAGGTGATAAAGTTGAAAATGGATCAAAAAAAGAAATAAAAGTTGGAAATTGCATGCCGTTACAGGATATCCCAGTTGGTATAGATATTCACAATGTTGAAATACAACCAGGCGGTGGAGGTAAAATTGCTAGATCTGCTGGAACTTCTGTTACGATTAGTGGATTAGACGGAAATTATAGTTTGATTAAATTAGCATCAGGTGAAGTTAGAAAAATCGATTCAAGATCATTGGCAACTATTGGTGTATTAAGTAACCCAGATCAAAAAAATATCAAAATTGGTAAAGCAGGACGATCAAGATGGTTAGGAAGAAGACCTCACACTAGAGGAGTTGTTAAAAATCCAGTAGATCACCCACATGGTGGTGGAGAAGGTAAATCAGCAGGTGGAAGACATCCAGTTTCTCCTAAAGGACAATCAGCAAAAGGATTGAAAACAAGAGACAATAAAAGAACCGACAAATACATCGTGAAGAGAAGAAACAAAAGGAAGGATACAAAATAATGGCTAGAGCAGTATGGAAAGGACCTTTTGTGGAAGAAAGCTTAATGAAAAAAGTGGATAAATATAAAACTGATCCAAAAAAAATTCCCATTAAGACTTGGTCAAGAAAATCAACAATAATTCCAGATTTTGTAGGAGTTAGTTTTTTGATTTATAATGGAAAAAAATTTATACCCATTACCATATCTGAAGACATGGTTGGTCATAAGTTAGGTGAATTTGCACCAACAAGAACTTTTTTTGGTCATACACCTGCAGATAAAAAAGCAAAACCTGCTGAGGCAGAGGCGAAGAAATAATTATGAGTAAAAAAAAGAAATTAGTGAAAAAAAAAGAAAAAATAGTGAAATCTATAAATAACAATATTAGATCAAGTGTAAGAAAGCTTAATCCTATTTTAAAAGGTATAGTAGGAAAAAAAGTAGAATTAGCTATTAGAGATCTTCAGTTTTCAGAAAAAAGAATTACTCGTGATATCAGAAAGACTATTTCATCTGCTGTTGCAAACGCAGAAAATAATTTTCAGTATGATATTGATAAACTTGTAGTTAAAGAAGCTTATTGTGGAAAGAAAATTACCATGAAGAGGTTTAGACCAAGGGCAAAAGGAAGAGCCGCACCAATTTTAAAACCTTATTCAAGTGTTACAATTATTTTATCAGAAGCAAAAAGAATAGAGGGTCATGGGACAAAAAGTTAATCCAGTAGGTTTTAGATTAGGTGTTAACAGAGGTTGGGACTCTGTTTGGTACGCTAAAAAGAAAGATTTTGGTAATTATCTAATAGAAGATTTTAAAATTAGAGAATATATCAAAAAAAATGTAATTAATTCTGGGGTTTCAAAAGTGATGATCGAAAGAACAGCAAACAAATGTTATGTCACAATTTACACTTCTAGACCAGGTTTTGTTATTGGAAAAAAAGGTAGTGATATAGATAAGATAAAAAATAATTTATCTAAATTTACTTCAAATGAGGTTAATTTAAATATTAAAGAGGTAAAAAAACCTGAAACAAATGCTTATTTAGTTGCTGAAAATATTGCTCAACAATTAGTTAAAAGAATTTCTTACAGAAGAGCAATGAAAAGAGCAATGCAGTCTTGTTTAAGATTAGGCGCTAAAGGGATTAAAGTTTCAGTGAGTGGGAGATTGGGTGGAAATGAGATTGCTAGAACTGAATGGTTAAGAGATGGCAGTATACCATCCCACACATTAAGAGCAGATATAGATTATGCAGAGGCAGAAGCACTCACGACTTATGGAATAATTGGAATAAAAGTTTGGATTTATAAAGGTGAGGTTTTTGCTAAAGAATTTAGTCAAGAAACAAATAAAGTCTCACCAAAAGAGGGAAAACAATAAATGTTACAGCCAGTTAGAACAAAATGGAGAAAAGCTCACAAAGGTAGAATTCATGGAACTGCCTCAAGAGCAAATTTAATTAATTATGGTGCATACGCTTTAAAAGCACTATCCCCTGATAGGGTTACTGGTAAACAGATAGAAGCTGCTAGAGTTGCTCTAACAAGGCACATGAAAAGACAAGGAAGAGTTTGGACAAGAATTTTTCCAAATATTCCAGTTTCTAAAAAACCCATTGAAGTACGTATGGGTAAAGGTAAAGGCTCTCCAGAATTCTATGCATGTCGTGTAAAACCAGGAAGAATTTTATTTGAAGTAGATGGTGTTTCAGAACAGATAGCCAAAGAAGCGTTATATAAAGCATCTGCAAAATTGCCAATTAAAACAAAAACCATAAAGAGATTTGCCTAATATGAAAAAACAAGAAATTAAAAAACTATCAAAAGATCAAATTATAAAAAACATTGATAAATTTAAAAAAGATTTATTCAATTTTAGATTTCAAAAGATGAATTCACAGATTACAAATCCTGCGAAAATTAGTGAAACAAAAAAAACAATTGCTAGATTGAAAACAATATTAAAAGGAAAATTAAATGCCTAAGAAAATATTAACAGGTGTTGTTGTAAGTGATAAACCTAACAAAACTATAACTGTTTTAGTTGAACGAAAATATTCTCATCCATTGTTAAAAAAAGTAATAAAAGTGAGAAAAAAATATAATGCCCATGATGAAAATAATAAATTTAAAACAGGTGATAAGGTATCAATTATTGAGAGCAAACCTTTCTCAAAAAATAAGAAATTTCAAGTAATGGAGAACACGAAATAATGATACAGGTCCAAACAGAATTAAATGTAGCCGATAACACTGGGGCAAAAAAAATTGAATGTATTAAAGTCTTAGGTGGATCAAAAAGAAGATATGCAAGCATAGGAGACACGATAGTTATTGCGGTTAAAGAGGCAATTCCTAAGGGAAAAGTAAAAAAAGGATCAGTTCATAAAGCAGTGGTGGTGAGAGTAAAAAAAGGAATTCATAGGGATGACGGATCAAAAGTTAGATTTGACAATAATGCTGCTGTTCTTGTTGATGACAAAGGTGAACCAGTTGGAACTAGAATTTTTGGTCCAGTAACTAGAGAATTAAGGAATAAAGGACAAATGAAAATAATCTCATTAGCTCCAGAGGTTTTGTAATGATTAAAAAAGGTTTAAAAGTTCAAGTTTTATCAGGCAGAGATAAGAAAAAAGAAGGTGAAGTAATTGAAATTGATAGACCAAACAACAGAGCAAAAGTTAAAGATATTAATATGGTAAAGAGACACGTAAAAACAACTAAGGAAAAAAAAGGTGGCATTTTTTCAAAAGAAAGTTTTATTCATTTATCAAATTTAAAACTAATTGACAAAAAATCTAAAACTAAAAAAACTGAGGCTAAAAAATAATGACCCCGAGATTGAAAGAACTTTATTATAAAGAAATACAACCTGCATTAAAATCTCAATTTGGTTTCAAAAATTTGTACATGGGTCCAAAAATTGAAAAAATTGTTTTAAATATGGGCTTAGGTTTAGATGGAAATGACTCAAAAATATTAAAGTCTTGTGAGGAGGATTTAGCAAAGATAACAGGTCAGAAACCTGTGATTACCAAATTTAAAAAATCAGTTGCAAATTTTAAAACAAGAAAAGGGTCAAATGCTGGCTTAAAGGTAACACTTAGAAAAGATAAAATGTATGAATTTTTAGATAGACTTGTGAATATAGCTTTACCAAGAATTAAAGATTTTAGAGGCCTGTCTGCAAATGGTTTTGATAAATTTGGAAATTACACATTTGGCGTTAAAGAACATATTATATTTCCTGAAGTAAGTTTTGATCGTGCTGATAAGGTTCGTGGTATTGATATTGTGATTGTAATATCAGCTAAAAGTAAAGAGCATAGTTTTGCTCTTTTAGAAAAATTAAATTTTCCATTAATTAAAAAAGGAGATAACTAAAATGGCTAAATTAAGCTCAATAAATAAGAACAATAAACGAATAAAATTATCGGACAGGCTATTTAAAAAAAGGCAAAAATTAAAAAAAATTGTTATGAATAAAAAACTTCCTTTAGAGGAAAGATTTAAAGCACAACAAAAATTATCAAAATTACCTAGAAACTCTGCGAAAGTAAGAGTGATGAATAGATGTCAGATTACCGGAAGACCTCACGGAGTTTATAGAAAATTGAAAATATCTAGAATTGCATTAAGACAATTAGGTCTGCAAGGAAAGATACCAGGTTTAGTTAAATCAAGTTGGTAGAAAGGAAAATATGAGTTTAAGTGATCCAATTGGAGATATGATAGCAAGAATAAAAAATGCTCAAGATAGAAGCCATAAGAAAGTTGAATTACCTTCTTCAAATTTTAAAACTAAGATTGCTGATATCTTAAAGAATGAAGGATTTATAAAAGACTTCAAAGTAAACAAAGAAAATAATAAATCTTTATTATCTTTAGAGCTTAAATATCATTCAGGAAATCCAGTTATAAGTACTTTTGAAAGAGTTTCAAAACCAGGGAGAAGAATATTTTCTAGTGCAGAAAGTTTACCAAAAATAAATAATGGTTTAGGTATAGCAATTGTATCAACCCCCAAAGGTGTCATGACCGATATTGATGCGAGAAAGCAAAGAGTGGGTGGAGAAATAATTTGTAAGGTATTTTAATGTCTAAAATTGGTAAAATTAATATTTCAATCCCTGAAAAAGTCAAAGTTGCTTTGGCTGGAAATATTTTAAACATAGAAGGGCCATCTGGAAAAAAGTCAATCAATATTGATTTAGATGTTTTTAATCTTGATATAAAAGATGGAAAAGAAATATCAATCAAACCGAAAAAAATTGATCAAGAAACCAAACGATTGTGGGGAATGAATAGAAGTTTGATTAATAATGCAGTTATTGGTTCAAATACAGGATATGAGAAGACACTAGAATTGGTAGGTGTTGGATATCGAGCTGCTTTAAAAGGCAATCAATTAAATCTACAATTAGGTTACAGCCATGATATTAATTTTGACATTCCAGAGGGGATAAAAATCAATGTTGAAAAGCAAACAACTTTAAAAATAAGTGGTGCTGATAAACAACAAGTAGGTGCAATTGCATCAAAACTAAAAACTCTCAGAAAAATTGAACCATATAAAGGTAAAGGTGTGAGAGAAAAGGGTCAACATATTTTGAAAAAAGAAGGAAAGAAGAAATAATGAAATTAGATACTAGTAAAAGAAAAAGATTTAGAGTGAGCAATAAGGTTAAAAATGTTGCTTCAAACGACAGATATAGACTAAGTATTTCTAGATCATCAAAGAATATTTCAGCGCAAATAATTGATGATATGAAAAATGTGACTTTATTATCAGCATCATCAATTGAAAAAGATATTAAGTCTGGTCAAAAGGTAAATAAAACTGAATTATCTAAGATTGTAGCTGAAAAGTTAGCAAAAAAAGCACAAGAGAAAAAAATTACAAAGATTTACTTTGATAGAGGCATTTATAAATATCACGGAAGAGTGAAGGTTTTTGCTGAAACTTTACGTAAAAATGGAATGGAATTTTAATATGGATAATAATAAAGATAAAAAAACTGACGATATTTTAGAAAAATTAGTTCACATTAATCGTATAACAAAAGTAGTAAAAGGTGGACGTAGATTTGGTTTTTCAGCACTTGTTGTTGTTGGAAACCAGTCTGGTAAAATTGGAATAGCTCACGCTAAAGCAAAACAAGTGCCAGATGCTATAAAAAAAGCAAATGAAATGGCAAGAAGAAAACTTATTCATATACCTCTTCGAGAAGGAAGAACGATTCATCATGATGTAAAAGCTAAAGATGGATCTGGCAAGATTGTATTAAGAGCAGCCTCTAAAGGAACAGGAATTATAGCTGGAGGTCCTGTTCGAGCTGTATGTGAGGTTTTAGGAGTAAAAGATATTGTTGCAAAATCAATGGGTACATCAAATGCCCACAATGTGATTAGAGCTACAATGAAAGCACTATTGAAACAAAATTCACCAAAACAAATATCTTCAATAAGAAATAAAAAGATTTCTGAGATTATAGAAAAAAGAGGATAATGATTAAATTAAATAATAGAAATAAGATAAATAAAATTAAACTAAGAGTTGGTAGAGGTATTGGTTCTGGAAAAGGCAAAACATCTGGAAGAGGTGTAAAGGGTCAAAAATCCAGATCTGGTGTAGCAATTAAAAGTTTTGAGGGTGGACAAATGCCACTATACAGAAGACTTCCTAAAAGAGGATTTAACCCTATTAATAAAAAAACAATCGC
The DNA here is from genome assembly GCA_902552805.1 of uncultured Pelagibacteraceae bacterium. Lineage (GTDB taxonomy): Bacteria > Pseudomonadota > Alphaproteobacteria > Pelagibacterales > Pelagibacteraceae > Pelagibacter. Next base: position 79,172 of record CACDIC010000004.1, read on the forward strand.
TATATTAAATCTAAATAAAATCCAGTCTTATATTGATAAAAAAAATATTAAAACTACAGACACGCTGAATTCAAATTTGCTAAAAAAACTAAAATTAATAGATCAAAATTCAATTAAATTAAAAATTTTAGGTTCCGGAGCCATTAAAGATAAAATTAATATTGAAGCAGATCTTGCATCAAAGTCAGCTGTTGAAAAACTTGAAAAAATTGGTGGTTCAATACAATTAAAAAAATAGTTTAATTTAATGAGCGCATCATCATCAAATACTGATTTAAGAAATAGAATAATATTTACCCTTGCTATTTTAGTAGTTTATAGATTTGGTACGTTTGTCCCTTTACCAGGGATAGATCCTGAACAACTCAAAATTATGATGGAAGGAAATCAGAAGGGTTTATTAGGAATGTTTAATGTTTTTGCTGGTGGTGCAGTAAGTAGAATGGCTATTTTTGCATTAGGAATCATGCCATATATCTCCTCATCAATTATTGTTCAATTATTAACAGGTGTTTCTGATTATTTCAAAAATTTAAAATCACAAGGAGAAACTGGTAGAGCAAAAATTACTCAGATAACTCGTTATGGAACTGTTTTGCTTGCGACAGTCCAAGGTTATGGATTAGCAGTAGGACTAGAGTCCTCAGCCGGGCTAGTAATTAATCCTGGTGTTTTTTTTAAAATTTCAACTGTCACCACAATTGTTTCTGGAACTATTTTTTTAATGTGGCTAGGAGAACAGATTACTCAAAGAGGAATTGGTAATGGTATATCTCTTATTATTTTCGCTGGTATTGTTGCAGAAATTCCAAGAGCTTTAGTTACCACTTTCGAACTTGGTAGAACAGGAGCGGTCTCAACATTAATGATCTTAGCTTTATTTGTTTTGTTAATCTTAACAATTTTATTTATTGTTTTTATGGAAAGAGCTTTAAGAAAAATACTAATAAATTACCCTAAAAGACAAGTTGGTAATAAAATGTATGGAGGAGAGTCATCTCATTTGCCACTCAAGATTAATCAAGCTGGAGTAATTCCTGCAATCTTTGCTTCGGCATTATTATTATTACCAGTAACTTTTTCAAATTTTAATTTTTCTGATAATGAAACTTTTTTAAATATAAGTTCATATTTTACTCAAGGACAACCTTTGTATATGTTACTTTATGCATCAGGAATAATATTTTTTACTTTTTTTTACACCTCAATAACTTTTAATCCGACAGAAACAGCTGACAATCTGAGAAAATATGGTGGTTTTGTACCCGGGATAAGACCTGGAGAGAGTACAGCAATTTATATTGATAATATATTAACAAAGTTAACAACAATTGGGGCTTTATATTTAACCTTAGTTTGTTTAATGCCAGAGTTTTTAATTGCTAATTATCCAATACCGTTCTACCTGGGTGGTACATCAATTTTAATTGTAGTTGTTGTTGCAATAGATACTGTTACGCAAATACAAACAAGATTAATGAGTTCCCAATACGAACAATTGATTAAAAAAACAAAATTCGGAAGATAATTCGTGAATATAATCCTATTTGGACCTCCTGGTGCTGGAAAAGGAACTCAAGCAAAATATTTAGTTAAAAAGATTAATGGTTTTCAAGTTTCAACAGGCGATATGCTAAGGGATGAAATTAAGAAAAATTCTGAAATAGGAAAAAAAATAATCAATGACATGAATGATGGTAAATTTATAAGTGATGAAATTGTTAATGAATTGATTAAAAAAGTTATTTTTGATGAAAAATATAAAAACAAACTTATTTTTGATGGGTATCCTAGATCATTGGAACAAGCTAAAAATTTAGAAACTATTTTAGAAAGCTCAAATCAAAAAATTGATTATATTTTTTTTCTTAATGTCGAAAAAGAAGTAATAATTAAACGAGTTGAAAAAAGAAAAACTTTAGAAAAAAGATCTGATGATGATTCAAATATTATTCTAAAAAGATACGATACTTATATGGATATGACACGCCCCGTTTTAGATTTCTATTCCAAAAATTCAAATTTTTATGAAATAGATGGTGCGCTTAAAATCGAACAAATAAGCGCTAAAATAGATGCTTTTCTTAATGTTTAAGACGTTGACTTTGAAAGAACTTCTTATATAAAAGGCTAAATTTATCTCAAAATTTATGGCTCGTATTGCAGGAATAAATATCCCCCAGAATAAATTAGTTCAAGTAGGGCTAACTTATATTTATGGTATTGGTGATAAATTTTCAAAACAAATTTGTACATCATTAGCAATTCCTAAAGAAAAAAGAGTAAACCAACTTACTGATGATGAAATTTTAAAAATAAGGGAATACATTGATCAAAATTTTAAAGTTGAAGGAGATCTAAGAAGAGATTATTCACTGAGTATAAAAAGATTAATAGATTTAGCTTGTTATAGGGGTTCGAGACATAGAAAAAAATTACCTGTAAGAGGTCAAAGAACTAGATGTAATGCTCGAACGAGAAAAGGAAAAGCTATTGCAATAGCTGGAAAAAAATTAACACCACTTAAGAAATAAGCATGGCAAAATCAGAAAAAAAAGATAATAAAGAACTGAGTCAAGATAAGTCGCCAAAAAAAGCTGTTAAAAGTTCTTATTCAAAAAAAAAGAAAACTAAAAAAAATATCTTAAATGGAATTGCATATGTTCAATCAACTTTTAATAATACAATTATTTCAATTGCTGACACTAATGGAAACGTAATTTCATGGGCATCAGCTGGACAAAAAGGTTTTAAGGGTTCTAGAAAATCTACTCCATATGCGGCGCAAATAGCTGCAGATGCTGCTGCATCTAAAGCCTTAGAGTTTGGCATGAAAACTTTATCTGTGGAAGTTAAGGGTCCTGGTTCAGGCAGAGAAACAGCATTAAGAGCGTTACAAGCGAGAGGATTTAGAATTTTATCAATTAAAGATACAACACCGATGCCACATAATGGTACTAGGCCACCAAAAAAAAGGAGAGTTTAATGGATGTAGAAAATGTAAATGTGAAAAATTGGAAATCATTAATCAAACCTGCGAAACTTGATGTTAAAATAAGTGATGATTTAACTCACGCTACAATTATCGCTGAACCATTAGAAAAAGGTTATGGTTTAACACTTGGTAATTCACTTAGAAGAATTTTATTGTCTTCAATCAGAGGAGCAGCAGTAACTTCAATTCAAATTGATGGTGTACTTCATGAATTTACATCTATTAAAGGTGTAAGAGAAGATGTTACTGATATTGTATTAAACGTTAAATCTCTGGCATTAAAATGTGCTGCTGAGGGAACAAAAAAACTAGTATTAGATGCCAAAGGACCTGGTGAAATAAAAGCATCTGACATCGCATCAGTTCCTGATGTTGAAATTTTGAATCCTGACTTAGTTATTTGTAATTTGGATGAAAATACTCACTTCCATATGGAAATGAATGTTAATACTGGAAAAGGTTACGTTCCAGCTGATTTAAATAAACCTGAAGAACCACCTTTAGGTTTAATTGCAATTGACTCATTATATAGTCCCGTTAAAAAAGTTTCTTATTCAGTAAGTACCGCAAGAGAAGGTAAGGCTTTAGATTACGATAAATTAACTATGGAAGTTGAGACAAACGGATCAATTTCTGCTGAAGATGCAGTTGCTTATTCTGCTAGAATTTTTCAAGATCAGTTAAAAATGTTTATTAATTTTGATGAACCCGTGGAAGCTCCGGTTAAAGAAGTTTCAACAGAGCCTGAATTTAATAAAAATTTATTAAGAAAAGTAGACGAGCTTGAATTATCTGTAAGATCAATGAATTGTCTTAAAAATGATAATATAATTTATATTGGTGATTTAGTTCAAAAATCTGAGGGTGAGATGTTAAGAACACCAAATTTTGGAAGAAAATCATTAAATGAAATTAAAGAAGTTTTAACTGGTATGTCTCTTTATTTAGGTATGGAAATTCCAAATTGGCCACCAGATAATATCGCAGAAATGTCTAAAAAATTAGAGGAAAGTATCTAATGAGACATGGAATGGCAAATAAGAAGTTAAACAGAACTTCTGAACACCGAAAAGCGCTGCTTAAAAATATGCTTAATTCCTTAATAAAGTATGAGCAAATTAAAACAACTTTACCAAAAGCAAAATTTTTAAAGCCACAGGCTGATAAAATAATCACATTAGGTAAAAAAGATAGTTTGCATAATACTAAAATTTTAATTTCTCAATTGCAGGATATTAAGTCAGCAAATAAAGTAAAAAAAACTTTATCTAAAAGATACGAAAAAAGAGCTGGTGGTTATACAAGAATTATTAAAGCAGGTTTTAGATACGGAGATAATGCGCCTATGGCTATAATTGAATTTGTTGATAGAGACGTTCAAGCCAAAAAAGTTGATAAAAAAAAGAAAGATCCAGCAAAAGAAGTTGAAAAAAAAGAAGATAAGAAAGCTGCCACAGTATAAATAAAAGCCTTAAATATTCATGATTAGAAGTTTTATCGTTGAGTCAACGTGTAATAACATGCGTATTGATAGATGGTTAAGAAATAAATTAGGAAAAGTACCACAAAGTCTTATTGAAAAAAGTTTAAGATTGGGAAAAATTAAAATAAACAAAAAAAAAATAAAAAGCTCTTTTAAGATTAAAACAAATGATAAAATAGAACTCTTCAATTTTGATTTTAAAGAAAAAATTAAACATGAAAAAAAACAATTCAATCCATCCACTGAGGTAATAAAATCTAACGAGGATCTGATAATAGATAACAATAAAGATTTTATAGTTTTAAATAAAAGTGCAGGAATATCAGTTCAAGGTGGAACAAAGTCAAAGAAAAATCTAGTAGATATTTTTGCAAAAAGTGAAATATTTCAAGGAACAAAACCATTCTCTGTTCATAGATTAGACAAAGATACCTCAGGTGTTTTTATAATTGCGAAAAATAGAGAAACAGCTCAACTATTGACCTCTCTATTTAGATTAAGAAAAGTACACAAAACTTATTTAGCAATATGTAACGGAGAAATTGATAAAGACTCAGGTGAATGGAATGATAATTTGATAAGGTACGACAATGGAAAAAAAATTATTGAAAAAGCTAAAACGATTTTTAAAGTGATAGATAAAAATACCAATGCTAGTTTAGTAGAAATGAAACCAATCACAGGAAGAAAACATCAATTGCGCAAACAATTATTTAACATTGGACATTCAATTTTTGGCGATAAAAAATATAATTCATCTGTTTCATCGAAAGGTATAAATAAAGATTTAATGCTTCATTCCTATCAAATAAAATTTATGATTAATGAAAAAAAATATACTTACAAAGCATTATTACCAAATTATTTTAATAAGTTGTTGAAGACTAAAAGATTAAATTTTTCAAATTAGTTTTAAATATTTCTATTAACTTATTTTCTAAATCATCATAATTTTGATTTTTAATTTGTTTAAGATTAGTAATACCTTTATCTTTAATCCCACAAGGAATAATCGCGTCATATTTTTTTAAATCGTTATTAATATTGATAGAAAAACCATGATAAGCTATCCATTTACTTACCCTGACCCCAATTGCAGCAACTTTTTTTATGGTTGAATTATCATTGTACCAAATACCAATATTTTCCTTATCAGCAAATGTTTCTATGTCATAGAGGTTCAGGGTTTCGATAATTGATTTTTCAATTACAGATATGAATTTTCTAATATCTTTCTTACCTTTCTTTAAATCAATTACAAAATAACAAATGAGTTGTCCTGGTCCATGATAAGTTATTTTACCACCTCTATTAGTTTTTATAATATTTATAGATTTATCTATTATCTCATTTTCATTATAGCTTGTTCCCGATGTATAGATATGATCGTGTTCTAAAACCCAAATCAAATCATCTACTTTTTTTAGATCAATATTTTTAAGTCGATCTTCCATAAATGATATTGCGTCTTCATATTTTACTGGATTTTGGGACTTTTTAATTTCTATAGGCATTTAAAAATTGTATTCTTTTCATTTTGTATTAAAAGATCCGTCTAAATAATAGGTGTATTTATGACTTTAATAAAAAAAATTAAAGATAAAAAAGTCAATTTTGAATTTAATAAGGAATATATAAAAGTTGTAACAGACAAAATTACCTCAAATGATGCATCTTTTATAACTAGATCTTTTGAGGAAATGCATCCCGCTGATGCTGCTGATATTATTGAGCATTTAAGTGAAAATAATAGAGAAAGTTTAATAAAATTAAATAATTTTAAAATTGATCCAGAAGTATTTGTTGAATTAAACGAGTCTGTTCAATCAGAAATCATTAAATATCTTTCCTCAGATGCAATTGTTAGGATTTTAAAAAATTTAGAGTCTGATGACGCCATAGCTATTTTAGAAAATGTTGAAGAAAAAGATAAAAATTCAATATTAAGTTTATTACCCCCAAAAGATCGATTTGCTTTATTAGAAGGTCTTAGTTATCCAGAGGATAGTGCTGCTAGGATAATGCAAAGAGAATTTACAGCAATCCCAAGTAACTGGTCGGTAGGACAAACTATTGATTATTTAAGAGAGAATAAAGACTTACCAGAAGAATTTTTAGAAATTTACATTGTTGATGAAAATTTTAAACCTATTGGTGCTGTACCATCTTCTAAAGTATTAAGAACACCTAGAGAAACAAAAATGTCCTCAATTATGGATGATTCAATTTTTTTAGTTCCAGTGGATATGGATAGAGAAGAAGTTGGTAATTCATTTGAAAATTACAATTTAAACTCAGCTTGTGTTGTAGATAAGAATAATAAACTTGTAGGAATGATAACTTCCGATGATGTATTGACAGTTTTAAAAGAAGAGGCTGAGGAAGATGCTTTAAGATTAGCTGGTGTTGGTGACGAAGAAATTACAGATGGTGTTATCACAAAAACTAAAAGACGATTTAACTGGTTACTATTAAACTTATTCACAGCATTTCTGGCTACTTATTGTATAAGTTTGTTTGGTGCAACAATTGAACAAATGGTTGTCTTGGCATTTTTAATGCCAATAGTTGCATCGATGGGTGGTAATGCAGGTATGCAAACTTTAGCAGTTACTGTTAGAACTTTAGCAACAAATGATTTAACAAAAAATAACTTTAATCAAAATATTATTAAGGAATTTAATATTGGTATTCTCAATGGAATAATTTTTGCTGTGATAAGTTCTTTTATCGTCCAAGTCTGGTTCCAAGATTACCAATTATCATTAATAATATCGATCTCAATGATTTTGACAATGGTAGTGGCAGGTTTATTTGGAATACTTGTTCCAGTCACGTTAAAAAAAATGAAAATTGATCCAGCAATTGCCTCTAGTGTTTTCGTAACAACAATAACTGATGTAATAGGTTTTGTTTCTTTTTTAGGTGTTGGGGCTTATTTTTTATAGAATTTTAAAAATTATCAATCAATCTTACATTATTAATATAAAAAGATACAAAAATTTTTGAATTTTTTAATTTATTAGAAATTTTAAGATTTTTAATATTTCTTAATTCGAGATATTCAATCTTAACATTTTGAATTTTATTTATTTCATTTCCAGTTTTATTAAGTACTTTTATAATATTTGTATCCTTATTAAACTTTCTTTTAAGTTTCATAATATTGGTAATTAATTTTGCAGCCAAATCTTTTTCACGTTTTTGTAATAATGAATTTCTGGAAGATAATGCTAATTTGTTTCTTTCTCTAATTGTTCTACATTTTATTATTTTTGAAGAGTGTTTTCTTAAATATTTTTTTAAAAGAAATAATTGTTGAAAATCTTTCTCTCCCATAAAAATTTTTTGAGGTTTGATGTTTTCAATTAGCCGTTCCATTACATCAATTACACCTTCGAAATGTCCTTTTCTGTACTGAGCACATAATATCTTGTCCTTTTTTGAAATTATAATCTTAGAGGATTTCTTTACTCTATAAATTTCCCTAACAGTTGGTAAATATACATAATTAACTTTAAGCCTTTTTAAAATTGATAAGTCCTTCTTTCTATTTCTTGGATATTTCTTAAAATCACTTTTATTATTAAATTGTTTTGGATTTACAAATATACTTACAATAGTTTTATTACATTTTTTTTTGGATTGTTTAATTAACGATATATGGCCTTTGTGAAGACTTCCCATGGTAGGTACAAAACCTAGTTTAGACACATTTTCTAATGCCTCATTTAAATCATTATTATTTAATAAAATTTTCATTTGTATAAAACTTTTTAATAAGTAAAACATTTGAATGATTAAACAAGCAATTATTCCTTTAGCTGGTTTGGGTACACGTTTACTTCCATTAACCAGTGTATTTCCAAAAGAACTTTTACCTATTAATGGTAAACCAGGAATTGAATACATTCTCGATGAATGCATTGATGCAGGTATTAAAGAGGTTATTTTTATAATTTCAAATAAGAAGAAAATGATAAAGACTTATTTTTATAATGATAATTTTTATAAAAAAATTATTAAAAAAAAGAAAGATAAAAGGATTAAGGAAGAATACAAAAAAATTTTAAAATATAAAAAAATGATAAAATTTGTTTATCAAAACAAACCACTTGGCACTGGAGATGCCGTTTTAAAAACAAAAAAGTTCATTAAACATAATTTTTTTTTAATGTTGTTACCAGATGATCTTATTATTAAAAGAAATTGTTCTAAATCAATGATAAAGATTCATAAAAAATATAACGCATCTGTTATGGCTAGTATGAATGTTAAAAAAAATAATGTTTCGAGATGGGGAATTTATAAGTTAAAAACTAAAATAAATAAGAATAATTATTTGATCTCAGATGTTATTGAAAAGCCTTCTGTAAAAAAAGCACCATCTAATAAAGCAGTGATTGGAAGATATATTTTACCTAGAGAAATTTTTTCAAAATTACTTAAACAAAAACCAGGTAAAGGAGGAGAAATACATATTACAGATGCTATCCAAACATTAATTCAAAATGATAAAAAATTCATTGCTCATAATTTTTCTGGAAAATATCTTGATTGTGGAAGCATGAGTGGTTACATCAAATCAAGTTTAGAGATAGCTAAATCATGAAATTGTGTATGATTGGTACTGGTTATGTAGGTTTAGTGAGCGGTGTATGTTTTGCTGATTTAGGAAATGATGTAATTTGTGTAGATAATGATGTTGACAAAATAAATTTACTAAAAAAAGGCAAGATTCCAATTTATGAACCTGGTTTATCAGAATTAGTAACAAAAAATTTTAAGAATAAAAAATTAAATTTTTCTACAGATTTAAAAAAATCAATTAAAGACTCAGACATAATTTTTATTTGTGTTGGCACACCAACAAAAAAAGGTGGTAGTTCAGCAGATTTAAGTCAAATTTACAAAGTCTCCAAAGAAATAAGTTCTTCAATTAATAAATTTAAAATTATCATAACAAAATCAACAGTCCCCGTGACGACAGGAGATGAAATTGAAAAAATATTATCTAAAAAAAATAATAAAAAGAAATTTTCTGTTGTTTCAAATCCTGAATTTCTAAGAGAAGGAGAAGCAATAAGAGATTTTGTTTATCCTGATCGTGTCGTTATCGGAACTAATGATAAAAAAGCAGGTAAAATTTTAAAAAATCTTTATAGCCCACTTATTTCTAAGGGTGCTTCTTATTTACAAACTTCTAGAAGAGCCGCAGAATTGATCAAATATGCCTCAAATGCTTTTTTAGCGACAAAAATTACTTTTATAAATGAAATAGCTAATTTATGTGAAAAAACCAATATTAATATTGAAGATATATCAATTGGTATGGGATTGGATAAAAGAATAGGCAGTCGATTTCTTAGAGCAGGACCTGCTTATGGTGGATCTTGTTTTCCTAAAGATACAAAAGCCATTATTACAACAGCAGATAAATTTAAAACAAATTTATCAGTAATAAAATCAGTAATTAAATCAAATGAAAATAGATCTAAAATTTTATTAGATAGAATCAATAGAATTCTAAATAGGAAAATTAAAAATAAAATAATTACTTTTTTAGGAGTTACATTTAAACCTAATACTGATGATATGAGAGATTCTTCAAGTTTAAAAATGATACCTTGGTTATTAAAAAAAGGAGCAATAATAAAATATTTTGATCCAACTGGTTATAAAACTGAATTTAAGAAGTTTAAAAATGTAATTAATAAGACTTCAATAAAAGATGCTGTTCATGGTGCTGATCTTGTTATTATTCATACTGAATGGAATGATTTTAAATCAATTAATTTTAAAAGTTTAGTTAAAGGTAAGAAGTTTATGATTTTTGATATGAGAAATATATATTCTTCATCAAAGATTAAAGACCAAGGGTTAAAATATTTTAGTGTTGGAAAGTAAAAATCTAATTTAACTCAAATATTGCGTCTACCTCAACCGAAACGCCTAATGGTAAACTATTTGTGCTCACAGCAGCCCTAGTATGCATACCTGCGTCTCCAAAAATTGAAGCAATCAAATCAGATGCGCCATTTATTATTTTAGGTTGATCAATAAAGTCATCTGTAGAGTTTACAAATCCTGTTAATTTCACACATGATTTTATTTTTGATAAATCATTGTCGCAGGCTTTTTTAACTTGAGCAATAATACTTAATGCACATCTCTTAGCAGCATTATAACCAGCTTCGACATCCAATTCTTCACCAACTTTTCCTTTGATTAGCTCACCATTATCATCAATAGAAATTTGTCCTGATATAAATAACATTTTTCCTATAATTTTTGTTGCAACATAATTACCAACTGGTGCTTTTGCTTCAGGAAGCTTTAAATTGAGTTCTTTAATTTTATACTCAAAGTTCATTATCAATTATTTTTTTTAATTTTAGATTTTACTTTATCAAATATTTTTTTTGTACCTTCTTTAATTTGATTAGTTTTTTTTATAGACCCTTCTTTAACTTGATCTTTTTTTTTGACAGCACCTTCTTTAATATTTTTTGCTGTACATGCTAAATATTCTTTCGAAAGTTTTTTCATCCCAGAACATTTATGTTCATCAGCAATTAGAATATTTGTTGAAAATAAATAAATTATTGAAATTATAAATATTTTTTTCATTTTTTTTTCTTACCTTTTGATTTTTTACTTTTATCGTATTCTTTTCTTTTCTCAATCAATATTAAAGCCTCTTCCATTGTTAATTCAGTGGGGTCTTTTTCCTCAGGAATAGTCGCATTGAGTGATTTATATTTAATATAAGGTCCATACTGACCTTTCATAACTCTAACAGGTTTTTTATCCTCAGGATGTTCTCCCAAATCTTTTATCATTGAAGAGGAAATTCGACCAGGTTTGGCTTCAGCTATTAATGTTATTGCTCTATTTAAACCTATGGAAAATATTTCCTCTACATTTTCAATTCTTGCTGATTTATTTTCACATTTTAAGTAAGGACCAAATCTTCCAACATTTAGTGTAATTTCTTTTTGATTATCAGGATTTATTCCCAAAGATTTAGGCAGCGAACATAAAAATTGAGCTTTTTCCAAATTAATACTCTCTAATTCTAATCCTTTTGGTATTGAAACATTTTTTAAAAGTTCATTTACATCTGACTTTAATTTTTTAGTTTTTTTCTTTTTCTTACTAATTTTTTCAACTTCTATATCAGAAGGGATTTTCTCGTATTGAAGGTAGGGGCCAAATCTACCATTTTTCAAATATATATCATTTCCATTTTCATGTTTTCCTATAAATTTTGGTTCAGCTAATTGTGCTTGCGCAGCAGCTTTTACTTTAGATAAGGGCCGTGTAAATTTACATTCTGGATAATTTGAACACCCTATAAAAGCACCTCCTCTGAAACTATTCTTTAAACTAAGTGTTCCAGAATTACATAATTGGCATTTTCTTACTACATTACCCTCATTATCCTTATCAAAAATTAATTCACCCAAACTATCATTAAGTAAATCCAACACCTCTCTAGTTCTTTTTTCTTTCACTTCCGAAACATTATTATTGAAGTCTTTCCAAAAAAGTTCCAAAACTTTAATCCAACTTTCTTTTCCAGTAGTGATCTCATCAAGTTGATCTTCTAATCCTGCTGTAAAGTTGTAATCTACATATTTTGAGAATAATTTTTCTAAAAAGGCTGAAATTAATTTACCTCTATCTGTAGGAAAAAATCTTTTATTCAATATCTCTGCATAACCTCGATTGGCAATGGTAGAAATAATACTTGCATACGTAGAAGGTCTTCCGATACCAAGCTCTTCAAGTTTTTTAACTAAACTAGCTTCGGAATATCTTGGTGGTGGTTGTGTATAATGCTGTTCATCTATTAGCGCCTCAATATTAATAGGTCCTTTAGACACAGCAGGTAAAATAGTTTCATCATCATCTTTGCTTTGATTATTATAAATCTTTAAGAAACCATCAAATTTTAAAACTGATCCACTGGCTTTACAAATTGTATCATTATTATCTGACTTTATGGTAATAGTATTTCTATCAAATTTGGCTGACTCCATCTGAGAAGATAAAGCTCTACTCCAGATAAGATCATAAAGTTTATTTTGATCTGTACTTAAATATTTTTTAACACTTTGAGGAGTTCTAATAATATCAGTAGGTCTGATTGCTTCGTGAGCTTCTTGTGCATTTTTAGCTTTTTTGCCTGAATAATTCAAAACATCTTTAGGCAAGTATTCATTACCAATTTCTTTTTGGATATAGTTTCTGAAACTTGTAACAGCATCTTTAGATAAATTGGTTCCATCAGTTCTCATATAAGTAATTAAGCCAATTGTTTCACCCTCCATTTCTATACCTTGATAAAGTTTTTGGGCAATTTGCATTGTTCTAGATGCACCAAAACCTAGTCGACTCGATGCGGTTTGTTGAAGAGTTGAAGTCGTAAATGGTCCAGAGGGATTACGATTTACTATTTTGCTAGAAATATCAGTTATACTAAATTTTTTTTTATTAATACTTGATATGGCTTTATTTATCTCTTCTTTATTTCTAAATGAAAATTTTTCAATTTTATTGTTGTTAAGTTGACTAATACTAGCAGTGAAATTTTGATTTGCAGTATCAGTAAATTTAATACTTAAAGTCCAAAATTCCTCAGGTTTAAATGACTCAATTGCATGTTCCCTCTCAGTAATTAATTTTAAAGCAACAGATTGAACTCTTCCTGCAGATTTTGAACCTGGAAGTTTCGTCCAGAGGATCGGGGATATATTAAAACCAACCAAGTAGTCCAAGGCTCTTCTAGCCATATACGCATCGACTAGTAATGGCTCAATTTGCCTAGGATTTTCAATTCCTTGAATAACAGCTTTTTTGGTTATTTCATTAAATACAACTCGTTCAATTTCTTTATCTTTTAAAAGTTTTTTTTCATTCAAATATTCTTTGACATGCCAAGCAATTGCCTCACCTTCACGATCAGGGTCGGTTGCTAATATAATTTTAGATGAGTCCTTAGCCGCATCAGTTATTTCTTTTAAATATTTTTTTGAAAAACTATCAACTTCCCATTCCATTTTAAAATCTTGATCTGGATTGACAGAACCATTTTTTGACGGCAAATCTCTGATATGACCATAACTTGCTAAAACTTTATAATTATCACCTAGGTATTTATTAATAGTTTTTGCTTTAGCAGGACTTTCTACAATGACCAAATTCATAAACTACAAACTACCCAAAAGCTTTAGATAGTCAATTTAATAAATTTTTGTCTTAGTTTCTTCTTTATTTATCAATCTTTTAATATTTTCTCTGTGAGTAAAAAAAATCAAGATAAACATGATCGTAAAAAAAATTGCCTGATTAAACTGAATAGAAATTAATAGATAGACTGGTATAGATATCGAAGCCACTAAAGATGATAGAGATGAAAATTTAGAAATAAAAAAAGTTACAAACCAACATATAGAAAATATAATTCCAAAATATAAATTTATAGCAAATAAAATACCGACATAGGTAGCAACACCTTTGCCACCTTTAAACTTAAGCCAAATTGGAAATACATGACCTAAAAAGGCACATAAAGATGCAATATATAAAAAATCTTGGTAGAAAATTTTTACATAAATAACTGGAATAATTGCTTTTAAAATATCTAATACTAAAGTGAAATAACCAATACTTTTATTTCCAGTTCTCAGAGCATTGGTAGCTCCAATATTACCGGATCCGATTTCTCTTATATCTTTTTTTAAAAATATCTTTGTAAGTATATATCCAAAAGGTATCGAGCCCATGAGGTAGGAAATGATACCTATCAAAAAAATATCCATATTAAAGCTTAAATAATTCTTTTCCTTTTACAAATGTATTCGTGACCTTACCTTGGAGTTTTTTGTCTTCAATTGAGGTATTTTTTGATTTTGAAACCAATTTTTCTTTTTTTACAATCCATGGTTTATTTATATCTACAACACAAAAATCTGCATCATTACCAATGGAGAGGTTACCTTTATCTATTTTGAGAATTTTTGCAGGATTTGAGGTAAGCGCTTTAATTAATGTTTCTAATTTTAAAGATCCGTTATGATATAACTCTAAACTCAAAGATAATAGAGTTTCTATACCTGATGCGCCTGTTGCAGCTTGAGAAAATGTTAATCTCTTTGACTCTTCATCTTCAGGTTTGTGATCTGAAACAATCACATCTATTAATCCATCCTTTAATCCTTCCACGAGAGCAATTCTATCTTCCTCACGCCTCAAAGGTGGAGATAATTTTAAAAAAGTTCTAAAATCACCAATATCATTTTCATTTAAAGAGAGATTATTTATCGAAACACCGGATGTGAATTTTACAATTTCTTTCCTATGTTTGATTACCTCAATAGATTTTTGCGATGATAATTGAGAAATATGATATCTGCATTTTACTCTTTCAAGTAAAGTAAGATCTCTTTCAATCAAAATTCTTTCTGCGATCTCAGGAATACCTGATAATCCTAATTTAGATGCGATAATGCCTGAATTTATCATTCCATTTTTTGCAAGTTCATAATCTTCTGCATGTTGCATTATTAAACAGCCAATATCTTTTGCAGAATTCATTATCCGAGACATTAATCTGGGATTTTGAATAGTTTTAATGCCATCAGTAAATGCTATTATACCTTTACTTTGGAGAAGACCAAATTCTGTCATATTGTTTCCTTCAATATTTTTTGTAAGTGATGCACACGGAAAAATGTTTATTCGAGATTTATCTCTTCCTCTTCTTTTTAGAAAATCGACTATAGATACGTTGTCTATTATCGGATCAGTATTTGGCATTGTTACCACAGAAGTTACGCCACCAGCTAAAGCAGCATTACTTAAGGTTCTAAAATTTTCTTTATACTCATAGCCTGGCTCACCCACGAATACTCTCATGTCAACTAAACCTGGAAATATATATTTCCCCTTTAAATCAATTGGTTTTTCTCTTGAAGGAAGATTATTTGTATTAACCTTTTTTCCTACCGCTTCTATCTTTCCTTCTTCAGAGATTATAAGACCACCTGTCTCGTTAATTGAATTATGTGGATCAATTATATTTGCGTTTATAAAATATTGTTTTTTCATTTAAGTACAAAAAATCTTTAAACAAGCCATTCTTACCGCAACTCCTAGTTCTACTTGTTCTTTAATTACGCTTTTATTGATATCATCAGCTAAATTAGTATCTATCTCAATACCTCTATTCATTGGACCTGGGTGCATGATTAATGCATCAGCTTTTGCATGTTCTAATTTATCTAGTGTAAGGCCATAATATTCATAATACTCTCTGTTAGATGAGAGATAAGAACTTGTCATTCTTTCATTTTGTAATCTTAACATCATTACAATATCACAATCTTTTAATCCTTTTTTCATATCGGTAAATGTATTGACACCAAATTTTTCTATTTCCTTCGGCATCAAATTTGTGGGAGCAATTATATTTACTTCTGCTCCTAACATATTCAGTAAATAAATATTAGATCTTGCAACTCTTGAATGAAGGATATCTCCACAGATGGCAATTCTTAAACCTTCAATTTTTTTTTTTCGATTTATAATTGTCAAAGCATCTAATAAAGCTTGAGTAGGGTGTTCTCTTCTTCCATCTCCAGCATTTAAAACTGCACAATTAACTTTTTGAGAAAGTAGGTTACATGCCCCAGAGTCTTGGTGTCTTATTACAATAATATCAGGATGCATAGCATTTAGTGTCATTGCTGTATCAATAAGAGTTTCACCTTTTTTAATTGCAGAATTACTGATATTCATTGACATCACGTCAGCCCCAAGTCTTTTTCCTGCCAATTCAAATGAACTTTGCGTTCTTGTTGAGGGCTCAAAAAATAAATTGATCTGTGTTTTTCCTCTTAGCGCATCAATTTTTTTATTTTTACTTTGGTTTACTTTTATAAAATCTTGAGCTTCATCAAGTATTAGATTAACATCATTTATAGATAAATCTTGGATACCTAACAGATGTTTTTGGGAAATTTTAATAGCTTTATTTGATTTAATTGCCATTAAAACCAACTCTATAGCTATAAAGTTATATAATAGCAAGTATTAATTGTTCAAAAAATCTATTGCTCCTTGCAATATAAAAGCAGCAGCATTTTCATCAATTTTTTTTTCTCTTTTACTCACATTCACATCTAATTGACTAGAAAGATTAAATGCACCAACAGTTGATAATCTCTCATCCCATAAACAAACTGGAATATCAATGTTCTTCTCAATATACATAGAAACATCTTTTACTGATTGAGAAGATTTGCCAGAAGAGCCATCCATATTTAAGGGGTTTCCTATTATGATTCCCTTTATGTTGTTTTCGATAATTATTGATTTAAGTTGATCTATAAGGTTTTGAGAGGATTTTTTTTCTATGGTTATAAATGGTGTGGCAATTAATTGTTTTTCGTCACAAATTGAAACTCCTATTCGTTTTGAACCAAGGTCTAAGCCTATCAATCTGCATTTATCTGAGTAATTTTTTTTAAATTCCTCTAACGTGATCATATTGTATATTTTTAACTTAAATGATAGTTTGCGTCATACCTAAATAGCATATGAGTATAGATCTTAAAACAATAAAACACATATCAAAATTATCAAGAATTTCTGTTGATAAAAAAAGGGCAGAAAAATTAGCTGATGATTTGAATTCAATTTTTGAATTTATTGAAAAGCTCAATGAATTAAAAACAGATGATGTAAAGCCATTAACATCAATAGCCGAAACAACTTTAAAATTCAGATCTGATGAGATCATAAGTAAAAATATTAGAGAACAAATAATTAAAAATTCTCCTGAAGATAATGAGGATTATTTTGTTGTACCAAAGGTAATTGAATAATGTCAGACATTACAAAACAATCTTTAACAGAATTAGTAGAGAATATTAAAAATAAGAAACTTTCTTCAACAGATGTGACCAAAGCATTTATTCAAAGGTCTGAAAAATCTAGTGAGTTAAATGCTTATATCACAGATGATTTTACATCGGCTTTAGATAAAGCAAAAAAGTTTGATCAGAAACCAAATTTAGATTTAAAATTACCTGGTATACCTATGGCAGTTAAAGATTTGTTCTGCACAAAAAATGTTAAAACAACTGCTGGTAGTAAAATTTTGAATAATTTTGTTCCAACTTATGAGTCTACAGTTACTGAAAATATCTGGAATGAAGGTGCAATACTTCTGGGTAAATTAAATTGTGATGAGTTTGCAATGGGTTCATCTAATGAGACAAGTCATTTTGGAAACGTACAAAATCCTATTGATAAGAATTTAGTCCCCGGTGGTTCATCGGGTGGTTCAGCATCAGCAGTTGCTGGACAATTATCTCCAATCACTATTGGTACTGATACTGGTGGATCAATTAGACAACCAGCTTCATTTACTGGAATTGTAGGTCTAAAACCAACATACGGAAGTTGCTCAAGATATGGGATAGTTGCTTTTGCTTCCTCATTAGATCAAGCAGGACCAATGGCCCAAAATGTAAAAGATTGTGCTTTATTGCAAGAAGTAATCAGCACATACGATCCAAAAGATTCTACTTCGATTAATTTCAAAAGAAATCATTATAGCAAAGAACTTACAAAAAATATTAAAGGAAAAAAAATTGGAATTCCAAAAGAATACAGAGTTGATGGTATGCCGAAAGAAATTGAGGATCTGTGGCAAAAAGGTATTCAATACGTAAAAGATTGTGGTGCTGAAACAATCGACATATCACTTCCACATACAAGTTATGCATTACCAACGTATTATATTGTTGCTCCAGCAGAGGCATCTTCTAATTTAGCAAGATATGATGGTGTAAAATATGGATACAGAGCCAAAGGTGAAAATTTAATTGATATGTATGAAAAAACTAGATCTGAAGGTTTTGGTGCAGAAGTTCAAAGAAGAATTATGATTGGAACTTATGTATTATCATCTGGTTATTATGATGCATACTATCTTAAAGCTCAAAAAGTGAGAAAACTTATCAAAAATGATTTCGATGAGGCATATAAGAAAGTTGATGCAATTTTAACCCCATCAACACCTAGCTCAGCTTTTAAAATAGGTGAAAAAACAAATGATCCAGTTTCGATGTATTTAAATGATATATTTACAGTACCAGTTAATTTGGCAGGCCTGCCTGGCATATCAATTCCTGCAGGACACGATACTAAAGGTTATCCTCTAGGCTTACAAATAATCGGTAAAGCCTTTGATGAACAAAATATATTAAACATTGCCTTTGCTATGGAGGAGAAAATAAGTTTTAAAAACAAAATTACTGATTGGTGGATTAAGTGAATAAGAAAAACAAAGAATATTTGATTAATCGGAAAGATAATCAATATGAAGTTGTAATTGGATTAGAGGTACATGCTCAAGTATTATCTGAGTCAAAACTATTTTCTTCTTCATCAACTAAATTTGGTGCTGAACCAAATACACAAGTAAGTTTAGTTGACGCTGCATTTCCAGGAATGCTACCTGTAATAAATGAATTTTGTATTAAACAAGCTATTAAAACTGGTATTGGTCTTAATGCAAAAATTAATAAACGATCTGTATTTGATAGAAAAAATTATTTTTATGCTGATTTACCTCAAGGATATCAAATATCACAATTTAAAGATCCAATAGTAGGTGAGGGCAAAGTTATTTTGGATATGCCTTATGGTCAAAAAGAAGTAGGTATAGAAAGATTACATCTAGAACAAGATGCTGGAAAAAGTATTCATGATCTTGACCCACAAAATACTTTTGTAGATTTAAACAGGTCAGGGGTAGCTTTAATGGAAATAGTGAGCAAACCTGATCTAAGATCTCCTGATGAGGTTAATGCTTACATTAAAAAATTACGATCCATAATGAGATATCTAGGAACTTGTGATGGAAATATGCAAGAAGGCTCTTTAAGAGCGGATGTGAATGTATCTGTAAGACCAAAAGGCTCAAAAGAATTTGGCACTCGATGTGAAATTAAAAATGTTAATTCAATTAAGTTTATGCAAATGGCAATTGAATATGAGGCTAATCGGCAAGTTGATTTAATTGAAGAGGGCAAAACTATTGATCAAGAAACAAGACTTTTTGATACAAAGAAAAATGAGACAAGATCAATGCGATCAAAAGAAGATGCTCATGATTACAGATATTTTCCTGACCCTGATTTATTACCTTTGGAGGTATCGGAAAAATTTATTGAAAAACTTAAAAATGATATTCCAGAACTTCCAGATGATAAAAAGAGAAGATTTATTGAAGAGTTTAAATTGTCTCCTTATGAAGCCAATATTTTAGTGTCTGATATTGATACCGCAAAATTCTTTGAGGAAGTTGTAGCTAAAATGGGCAAGAACAAAGATATTAAGTTAGCAGTCAATTGGATTACAGGAGAACTATTTGCTGTTTTAAATAGTAAAGGTTTAGAAATTTCTCAAAGTCCAGTGAGTGCTAAGAACTTCGCCATATTGATAAATCTAATTAAGAATGGAACTATTTCTGGAAAAATAGCAAAAACTGTTTTTGAATTAATGATTGATGGAGATAAAGATCCACAAAAAATTGTTGATGAAAAAGGATTAAAACAACAAAGTGATCCAAAGGCTTTAGAGGCTTTAATTGATAAAATAATTAATGATAACAGAGAAAAAGCTATTGAATATAAACAAGGTAAAGAAAAATTATTTGGTTTTTTTGTTGGTCAAGCAATGAAGATATCTGGTGGAAAAGCTAATCCTCAATTAATCAATGAGATACTGAAGAAAAAATTATAAGGTTATGGGTTCAGACCTTAATATCACAAAACATTTACAAGATTACATACTTAAGAATGGTTTAAAATTACATCCAATTCAAAAAGAAATAATAGACTATAACTTATCACTTGGTGATATTAAAAGAATGCAAATATCTATTTCCCAATGTCAATTTCTGCATTTGATTATTAAGATTTCCAAAATTACAAAAGTCTTAGAGATAGGAACTTTTACAGGTTTAAGCACGTTGTCTATGGCCTTAGCATTACCTAATGAGGGTAGTATAATTGCTTTAGATAAAAATGAAGAAACAAATAAAATCGCTCAAAATTTTTTTAAAAAAGCTAATCAAAATCACAAAATTAAAACAATAATTAAACCAGCTTTAGAAAGTTTGATGAGTATTAGAAATGAAAAATTTGATTTAGTTTTTATTGATGCTGATAAAATTAATTACCAAAAATATTATGAAATTTCATTAGATCTATTGAATAAAGAGGGTTTAGTAATTATTGATAATGTTTTATGGCATGGAGAAGTTGTTAACAAAGATATAAATGACAAATATACGAAAAGTATTAGAGATTTAAATCATTTTATTTCAAAGGACAAAAGAATTGAAAAGGTCATGGTGCCTTTTGGAGATGGAATGACTGTCTGTAGGAAGATTTAATGTTTACTATATTTGGATTTTATAGATTTCAAAAAATAAATAATTTAAAAAAAAATCAAAAAATATTGAATAATCTTCTAATTAAT
Organism: uncultured Pelagibacteraceae bacterium; assembly: GCA_902552805.1. Classification (GTDB taxonomy): domain Bacteria; phylum Pseudomonadota; class Alphaproteobacteria; order Pelagibacterales; family Pelagibacteraceae; genus Pelagibacter. Next base: position 100,213 of record CACDIC010000004.1, read on the forward strand.
AAAAACATATATGGATCAATTATTGTATCAGAAGAGGGTTTAAATGGATCTATATCTGGAAAAAATAAAGATATTAAGGCTACAATTATTAAATTAAAAAAAATTTTTAGTATTAAAGAATTTGATAGTTTCAATAATTCAAAAAGTAAATTTAAACCTTTCCACAAATCTAAAGTTAGAATTAAAAAAGAAGTCGTTCCAATGGATCTTAAAATCTCAAATAAAATTAAAAAAAAGAATACTCATATTGAACCAACGAAGTGGAATGAATTAATAAAAGATGAGAAAATTTTTTTATTAGATGCAAGAAAACCTTTTGAGCATAAAGTTGGTTCTTTTAAAAAATCGGTAAATCCAAATATAGACAATTTTAGAGATTTTCCAAAATATTTAAAAAAGTTAAAAAAAGATCAACCAATAGCAATGTTTTGCACCGGTGGAATAAGGTGTGAAAAAGCTTCTGTATTTTTAGAAAAAAAAGGTTTTAAAAATATTTATCAATTAAAGGGTGGAATTTTGAATTATTTAAAAAAAATCAAACAAAAAAACAGTTTATGGAAAGGTGAGTGTTTTGTATTTGATAATAGAGTAACTCTAAAACATGGATTAGTACAAGGAACCTATTCAATTTGTGGTGGATGTAGAAAACCAATTTCAACTAAAGATAAAAAATCTAAAATATATGAGGAGGGTGTAACTTGTCCTAATTGTATTGATAAACTCTCAAAAAACCAAAAATCTCGTTTTAGAATGAGACAAAGTCAGATATACAAAGCAAAGCAATCTGGAAAAAAATATATTTTTCAAAAAGAATTTAAGTAAGGATAATTTTGTCTAAATCAATAAAATTAACAAAAGATCCAATTTGGACACTATTGAGAAGAGTTACTATACCTGCAAGTGTAGGCTCATTATTTCAAACATTTTATAATTTAGTTGACACTTGGTTTGCAGGTAGAATCTCTGCAGAGGCAATAGGCGCAATTGCGAAATCGTTTCCAATATATTTTACCATTATAGCTGTTGGTGTTGGATTAGGTGCTGCAACTAATGCTTTAATTGGAAATTCAATAGGTGAAAAGAAAATAAGAGTTGCATCATTGTATGTCGCTCAATCTTTAATCTTTGCAGTATTAGTGTCAATAATTGTTACAATATTTGGTTTAAATGTATCAAATTATCTTTTGGGCGTTATGGGCTCTGATGAAGCTGGAATAATTTTAACTAGAGAATATTTAGATATTATTTTCTACGGAACTTTTATTGTATTGATACAGATTTCCCTAAATGGAACTTTGAATGCTCAAGGTGACACCAGAAGTTATAGAAATGTATTGATATTTAGTTTTTTTCTTAACATTTTTTTAAATCCACTTTTTATATGGGGATATGGATTTATCCCAGGATTTGGGATAGCTGGTCTTGCTATTGCTACTGTAATTTCTCAAACAATAGGGACAATCTATTTAGCTTTTAAGGTCAATAATTGTCAAATAAGGAATTATCTCAAACCACAATGCTTTATTCCAAAATTTGAATATTTAAAATCATTAACAAATCAAGCTGTGCCAGTAATGTTCAGTATGTTGTTTATTGGTGTAGGTATATTTAATATCTTATATTTCATAGGTAAATTCGGGGAATTAGCAACAGCTGGTTATGGTGCAGCATTAAGAGTAGAGCAAGTTTTTTTATTACCTGTTATTGGTTTAAATACCGCAGTACTTTCCATTGGAGGACAAAATTTTGGTGCAAAAGCCTATAATAGAATAAGAGAGCTTTATACTAAGGCTTTATTTTTTGGAATATCATTTATGATTATTGCTGGAGTAATAATTTTTTTTGGGGCTGAATTTTTTGTATCTTTATTTACTGATAATCAAGAAGCAGTGAAGAGTGGAGCTATATATCTCAAGGTTGCAGCTTTGATTGGACCAATTTATCCAGTTTTCTTTATTACTACAGCAGTATTTCAAGCTGTTAAAAAACCTTTGTATAGTCTCTATTTGAGTATTTTAAGATTAACTGCGTTTCCTTTTCTAAGTTTATGGTATGTGATAAATATAAGAGGTGGTGATTACCAAGATATTTTTTATACTATTATGGTGACTAATTGGGCTATGGGAATTGCTGTTTTAATATTTATTGGGTATTTTCTAAATAATGTATTTAAACAAAATAAAGCTGTTTTTAGTTATTAGTTTTTTCCTATCCTCTTTTTTCTTAACTCTAAAAGATGTTAAATCACATGAAATCAAAGTTGTTGATGGTGATACTATACATTTAAATGGAAAAAAAATTAGATTTAGTGGAATTGATACCCCTGAATTAAAACAAACCTGTAGTAAGAATAATCAAATAATTTTTTGTGGGATTGAAGCAAAAAAATTATTAATTAATATAATAGGAAATAATGAGATAAAATGTGTTGAAGAGGGGAAGGATCAGTATAAAAGAATTTTAGCTGAATGTTTCGTAAATAATACAAGTTTATCAAGTTATTTAGTTAAAGAAGGTTATGCTTTTGCTTATAGAAAATATTCAAAGAAATTCGTATCTGATGAGAATTATGCAAGATTAAATAATTTAGGAATGTGGTCTATGAAATTTGAATATCCTTGGGATTGGAGAAAAAAAAATTAATCTTTTTGTAATCTTTTCTCTAATTTTCTAACTAAAAAAGAAACAACCAAAATTAAAACAAGATACTCGAGGATTAAAAATGTATAAATTTCTAGCGGCCGATAAGTTGTCACAACTAATTCGTTTGCTTTTCTTGTTAAATCTCCAATACCAATTATTGACACAAGTGATGACATTTTAAGAACATAAACAAATTGATTACCTATAGCTGGTAAAATATTCTTTATTGCTTGAGGTAAGATAACTAATCTTAATTTTCTAAAAAAACTTAATCCCAAAGAACTTCCCGCTTCCCATTGTGATTTTTTAATTGAATTAATTCCTGCTCTAAATATTTCTGCTTGAAAAGCACTTTCACTAATTGAAAGAGCTATGATACCGGAAACAAAAGGACTAAAACTTATACCTGTCATAATTGGCAAACCATAATAAATCCATAAAATCAAAACTAGTAAAGGAATTGCTCTTACAATCTCCACATAACCAATATTCAGATAGGTTAAAAATTTGCTTTTAGCTAGTGATGGAATAGCAACTAAAAGACCAAGAATAATTGAAATAATTATAGAGACTATACTAATATAGATAGTGGTTGTTAAACCACTTAATAAAAACTTTAAGTTAGTTAATCCTTCAATATTGTTTGGAGACAAGATTAACCAATTTAATTCACTTTTACCGCATGAAGTTAATGGGAAAATTAAGAGTAAAAAAAATAAATTTCTCACTCTTCAAGTTATAAAGAATTAAAAACTAATTACTAATTTTTTATAAACTCTTTAAATTATATTTAGCTAATAACTTAGTGAAGAACCCTGAGGATTTTTTATCTTTAATCCATTTATTTACATAATCGTTCCACTTAGTATCACCTTTTGGCACCATCATTGCTAAAAAAGCTGGATTTTTTCCACCATCTGGAACAATTGCTAATTGAGGATATTTGATAACCAATTTATTTGCTTCTGTTGAACTTGTAATATTACCATCAGCTCTACCTGCTAATACTTCTTGAAAGTCTCTAGCTGGAGCTTCAATTGAGTTTAATTTTGATTTTGGAAAAAATTCTTTCGCCTTTTCTTCTTGAGAAGTACCAAGAGTAGTTGCTATCGTTACGTTTTCGTTATTTAGGGAGTCCCAAGTGGGGAATTTTTTTAAGTTCTTTTTAAGAACTAGTGGAACAGTAGCATATTTGTAATAAGTATCAGTAAATCCTGCTACTTCAGCTCGTTTTGCAGTTTTTGTTACACTTGTTGAAATATCATACCTTGCTGATGTTATACCTGAAACAATAGTTTTCCATTCTGCTGGTACAAATTCAATCTTTACACCCATATCTTTTGCAAGTTCATTCATGACATCAATATCAAAACCCTTATATTTATTAGTAGCTGGATCCTTAACTGTCATGGGATCCCAATCTCCAGTAGTTCCAACTTTTAATACACCTGATGATAGTATTTTATCTAAATTTGAATCTGCATTAAGTGAGAATGGTAAAAAGGTAAATAATATTAATAGTAGTAATTTTTTCATAATTTAGAGGACTACATTATTTTTTTTATTATTGAGATCTATAATCTTGACGCACTATCATTCATCCATGAAAATAAATGATCTGAAAAGGATCTTCTCACAAATAAATTTACATTATTAATGTCCTGATTGTGAACAATTATATCAATTTTTGTCAAAATTGTTTGAGTTACAATGCCTTTTTTGGATTTAAAATCATTAAAATTAAACGGAGATCCAGTTTCAAATAAATCAAAAATTTTATCACCTTTAAGATTTATTAATACAAATTGGTCTGTGACATCAGTTACAGCACCCAAATTTGTTTTACAAATATTTTTATTGAGTAATTTTTCTACATCGTAGTTATTATCATCAGATTTTAAAATTTCATTTGAAAAAATCATCCATTCATCTGGGCTTAACCAAAGAGCTGTTAATTGATCACTTCTTGAGGAAGTATTTGCTTCATTTGGCAAAAGAAGATTTAATGATTTTCCAACTGCAGATAAAAACTGTCTTTTTTTTCCTCTAATAATAAGTTTCATGACAGGTTTTATTTCTCTCATTAGCAAACCTGGATAAGATTTATCATTTTCAATTACATTTGAATAATTAAGCATTTAATCTTTTGTTCTCCTTATCTAGGAATACCGGATCTGTAACTGTTACATTGATTTGTTTTTTTTCCATTGGAATTATCAATTTTTGACCCATCATATTTTTTCCGCCCTTAACTACTCCAAGAGCAATAGATTTTTTTAAATTTGGACTAAAATAACTAGAAGTAACATGACCTAACATTTCTATTGGTGTTTTGTTCATATCCGCAACAATTTGTGCCCCTTCTTCTAATATTTCTTCTGGATTGTCTGTGATAAGACCTACTAATTGTTTCCTATCTTCCCTTATAGTATCTGATCTATATAAAGATCTTTTACCTATAAAATCAAATTTCTTTTTACTAACTATCCAATCCATTTGTAAATCAATTGGTGTCATAGTTGCATCTGTGTCTTGACCGGCTATGATAAATCCTTTTTCCGCTCTCAATAAATGCATTGTTTCAGTCCCATAGGGAGTAATATTAAATTCCTTTCCTGCCTCCATACAATTTTCCCATACTGATTTAGCGTAATTGGCCTGAATATTGATTTCGTAACTTTGCTCACCAGTAAAACTTATTCTCATAACTCTACATTTCACTTTACCAATTTTTGAATTCTTAAATGACATATGAGGAAAATCTTTATCTGATAAATCGATCTCAGGTATTACTTTTTGTATTATCTTTTTACTATTAGGACCACAAACACTAATAGTTGCGTAATGGTCAGTTACAGATGTCAAATACACATCTAGTTCAGGCCATTCAGTTTGAAGATAATCTTCAAGTTTACCTAAAACTGTAGCAGCACCACCAGTTGTCGTTGTCATGATATAATGATTTTCGTCTAATCTGGTAGTGACACCATCGTCATAGACCATGCCATCTTCGTTCAGCATTAAACCATATCGACATTTTCCAATCTCAAGTTTTGACCAAGCATTGGTATAAACTCTATTTAAAAATTCAGAGGCATCAGTACCTTGAATATCAATTTTACCTAACGTGGATGCATCCAATATGCCCGCACTATCTCTTGCAGCTTTACTTTCTCTTTGAACTGCTTCGTGCATGTTTTCACCATTCTGTGGATAATACCAAGCTCTTTTCCATTGTCCTACATTCTCAAATTCAGCTTTATTTTCAACATGCCAATCGTGAATTGGCGTTTTTCTTATTATATCAAAATATTTACCAACATTTCTTCCAACGATAGTACCAAAGGTAAGAGGAGTGTAGGGTGGTCTAAATGTTGTAGTACCAAGTTCACCCATTTTAGAAGATGCTGTTTCGGAAATTATTCCTAAGGCATGCATATTCCCAAGTTTACCTTGATCTGTACCCATGCCTGTTGTTGTATACCTTTTAACATGCTCAATAGACCTGAAACCTTCTCTTAAAGCTAATTTAATATCTTTAGCTGTTGCATCATTTTGAAAATCTACAAATGATTTAGTTTTCCCTACAATTTTATTCGAAGGTAACAACCAAATATTTCTTTTTGATTTGTTAAATGCTGAATATATTTCAATATTTTCGTATTCGGTTTTCTTTATTTTTAAAAATTCTTTAAGTAATTTAGGTCCATTAATTAATATTTCATCCAAAGTAAAATCACCATTACAACTTCCGATACTTATCTGATTTGATGGATAAGTATTTGGAATAAAAACTTGATCATCATCTCTAAATTTAAGTTTTCCACCCGATTGAGTAAATAGATGAACTGCTGGTGTCCAACCCCCTGAAACACCCAAACTATCGCATGAAATATTTTCTTTTGATCCTATAACCTTTTGACCATCTTTAGACAATTTCATTATAGAGACGCTATTTATTCTTTTGTATCCAAATGTATCTACAATTGTGTAACCTTTA